>NZ_BAABEP010000006.1:0-153825 GCF_039540215.1 Streptomyces tremellae
GGCGCCTGCGCGACGCGGCGGGGGGCGCCGCGCGTACCCGCTCCCACAGCCCCGGCGGGACGGTGAGGGCGTCGTCGGCCGCGCGCAGCCGCGCGCCGAGCGCCGCGGCGAGCCGCTGCTCGTCCACGGGGGTCCCGGGGCCGTCGCGGCCGGCCGGGCCCTCGGCCTCAGGCCCTGTCATGGCCGCCCCCGCCCTCCGCGCAGGACCGGGTCAACTCGGCCCGCAGGGCACCGAGCGCGCGGGTGCGGTGCCGGGCAGCGGTGCCCCGGTGCACCCGCATGATCCGGGCGGCCTGGTCGAGGGTGTAGCCGTCGAGGTCCACCAGGATCACCACGGCGGCCTGCCGCGCGGAGAGGCCACCGAGCAGCCGCATCGCCTCCAACTCGCCCTGCCGCCGCTCGAATCCGCCGTCCCAGGCGACGGCGGGCGCGACACCGCCCGCGGCGCCCTCGGCACCCGCGAGGCTCTCCGGCGCGTCGGTCAGCACGTGGCGCTTCTCCTTCCTGCGGGCGTCGTGCACGGCGCTGAGCATCGCTCTGAAGGCGTAGGCGTACGGCTCGGGATGGCCGAGCAGCTTCTCCGGGCGCGCCACCAGTTTGAGATAGGTCTCGTGCACCGCGTCCTCGGCGGCGTGGGGCGTGCCCGCGAGCATGACGGCCCTGCGGTACAGCCGGGGCAGCAGTCCGCAGAACAGTGTGTCGAACGGGCTCTCGTCCGTCGCGTGGGGGGCCATCACGGAACATGATCCCGCGCCGGGCACGGTGGCGCCGCCCTCGGTGCGCCGCCTCCACAAGACCTACGCGACCGGATCCGTGTATGCCCATCCGGTCAGCTTCCCGACGTCGATGACGATCACCGGCCCGTCCGGCCGTCTCGCCGTGTACTGCGGGTACTTGGCGACGAGCAGGTCCAACGCCGTTGCGCGTTCCGCCTGTTCGCAGGCCGTAGGGCCGCGTTCCGCCCGGCCCTCGGGGCCGGGCGGGCCGTCCTCGCCGTAGAGCACGCGGGCCGTGCCGTCCGCGCGCACCCACCACAGCCGGGTCCAGTCGTCGCTGTACGCGTCGGCGAGCGCGCACACCCGCGGCTCCGCCTCGATGTTGCGCAGGCGGCGCAGGTCGCGGTGGCGCTTGGGCTTGTGGTCGACGGCGATGGCGATACGGTCGCCGCGCGGGCCCGCGTACCTGGCGAAGGTCGCGGGCACCTGGTGCGGCGCCCCGTCCGGGCCCACGGTCGCGAGCCGCAGCACCCGGGCCGCGCCGAGCCGCCGTGCCGCCTCCTCGTCGGTGAGTCGCATGGACCCATTCGTACCGCGTCCGTGCCGTATGTCGGGGAGATCTCAGGGATGTCCCTCGGGAAAAGCCGGGGCCGCGGCGGGTGGCCAGGGGCCCGCCACGGGGCAGCAGTCACGGTGTCCGTAGCGTACGGGCGGACGGAAGCGTGGCGCGGGGAGCGCGGACGGATGACGGATGGAGGACGGATGGAGGAGGGGCAGGTGACGGGGCTTCGGCTGGGGCCCGTGCTGCGGCACGTCGCATGGGACGGCTCCGGCACGGCGACGGTGTGGGTGGAGGCGGACGCGGCGTGCACGGCCGAGGTGCGGTGCGCGGACGGCGCGTCGGGCTCGGCCCCGACCTTCGAGGTGGCGGGCCACCACTACGCGCTTGTGGAGGTGGCGGGACTCACGCCCGGCACGTCGACGCAGTACGAGGTGCGGCTCGACGGCGGTCTGGTGTGGCCGCGCCGGGACGGCGCGTTCCCGCCGAGCGCGATACGCACGCCGGACGCGGGCGCGGACCGGGCCCGCGTCGCGTTCGGCTCCTGCCGGTGGGCCAGACCCGCGAAGGACGCGCCGGACCCGGTCGGTCCGGACGCGCTGGACACGCTGGCGCTGCGGCTCGCGGGGGCGGAGCCCGGGGACCGCCCCGACGTGCTGCTGCTCGTCGGCGACCAGGTCTACGCGGACGAGACCTCGCCCGGCACCCAGGAGTGGCTGGCCCGCCGCCGCGACCTCTCGGAGCCGCCCGGCACGCAGGTGGCCGACTTCGAGGAGTACACGCGCCTGTACGACGAGTCCTGGGGCGACCCCGAGGTGCGGTGGCTGCTGTCGACGGTGCCGAGCTGCATGGTCTTCGACGACCACGACGTCATAGACGACTGGAACACCAGCGCGGCGTGGGTGGCGCAGATGCGCCGCACCGGCTGGTGGGACGAGCGGATCGTCAGCGGCCTGATGTCGTACTGGGTCTACCAGCACCTGGGCAATCTCTCCCCCGCGCAGCTCGCGGCCGACGAGCTGGTCAAGGAGGTGCGCGCGGCGGCCGACGCGACGGCCCCGGTGCGGGAGTTCGCGCGGCGCGCGGACCGCGACCCGGCGAGCGTCCGGTGGAGCTACCGGCGCGACTTCGGCAGGACCCGCCTCGTGGTGATCGACTCGCGGGGCGCGCGGGTGCTGGCCGAGGACGCGCGGGCGATGGTCGGGGAGGACGAGATGGGCTGGGTGCGCGAGCAGGTGCTCGACGCGCCCGGTTCGTACGACCACCTGCTGCTCGGCACGTCGCTGCCGTGGCTGCTGCCGCCGATGATCCACGACCTGGAGAGCTGGGACTCGGTGCTGTGCGGCGGTGGGCGCGGCGCGCGCTGGGCGCGGCTCGGGGAGCGGCTGCGGCGGGCGGCCGACCTGGAGCACTGGCCCGCGTTCCCGCGCTCCTTCGAGGAGTTGACCGGGCTGATAGCCGAGGTCGGCAGCGGTGCCGGGGCGCCGGCGACGGTGTGCGTGCTCTCGGGCGATGTGCACCACGCGTACATCGCGGAGGCCTCGTGGCCCGGTGGCCGGGCGGCGGACGGGGTCGCCTCCCGCGTCGCGCAGCTCACCTGCTCGCCCGTGCACAACTCGGTCCCCGGCTACATGAAGGTCACCTTCCGGCTGGGCTGGAACGTCCTCGGCCGGTGGGTCGGCAGGGCCCTGCGGCGCCACGGCCGCCTCGGCGCGCCGCCGGTGGCGTGGCACCGCACGGGCGGCCCCTGGTTCGGCAACCAGCTGATGACCCTGACCCTGGAGGGCCGCCGCGCCGACCTGCGGCTCGACCAGAGCCGCGCGGACGGCTCAGCCCCGCCCCGCCTGGTCACGGTCGACGCCCGCACCCTGACGCCACACCACGGCTGACCGCCCGGCGCGTGGACGCGGTTTTCGGCCGTCGGCGGGCGCGGGGCAGACCGCCGCAGACGGCGGGATGCCACGCAATCCGGCCGCGCGGTAAGTGAACGACTGCGGGAGAAAGGGGCGTTCGGGCTCGACGCGTTTCGTTCGTGCGAAACCATCGATCTCGTGGGAGACGATTCGGCTCCCGCACGCCCCGGGGAGATTCCACAGGTCCAGACCAACCCCCCAGGGCGAAGGAGTCCCCTCCTCATGTCACGACTGTTCGGCCGGCTCGATCGGGCACAGCCGTACGCACTCGGCCTGTTCCGCATCGTCGTCGGCCTCCTCTTCACCTGCCACGGGGTGGCCACCCTGTTCGGCGTCCTCGGCATGCGGGCGGTACCGGTGGGCGCCTGGCCCGGCTGGTACGCGGCCGTCATCCAGCTCGTGGGGGGCGCCCTCGTGCTGACCGGGCTCGCCGCCCGGCCGGTGGCCCTCGTCGATTCCGGCTCGATGGCCTTCGCGTACTTCAGCGTCCACCAGGCACACGGCGTGCTGCCGCTCCAGAACGGCGGCGAGGCCGCCGTGTTCTTCTGCTGGGCCTTCCTGCTGATCACCGTCATGGGGCCAGGCGCGCTCTCCCTCGGCCGCGCGCGGGGCGCGGCCCGCGCCCCGGGCGGCGGGGACGGGGCCGGGAGCGGCGAGCGCCCGGTGGGTGACGCGGTCGCCGCCTGACCGGTTCCGGCGCCCGTGCCCGCCGCCCACCTGCACGGTCGCCACGCTCGGCACCCGGGCGCACACCCCGCGCGACGGTATCGGGACGGCCGGGCTGCATACCAGGCGGAAACGAACTCCACACATCTCGAAGTGGACAACATCACGCACGGCGGCGGAACCGCGCACAGCACGCGGGCGTACGCTGTTTGGCTGGTAGGCCGCTTCCGCCGCTCCCCTGCGACAACCCGCGGCCGCGCATCAGGGCGCAGACCGGGAACCCGTTCCACCGGGTCCGGAGTCGAGACGGGATCGGGGAACAGGGCACCGTGCTGGAGAGTCTTGGGTCGCTCGCGAGCAGCCCGTGGATCTACGCCGTCGTGGCGCTCTCCGTCCTGCTCGACGTCTTCCTGCCCGTGCTGCCGAGCGGTGTGCTCGTCGTGACCGCCGCCACCGCGACCGCCACGGCCGCGGGCTCCTCGACGGTCGCGCACGCCGCCGACCGGATGGCGGGCACGAGCCGGCTGCCGCACGAGATCGCCTCGCTGATCCTGCTCGGCCTGTGCGCGACGACCGCCTCGGTCCTCGGCGACCTGGCCGCTTTCCGTATCGCGCGCAGCGGCAGGCTCACCGGCGCTCTGACCCGCTCGCGCCGCCTCGCCAAGGCGCACGCAAGCCTGGGCAGGGCGCTCGCCGCGGGCGGCGGCGCCCTCGTCGTGATCGCGCGCTTCGCGCCGGCGGGCCGCTCGGTGATGTCGTTCGGCGCGGGGGCCTCGCAGCGCAGGACGAAGGAGTTCCTCCCCTGGTCGGCGCTTGCGGGCGCGGCGTGGACCGTCTACAGCGTCGGCCTCGGGTACTTCGGCGGGCAGTGGCTCGGCACGAGCTGGTTCGGCACGGCGCTCTCGGTGCTCGCGCTGTTCGGCGCGGGGGCGCTGGCTGCGTATGTCGTGCGGCGCCCGCACGCGCGGGGCGCCGCGCAGGCCGCGCCCGCGCCCCCGGCCGCGCAGCCGGGTGCGGTGCAGGTGATCGGCTGCGAGCCCGCACCCGCCGCCGACCCCGCCGCGGCCCGCGCCGCGTAACTCCGGCCGCCGCCCGCCCTCAGCGGCCTACGGGCTCCCGCCGCGCGGGGCCGCCCCGCACGTCGAGGCCGGACAGCAGGCGTGCGGTGGACGCGGTGATCTCCGCGACGGCCCGGTCGAAGACCTCGCGGTTGTGCGCGGCAGGGGCGCGGAAGCCGGACACCTTGCGCACGTACTGGAGCGCCGCGGCCGTGATCTCGTCCTCGGTGGCCTCTTCGGGGAGCGCGGGCGGACGGAGGGTCTTGATGCTGCGGCACCTGCCTCAAGTGTGCCGCGTACGGACGCGCCCCGCGCAGGCCGTGCCGCGTACGGCCTACGCGGTGCGCCGTGCCGCGCACGGTCCTGCCGCGCACGGCCGCGCCGGTCGTACGCGGCGACGCGCCCGGCGGCCCGGTCCGCGCCCCCCGCGCGGACGGCGGCTCACCGCCCGGCGGGCTCCTTCGGCGCGCGCGTGCTGTCCCGTACGACGAGGCGGGTGCCGAGCTCGATGCGGGTCTCGGGGCCCGCCCCCTCCGCCCGGTCGTCCTGCCGGGGTTCCGCGCGGCCCGCGCCCCGGTCCCCGCGCAGCCGCAGCAACATCTGCGCGGCCTCCTCGGCCATCCGTTCGAGCGGCTGGTTGACGGTGGTGAGGGCGGGGCTCGACCACTGGGCCGGCGGGATGTCGTCGTAGCCGACGACCGAGAGGTCCTCGGGGACCTGGAGGCCGAGGACCCGCGCGGCCTCCAGCACGCCGAGCGCCTGGAGGTCGCTGCCCGCGAAGACCGCGGTGGGCCTGTCGGGGCCGCGCAGCAGGTCGAGCGCGTGCTCCCGGCCCGACGCGACATGGAAGTCGCCGTAGCGCACGAGCGCCGGGTCGGGCGCGATGCCCGCCATGCCGAGCGCCGAGCGGAAGCCGTCGAGGCGTGCGAGCGAGCAGAGCATGTCCTCGGGGCCCGTGATCACCGCGATCCTGCGGTGCCCGAGGTCGAGCAGATGGCGGGTGGCGGCGAGGCCGCCGGCCCAGTTGGCCGAGCCGACCGAGGGCACGTCGGGCTCGGGGTCCCCGGCCGGGTCGACGATCACGAACGGGATGGCGCGGGACCAGAGCTTCTTCTTCAGCTCGTCCGGCAGGGTCGAGAAGACCAGGACGACGCCGAGCGGGCGGCGGCGCAGCACGCCCTCGACCCAGTCGGCGCCGGGCGAGTGCCGGGTGCCCGTCTCGGTGAGGACCACGCTGACACCGTTGCGTCGCGCGATGTTCTGCACGCCCCTGATCAGTTGCATCGACCAGATGCTGTCCAGCTCGTGGAAGACGATCTCCAGCAGCGGGGCCTCGGGCGGGGTGGGCGCGGAGCGCCGGTAGCCGTGCTCGTCGAGGAGTTCCTCGACCCTGACGCGCGTCGGGGCGGAGACGTCGGGCCGTCCGTTGAGCACTTTCGAAACTGTCGAGAGCGACACACCGGCCTCGGCCGCGACCTGGGCCAGGGTGATCCTGCCCGCGCTCCTGTCATCTGCCATGGCTGAAGGATAGAGCACGGGCGCTCGGTAACAGTTTGATTGCGCGAAGCCGCCCGCGTGACGGGACTGTTGACGCCGTGAGCCGCCTTCCCTACGGTCCCCGTCCATAGAGCTTTCGGGAATGATATCGACACTTTCGATACTTCTTTCCGAGCCGTCCTTCCGGACCCGCCGGTCCGGACCCATGTGTGCCGAAGGGGACCCGATGCGGATACCGACATGGACGTCGCTGCGCAGGCCGAGGCGCGGGCGGCCGGCGAGGGGCACGGCGGGGCACGCGGCGGGCGGGACGGCCGCGTCCGGCCCGGGGGCGCGGCCCTGCGGCGCCGTGCGCGCCGCCGCGGGCGCGGGCGCGGCCCTGCTGCTCGGCGCGTCCCTGACCGCCTGCGGCGGCGGCTCGGGCCGGGGCGGCGCCCAGGAGTTCCACGTGCTCGTCTACGGCGACGCGGGCAACAAGGTCGAGAAGCAGATCGTCACGGAGTTCAACAGGACCTCCCCCGTGAAGGCCGTGCTCGACACCATCCCGGGCGCCGACTACCAGCAGAAGCTGCAGACGGTCATCAACACCCCGCAGGCTCCCGACGTCTTCTTCAACTGGGGCGGCGGTTCGATCCAGCCCTTCGTCGAGGCCGGGCTGCTGATGCCGCTCGACGAGGTCTTCAAGGACGACCCGAAGGTCGGCGACCACTTCCTGCCGTCCGTCTACAACACGGCGAAGATCGGCGGGAAGGCGTACGGCGTCCCGATGCGCGGCACCCAGCCCGTGCTGCTGTTCAGCAACAAGAAGGTGCTCGCGGACGCGGGCGTCACCCCGCCGAAGACCTGGGACGACCTGCTCGCCGCGGTCAAGGAGCTCAAGGCGCACGGCGTCACCCCGGTCGCGCTCGGCGGCGGCGACAGGTGGACCACCATGATGTGGTTCGAGTACCTCTACGACCGGATCGCGGGCCCCGGCCTGTTCGAGAAGGCCGTCGGCGGTGACACCGGCGTCTGGGCGAGCCAGGACAGCAGGGCGGCGCTCGCGAAGATCAGGCAGCTCGTGGACGCCGGCGCGTTCGGCACCAACTTCGACTCGGTGAAGTTCACCGACGGCGGCTCCGCGCAGCTCCTCGCGGCGGGCAGGGCGGGCTTCGAGCTGATGGGCTCGTGGGAGTACTCCACGCAGAAGGACGGGGACCCCGGCTTCGCGGCGAAGGACCTCGGCTACAGCACATTCCCGAGCGTGCCGGGCGGCAAGGGCGACCCCGCCGATCTGGTCGGCAACACCAACAACTTCTACTCCGTGATGAAGAAGACGAAGCAGCCCGCGGCCGTCGCGAAGTTCCTGAAGCTCATGTACTCCGACACGTTCGTCAAGGCGCAGCTCGCCATCGGCAACCTGCCGACCACCACGAACACCGAGAAGTTCCTCGACACCAGCGACGACCCGGCGTACGCGAGGTTCCAGCTCGGCCTCGTCTCCAAGGCGCCGTCCTTCCAGGTCTCCTGGGACCAGGCGTACCCGCCGGCCGCGATGACGCCGGTCTACCAGGCGGTGCAGCGGTTCACCGACGGCCAGAGCGACGCGGACGGCTTCGTCAAGGCCATGCAGGCCCTGGACGCGAGCTGACGGCGGGGACGACGACGCCATGACGTCCGCACCGACGACAGCGGCGCGCGCCCGGGGCCGCGCCACCGCCCGGGGCACGGCGCGGCCCGGTGTGGTCTGGGCCCTGCCCGCCCTCGCGTTCTTCGGCCTCTTCGCACTGGTCCCGCTGGTGCTTGTGGCGGTGCTCTCCTTCACCAGCTGGAGCGGGCTCGGCTCGCCCGCCTTCGCCGGACTCACCAACTGGACCAAGCTGTTCCAGGACCCGGTGATGCTCCAGAGCCTGTGGCTGAGCGTGCTGCTCACCGGGCTCGGCGTGCTGGTGCAGACCCCGCTCTCCCTGCTGATCGGGGTGTGGGCCGCGGGCCCGCAGCGCGGCCGCGCGGTGCTCGCCGCGGTGTTCTTCGTGCCGCTGCTGCTCTCGGTGACGGCGGTGTCGGTGCTGTGGCGGGCCCTGCTCGACCCCAACTTCGGGGTGCCCGCGCAGGCCCGCTGGCTGTTCGGCGACGGGAATCTGCTCGGCTCGCGCACCGGCGCGATCGGGGTGCTCGTGGTCGTCAGCGCCTGGCAGTACACGCCGCTGCACTCGCTGATCTACCAGGGGGCGACCCGGGCCATCCCGAAGGTGCTCTACCAGGCGGCCGCGGTCGACGGCGCGGGCCGCGTGCGGCAGTTCCTCCACGTCACCCTGCCGCAGCTGCGCAACGCCGTCGTCACGTCGGTGATCCTGATGGTGGTGGGCGGCCTCACCACCTTCGACTCGGTTCTGATCCTCACCCAGGGCGGTCCGGGCAGCGACACCACCATCACCGCCTACTACATGTACGAGAAGGCGTTCAAGGGCTTCGACTACGGCGCGGGCGCGGCGATCGCGCTGCTGCTCGTGGTGGTGGCAACGGCCGTCTCGCTCGTCGTGGTGCGCCTCTCCGGCTACGACCGGATGGCCGGGACCCAGGAGGGCCTGTCATGAGCGCGCTGCCGCACCCGGCAAAGACCCGCGCCGGGCGCCCGGGGCGGCGGACGGCGCGGCGCGCCGAGGCGGCCGGCGCCGCGGTCGGCAGGCGGCCCAACCACCTCGCGGGCGCGGGCGCTTTTCTGTGGCTGTGCGTGGTGGGCCTGCCGGTGTACGTGATGCTCGGCGCGGCCGTGCGCGACCGGCCCGAGTACACGGCGAACGGCCCGCTCTCGCCGCCCGCCGGCTTCTCCCTCGCCAACTTCGCCCGGGACTTCGAGGGCGGCTTCGGCCGCTACTTCCTCAACACCGCGGTGGTCACGGCGAGCGTGGTGGCACTCGTGCTGCTGCTGGTGCCGCCGCTCGCCTTCGCGATCGTCCGCAACCGGGGCCGCGCCACGTCGACCGTCTTCCGGGTCTTCCTGCTCGGCCTCGCGGTGCCCGCGCAGGCGGTGATCGTGCCGATGTTCTACCTGATCAGCAAGGCCGGGCTCTACGACAACCTGATCGGGGTGATCCTGCCGACCGCCGCGTTCTGCCTGCCGGTGTGCGCGCTGATCCTCACCGGCACCATGCGCGACATCGGCGGCGAGCTGTTCGAGGCGATGGCCATCGACGGCGCGGACACCCGCCGGGTCTTCTTCCAGCTGGTGGTGCCGCTGTCCAGGGGCGGCCTCTCCACGATCACGGTGTTCTCCGCCCTCCAGGCCTGGAACGGCTTCCTCTTCCCGCTGGTGCTCACCCAGTCGGAGAGCACCAAGGTCCTCACCCTGGGCCTCTACAACTTCCAGACGCAGTACGGGGTCGACATCCCCGCGCTGCTCGCCGCGGTGGTGCTCTCCACCGTGCCCGTCCTGCTCGTCTACCTGTTCGCCCGCCGAGCGCTCGTCCAGGGCCTCATGGGAGTCGGAGGAAAGTGAACGCGACCGGTAAGAACACGGCCTCCGGGGACCGTGAGGCGCGCCGCGCCGCCCGGGTGACGGAGCTGGTCGCCGCGATGACGGTGGAGGAGAAGCTCGCGCAGCTGTACGGGCTGTGGGCGGGCGCCTCCGCGGACGGCGCCGAAGTCGCCCCGCACCAGCACGAGATGGCGGCACCGCCGCGCCTCGCCGAGCTGCTGCCGGCCGGACTCGGCCAGCTGACGCGGCCGTTCGGCACCGCGCCGGTCGACCCGGCGCTCGGCGCGCTGTCGCTGCTGCGGACGCAGCGGCTGATCGCGGCGGGGAACCGCTTCGGTATACCCGCGCTCGCCCACGACGAGTGCCTGGCCGGGTTCGCCGCGTGGGGCGCCACCGCCTATCCGGTGCCGCTGTCCTGGGGCGCGTCCTTCGACCCCGACCTCGTACGGGAGACGGCGGCGGCCATCGGACGCGACATGCGCGCGGTCGGCGTCCACCAGGGCCTCGCGCCGGTGCTCGACGTGGTGCGCGACGCCCGGTGGGGCCGGGTCGAGGAGACCATCGGCGAGGACCCGTACCTGGTCGGCGTGGTGGCGACCGCGTACGTGCGGGGGTTGGAGTCGTCGGGCGTGGTCGCGACGCTCAAGCACTTCGCGGGCTACTCGGCGTCCCGCGCGGGCCGCAACCTCGCGCCGGTCGGCATGGGACCGCGCGAGCGGGCCGACGTGGTGCTGCCGCCGTTCGAGATGGCCGTGCGGGAGGGCGGCGCGCGCTCCGTCATGCACGCCTACACCGACACCGACGGCATCCCGTCCGCCGCCGACGCCGCCCTGCTCACCGGACTGCTGCGCGAGACATGGGGCTTCACCGGCACGGTCGTGGCGGACTACTTCGGTGTGGAGTTCCTGCGCACCCTGCACGGCGTCGCGGGCGACGACGGGGACGCGGCGGCGACCGCGCTGGGCGCGGGCGTGGACGTGGAGCTGCCGACCGTGAAGACGTTCGGCGCGCCGCTGCGTGAGGCGGTCGCGGCGGGCCGGGTCCCCGAGCAGGTGGTGGACCGTGCGCTGCGCCGGGTCCTCGCGCAGAAGGCCGCGCTCGGCCTGCTGGACGACGACTGGTCGCCGGTGCCGCCCGCACTCGCCGCGGCGTCGGCGGACGGTACGGCGCCCGACGGCACGGCAGCGGACGGCGCGGCAGCGGAGCGTGCCGCCGGACTACTGCGCGGCACGGTCGACCTGGACTCCCCCGGCAACCGCGCCCTCGCGCGCCGGCTCGCCGAGGAGGCGGTGGTCCTGCTCGCCAACGACGGCACGCTGCCGCTCACCGGCCGCGGGGCCACGGCGGCGGGCGGCGGGGCGGGTCCGCTGCGGATCGCCGTGGTGGGCCCGCAGGCCGAGAGCCCGACCGCGGTCCTCGGCTGCTACTCCTTCCCCGTGCATATCGGCGCCCAGCACCCCGGCCTGGAACCCGGCATTCAACTGCCCACGCTTCGTGAGGCGTTGGCGGCGGAGTTCCCGGACGCCGAGGTCGTCAGCGCCGAGGGCTGCGGCGTCGACACGCCGGACGCCGCGGGGATCCCCGGGGCCGTCGCCGCCGCGCGCGGCGCGGACGTGGTCGTCGCCGCGCTCGGCGACCGGGCCGGACTGTTCGGCCGCGGCACCAGCGGCGAGGGGTGCGACGCGCCCGACCTCGCCCTGCCCGGCGTCCAGCAGGAGCTGCTCGACGCCCTGCTGGACAGCGGCACGCCGGTCGTCGCGGTGCTGCTCGCGGGCCGCCCCTACGCGCTCGGCCGCGCGGCGGCGGAGGCCGCGGCCGTCGTGCAGGCGTTCTTCCCCGGCCAGGAGGGCACCCGCGCGCTCGCCGGGGTGCTCTCCGGCCGGGTCGCGCCCTGCGGCCGGCTGCCGGTGAGCGTGCCGCGGCTGCCCGGCGCCCAGCCCTCGACGTATCTCGCGCCGCCGCTCGCCGGCCGCTCCGCGGTCTCCAGCGTCGACCCGACCCCGGCGTTCGCGTTCGGCCACGGCCTCACCTACACCACCTTCGGCTGGTCGGACCTGGTCGTCAGCGCCGCGAGCGCGCCCACCGACGGGCGGCTCGCCCTCTCCTTCACCGTCACCAACACCGGGCGGCGGCGCGGCACCGAGGTCGCGCAGCTCTACCTGCACGACCCGGTCGCCTCCGTCGTCCGGCCCGTGCAGCGGCTGATCGGCTGGGCGCGGACCACGCTCGGTCCGGGCGAGTCGGCGCGCGTCGGCGTGGGCGTGCCCGCGGACCTCGCGTCCTTCACCGGCGTCGACGGGCGGCGGATCGTGGAACCCGGCGCGCTGGAGCTGCGCCTCGCCTCCTCCGCGGCCGAGGCGGACACCAGGCTGCGGGCGGCGGTCGAACTGACCGGGCCCGTACGGGAGGTGGACCACACCAGGCGGCTGCACGCGGACATCGAGGTGGTGGCCGCGGCGCCCGCGCGCTGACCGGCGGGGCGCCCCTCTCCCCCGCCCGCGCGGCCCCCTCGCCCGTACGCTCGGCTGCCGTCCACACCTCCGCCGCCCGGCCGCCACACTCTGGCGGCCGGCGGTCACCGGCGTGCAGGAAGCGGAAGGTTTCGTGCAGAAGATGGAGACAACTCCCGCCGCGGCCGGGGAATCTGGTACCGATGACGTAGACAGGGCGGGCCGCGTCCGCCGTCCGCCCGTACGCCGGGAGGCCGGTGGAGGCCTCCGCGGTACGGCCGTACGCACCCGCCCGCAGCGGAACATGCCGCAACGGACCGGAGGAGACCGGATGGCCGCCACCAGTCGAGGGGTCGACGTATCCGCCTACCAGGGCGTGCAGGACTGGGCCGCCCACAAGTCGGACGGCGTGGTCTTCGCGTTCGCCAAGGCGAGCGAGGGCGAACACACCCACGACACCCGGTTCTCGACGCACATCAACGGCATCAAGAAGGCCGGGCTCGTGCCGGGCGCCTACCACTTCGCCTGGCCCAACCAGCCCGCGAGCGTGGAGGCCGCGAACTATGTGTCCGCCGTCAAGTCCCATGCGGGCAAGGGCTTCTGCCACTGGCTCGACCTGGAGCGCTACAGCGACGGCCGCAACTACGCGGGCCGCTCGGCCGCCCAGATCAAGGCGTACGTGACGGACTGGATCGCCGCCGTGCGCAAGGCGTTCCCCGGCCAGCGGGTGGGCGTCTACACCTCGGGCGACGACCTCGCCAAGGGCCATGTGCCCGCGGGTGTCACGCTGTGGTACCCGGCGTACACCTGGGGCACCACGGCCGTCTCGTACGCGAAGGCGGAGGCGGCGCCCCGCCCGCACCCGTCAGGACAGGCGCCGCTGTTCTGGCAGTTCACCAGCACCCCGGTGGACAGGTCGCTGTGCTACCTGTCCGCGACCGCCCTGCGCGCATGGGCCGCGGGCACCGACTCGGAGGACGACATGCCCCAGTTCGTCAACCTCGGCCTGGACAAGCCGTACACGATCAACCCCGGCCAGGACTGGGACGCCATCGAGTTCACCAAGGAGTGGACGGACGAGACCGGCGACCACGGCACGGACGGCAGCGTCTTCGTGCGCGGCAAGGCACGCTTCACGGGCACGGTCAGCCTGTGCATCGAGGGCGCGCCCGTGGGCGCGCAGATCCAGGTGCGCCAGTCGGAGGTGGACTCCAAGGGCACCTACGTGCTCGACCACCCGATCGCCGAGGTGATCGCCACCGCGGGCAAGACCTACGCGACGGTGCCGATCGCCAACCACCTTCCGTCGGGCCACGGCATGCGCATCCGCGTGAAGACCTTCCAGTCCACGAAGGTCACGGTGTCGGCGGCGGTGGTGAAGGCGCTGGTCTGGAAGGGCTGAGGGGCGGAGGCGCGCGGGCCGTGCCGGCGCCGGGCCGCCGCCCGCCGCTGCGGGCGCGCTCCGGCCGCCCCGCCGCCTCAGCCCCGCCCGTTCAGCAGGCCGAGCACGAACTCCGGCGTCCAGCCGGTGATCCGGGCGATCTCCGCCTCACCCTCCTGCCCCGGCGCCTCGCGCAGGGCGGCGACGGCCTCCGCCCGTACGTCGGCGTGCGCGGCCTCCAGCGCCTCCTCCGCCTCGCGGTAGCGCTGGACGGCGAGTTCGAGCTTGGCTGTGTCCATACGCGCAGCTTCGCACACGGCGACATGCCCGCGGCGCGAGGAGCACGGTCCCCGACCGGGCGTGCGCGCCGTCCTACGATGCCCGGCATGATCCGCGCAGTAGTCCTCGACATCGGTGAGACCCTCGTTCGCGACGACCGCTACTGGGGGGCCTGGGCCGACTGGCTCCAGGTGCCGCGCCACACCGTGTCCGCCCTCGTCGGCGCCGTCGTGGCCGAGGGGCGGGACAGCGCCGACGCGCTGCGCCTCGTCAGCCCCGGCATCGACGTCCCCTCCTCGTACGCGGCGCGCGAGGCGGCGGGGCGCGGCGAGTTCCTCGACGAGAGCGACCTCTACCAGGACGTGCGGCCCGCGCTCGCCGACCTCAGGGCGCGCGGCCTGCGCGTCGTGGTCGCGGGCAACCAGACCGCGCGCGCCGGCGAACTGCTGCGCGCGCTCGACCTGCCCGCCGACCTGATCGCCACGTCGGGCGAGTGGGGCACCGCCAAGCCCGACCCGGAGTTCTTCCGCCGGGTGCGGGACGCGGCGGAAGCCGAGGAGCACGAGACGGTGTACGTCGGCGACCACCCGGCGAACGACATCTTCCCCGCCCACGCCGCCGGCCTGCGCACCGCGCACCTGCGCCGCGGCCCCTGGGGCCACTACTGGGCCGACGACCCGGACGTGCTGAAGACGGCCGACTGGCACGTGGACGGCCTGATGGAGCTGGTCGCCGCGGTCACGGCCTGACGGGGCAGGCCCCCCGGGCGGGCCAGGGGACGGACGGGACGGACCGCGCGGAGGCCGCACCGGCCGGAGCCGGACCTTGCGGAGGCCAACCGGGGCCCGCACGGAGGCCGGGCCGCACGGAGGCCGGACCCCCACGCAGGCCGGGCCGCGCGGAAGCGGGGCCGCGCAGAGGCCGGCCCCCCACGCAGGCCGGGCCGCGCGCACGGCCGTGGCCCGGACCCGCCGTCCGGACCGCGGACCGCTCTCCCACCGACGCGGCGCACATGGCACCGTGAGGTACATGAGCACAGCACACATCGTCGCGGAGCCGCGACGGGACCCCGGCCGACGCGCCGCCTCCACGGCGTCCCCCCTCCCGCGGACCACGGGCACGGCCCCGCGGTGACCTCGACCGACAGCCCGAAGGAGACCGAACAGGAGGCCCGCCGGGGCGAGGGCAGGACCAGCAGACTCCGCCAGGTCGCCCTCGACACCCGCCCCCTCGCGATACCGGTGTACCGCCGCGTCCTGGTCGGCCAGGGCGCCTCGTTCATCGGCACGATGGTGACGGGCGTCACCATCCCGGTCCAGATCTACGCCCTCTCGCACTCGTCGTTCTACGTGGGGCTCGCAGGCCTCGCCGGATTCGTCCCGATCGTCGTCTTCGGCCTGTACGGCGGCGCCATCGCGGACCGGGTCGACCGGCGCAAGCTCTACCTGTGGTCGTCCCTCGTGACCTGGGCGGTGACGCTCGCCCTGCTGCTCCAGACGCTCCTCGACCTGCGCTCGGTGCCGCTGATCCTGACGCTGGTCGCCGTGCAGGGCGCGGGCTTCGCCACCTCGTCCTCGACGCGGGGCGCGATCATCCCGCGGATCGTGCCGCGCGAGCTGGTCCCCGCCGCCAACACCCTCAACTTCACCGTGGGCAACGTCGGCCAGGTCGCGGGCCCGCTGGTCGCGGGCGTCCTCGTCGACCTCCCGCACGGCTTCGCGTACGCGTACGGCGCCGACGCGCTGCTGTTCACCATCTCGCTCTACTCGACGTTCCGGCTGCCGTCCATCAAGCCGGTCGGCGACTCGGCGCGGCGCGGCCTCCTCGCGGTCTTCGACGGCCTCCGCTTCATCGGCGGCAACCCGGTGCTGCTGATGTCCTTCGGCCTCGACATCGCGGCGATGGTCCTCGCGATGCCGCGCGCCCTGTTCCCCGAGGCGGCCGCGGCCCGCTTCCACGGCGGCGTCGGCCTGCTGTACGCGTCGATCGCCATCGGCTCCGTCGTCGGCGGCCTGTGCAGCGGGTGGATCGGCCGGATCAGGCGCCAGGGCGTGGCGCTGACCTGCGCGGTCACCGGCTGGGCCATCGCCATCACGCTGGCGGGCTTCGCCCACACCCTGTGGCTCGCCGTGCTGCTGCTGGCCGTCGCGGGCTCCGCCGACCTCGTCAGCTCCGTGTACCGGCAGACCATCCTCCAGACGTATGCGCCCGACGAGATGCGCGGCCGTATGCAGGGCGTCTTCACCGTGGTCGTCGCGGGCGGCCCCCGCCTGGGCGACCTGCGCGCGGGCGCCATGGCCGCCACGACCTCGCTCGGCATCGCCTGGTCGGGCAGCGCGATGCTCTGCATCGTCCTGGTCATCGCGGGAGCCCTGGCCGTACGCCCGTTCTGGCGCTACGACACCCACGCAGCCGCCCCGCGGGACGCGGGTGCCGCGTAGCCGCCCCACGCGCCCCGGCCAGGCATGGGGCCGGGGCGCGCGTTCCCTATCCTGAACGGGTGACCGACGCATCCGCCGCCCCGGGCCGGCCGCCCCGCAAACGGGACTCGGCCGCCACCAAGCAGGCCATCCTGGACGCAGCCCGCGAGGTCTTCACCCGCTCCGGGTACGACGCGGCGGGCATGCGGGAGATCGCCGGCCTCGCCGGTGTCGACCCGCGGCTGATCGGCCGGTACTTCGGCTCCAAGGAACTGCTGTTCACCCGGGTCGTGGCCGACGCCTACGCCGGGCACCTGATGATGACGCCCGAGGCCAACGCGGAGACCGCCCGCTCGCTGCTCACCGACCCCACGCGGGCCCACCAGGACGGGATGCTGCTCACGCTGCGCTCCGCGTCGAGCGAGCGCGCCGCCGAGATCATGCGGGAGAGCCTGGAGCGCAACTTCCAGCAGGAGCTCGCCGACGCGCTCGAAGGTCCGCACGCGGCCTCCCGCGCCGCGGTGCTCGTCGCGATCTGCACGGGCGTGCAGTTCATGCGCAACGTCCTGCACAACAGCGCCCTCGCGGACGGCGACCCCGAGGTCCTCGCCGAGTTCCTCACCAAGGCCCTGAACGCCGTGGCGGTGGCGCCGCCCGCCGCAAAGTAGCCTCCGGGGCGCCCGCCGCTCAGCGCGGGGGCGGCGTGACGCCGTACGACCAGTTCTCGTCCAAGCGCGTCTCGCGCTCCCCCACGACCGGCAGGGCGTCGAGGCGCGCGGTCTCCGCAGCCGTGAGGTCGAGGTGCGCGGCGCCCGCGTTCTCCTCCAGCCGCGAGACGTGCAGCGTGCCGGGGATCGGCACGACGTCGGGCGCCTGCGCGAGCAGCCAGGCGAGCGCGACCTGTCCCGGCGCGGCCCCGTGGGCCGCCGCGACCTCCCTGACCACCTGCACGGCCGCGAGGTTGGCCTCGAACGCGTCGCGGGCGAAGCGCGGCATCGTGCGCCGGTAGTCGTCCGCGGGCAGGTCGTCGAAGGAGGCGATCGTGCCGGTCAGCATCCCCCGCCCCAGCGGGCTGTACGGCACGACACCGATGCCGAGCTCCCGGGCGAGCGGCACGACCTCCCGCTCGATGTCGCGCGACCACAGCGACCACTCGGTCTGGACCGCGGCGATCGGGTGGACGGCGTGGGCGCGCCTGATGGTGTCGGGGGCGGCCTCGCTCAGCCCGAGGTGGCGCACCTTGCCCTCGGCGACGAGCTCGGCCATCGCGCCGACCGTCTCCTCGATCGGGACGTCCGGGTCCATCCGGTGGTAGTAGTACAGGTCGACATGGTCGGTGCCGAGCCGGGAGAGCGAGCGCTCGATCCGCTCGCGGACGTACGCGGGCCGGCCGTTCATGATCGGGGACTCTCCGCCGGCGGCGGCCCGTACGATGCCGAACTTGGTGGCCACGACGACCTGTTCACGGCGGCCGGCGACGGCCTTGCCGATGCGCTCCTCGCTGTCGCCGTAGATGTCGGCGGTGTCGATCATCGTCGCGCCCAGCTCGATCGCCCGCCCGACGAGTGCATCCGCGGTGTCGTCGCCGACATCCGACTGCCCCTGTCCGTAAGGGCGGGCGAAGCTCATCGCGCCGTAGCCGACCGCGCCGACCGCCAGGCCGCCGACCGTGCGCCGGGGAATGGTCATGGAACGTCCTCACTGATGCGTCACGGCCGCGCGAGGCGCGCCCTCACACGCACCCTCACACGTGTCCTCACTTGTGGACAAAGGTAAGTCCACAACTGTGGAAACGCAAAGCCCGAGGCCGGCGGAGACGGGGCTGGTGCCGTGTGCCGCACGCGGCCCGTACGATCCGGTGACGCCCCTCACCTGTGCATGGCGCGGCGCCTTCGGCACGACGCTCTCAACCTCCTGCATGCCGAGGGCTTCGGCGGCCCGCCCGCCGACACCGACTGGCGCGGACAGCTCTCCCGCCACAGCCTCGACTGGGTCTGCGCCCGGGAGTCCGGCGCCCTGGTCGGCTCCGTCAACGTCGCCTGGGACGGTGGCGCACACGCGTTCGCCCTGGACACGGTGGTGGCGCGGCACCTCAGGCGGCAGGGCGTCGGCGCCGCGCTCATGGCGGCCGCGGCCCGCGAGGCGCGCGCGGCGGGCTGCGAGCGGCTCCACGTCGGCTTCGAGGCCCGTCTGCGGCCCTTCTCCACGGAGACCTGCGGCTTCAGACCGACCGCCGCTGGCCTCCTCGCCCTGCGGCCCGATGTCCCTGCGCCGTCGCAGGGCAGAGGACCAGGGGCACCGCGAGGCCGGCACACGGCGCGGCGCCGGTGCCCGCGCCCCTGTGCTGCGGGGGCGCGGACACCGGCGCCGGATGGCGACCGCCTGCCTGGCGTCCTACTGGAGGCTCGGCAGCAGCCCGGTCACGGGCGCGGCCAGGTCCGTCAGCTGGTGCAGCTGCTGGAGCTGGCCAAGGCCCTGGAGCTGCTGGGTGGCGGTCGGGACCTGCGCCTTCTGGTCCGCGGGCACGGAGGCGGTCGACAGGTCGTCGACGGTGTCGGCCACGCTGATCGACTGCGGCTGCACCAGCGGACCGACCGCCGAGGCCGTGGAGGCCGTCGAAACGCCGATGCCGGTGGCGCCGGCGGCGAGCGCGAGGAAAGTGACGATACGTCGTGTGGAGGTCATGCCCTCCCCAACGCGAGAGCCTCCGTCAGGACACGGCGGATCGCCCGCACGGGGGCGGACACGGCCGGCCTCGCGGGCACCCCTGCGGCTACTCCCTGCGCCCCCAGGCGGAGACCAGCGGGGCGGTGGCCAGGTCGAGCCGGCCGGCGGCGACGTTCGCCAGGTGGCGGTCGATCTCCTCGTCCGTCGCGAGCCCCGCCGTCACCAGGCGGCCGCGGATCTGCCGCACGGTCGCGTCCTCCAGGACGGCGCACGCGGGCGAGGTGATCGGGAAGTACGCGTCGGCCCGCACCCCGCCGAGCCCCGCCTCGCGCAGCGCCCTCGGCAGGGTCCTCCCGTACGCCAGGTCGGCGCCCCGCCCCGCCATCAGCGTGCGGAACCCGGCACGCAGCCGGTTGGCGAGCCGCTGCTCGGGGCCCGACTCGTCGGGGCAGAGCAGGGGTTGGAGCGACGGGTCGGCGTCCTCGACGAGGAGCCACCCGCCGGGCCGCAGCGCGCCTGCCATCCGCCGCAGCGCCTCCGCGCGGTCCGCCACGTGCACCAGGACCAGCCGGGCGTGCACCAGGTCGAAGCCGCCCCCGGGCGGCGGGTCGGCCGCGACGTCGTGGCGCACCACCTCGATCACACCGCCCGCGGCGTCCCGCGTCCACGACACGTCGATGTCCGTGGCGACCACCGCGCCACGGGGCCCGACCCGCTCGGCGAGCCCGAGCGGTACGGACGTGCCTCCGGCCCCCACCTCCCAGCAGCGCATCCCGGCACCGATGCCGACCCCGTCGACGTGCCGGAACGTCACCGGGTCGAACAGCTCGGCCAGCGCGCCGAAGCGCACGCCCGCCTCCGCCTGCCCGTTGTCCAGCAGGTACCCCTGGTCGGTCGCGCGTTCAGCCATCCGCCGATTCTGGCAGACGGCCCGTGGCCCGACGGCCCGCGCGGGCCTGATAGTTTGCGCGGAACGAACGACGCACACCGCCATCCGCCGGGCCGGGCCCCGCACCGTGGAGGCTTTCTCGTGCCCGGCCCCCGGCCGCCCCCTCCCCCGGCCGCCCCGGTGTGCCGCGACCCCGCACAGCCCCACGGGAATCTGCACAGCCCCACGGGGATCCGCTGAGATCCGCAGAGATCCACTGAGAGGCAGGACGCCCATGCCCGACGAACCCGTGCCCGTCCCTGGACCGGCGCCGGTCCCGGCGTCCGTGCGCCTCGCGACCGGGGCCGACCGACCGCTGGTCGACCGCCTCTGGCTGCTGTTCCGCCACGACATGTCCCAGTTCGACGGCGCGCTGCCGTACCCGGACGGCACCTTCAGGAGCGAGCGCCTCGACGCCGCGTTCACCCGCGCCGACTGGGCGCCCTACCTGGTGACCACGGGCGCCTCCCCGGCCGGCTTCGCGTTCGTCCGCAACCTCACCGCCGCCCCGCGGGTGTTGAACAGCTTCTTCGTCGTACGCGGCGCCCGCGGGGCGGGCGTCGGCCTGTACGCGGCCCGCCAGGTCATCGCGCGCCACCCGGGCCCCTGGGAGATCGCCTTCCAGGACGCCAACACCGCGGCCGCGGCCTTCTGGCGGCGCGTCGCCACCGAGACGGCGGGCACCGCGTGGGCCGAGGAACACCGCCCGGTCCCCGGCCGCCCCGACCTGCCCCCCGACACCTGGATCACCCTCGACACCACCGCACGCTGACACCGGACGAGGGGCCCCGCCGGGACGGCGGGGCCCCTCGTGTGCTCGTCCACGGGATCGAGCGTCCCGGTGGGCGCGTACGGTCAAGCGGCGAGCGCCCAGGTTTTCATCGCACCGTCCGAGCGGCTCCGCTGCTCTCGGCCACCGGGCTCACGCCTGGTGGCGCACTCGGAGCACTCCGAGCAACGCCGCGCTCGTGCACGGTTGTTGTTGCGCAGGGCCAGAAGGACCGTGAGGTACGCAGGCCCCGTGGTGATGACCGCTACTGCGATGTCGACGAGTGCCACGATCCCCACCTCCTCCTGCTCGTTCCGTTCCCTCGACGGTAGAGAGGAGACGCCCCCGTGGGAACCCCAAAACCGCGCCGGACGGCACTCGGTGACGGAGCTGTGACAGGCGCGCCGGCGGAGCCGCGTCAGCGGGGCGGTCCCGCGAGCCACACGGGGAGCGCCCGGTGGCCGTTGGAGACGATGCTGCCCACCGGTTCGAGCTCCTCGGCGGGGACCGCGAGGGCCAGTTGGGGAAAGCGCTCGAACAGCGCGGGGAGGGCGGCAGCCGCCTCCGCGCGGGCGAGGGGCGCGCCGAGGCAGAAGTGCGCTCCGTGGCCGAAGGAGAAGTGCCTCTTGTCGGGCCGGGTGATGTCGAAGGCGTCCGCCGTCGGGCCGTGGGCGCGCGGATGGCGGCCCGCGGCCCCGAAGGCCGCGAGGATCGGACCGCCCGCCGGGATGACCGTACCGTCTGCCAGCTCGATGTCCTCCAGGGCGTAGCGCAGCGGCAGATACGGGATGGGCGCCTCGAAACGCAGCGCCTCCTCCGCGGCCTCGCTCCAGGCGACCTCGCCCGAGCGGACGCGCGCCAGCTGGGCGGGGTGGTCGAGCAGGCCCGTGACGGCGGTGTCGAGGAGGTTCACCGTGGTCTCGTAACCGGCCCCGAAGACGATGGAGAAGGTGTCGGTCAGCTCCCGGTCGTCGAGCGACCCGCCCTCCTCGCCGCTGTCGTGTGCGGCCACCAGCATCGAGGTCAGGTCGTCGCCCGGCTCGGCGCGTTTCGTTTCGAGCATGCCGTCGAGCGTCTCGCGGAAGGCCCTGAGGTTCGCGTGCGACTCCTCCGGGGTGAGGTGGCTGGCGAAGACGCCGTCCACGATGGCCCGGAACTCCGGGCGCGCCGCCTGCCCGGGCAGCCCGAGCAGCTCGCCGATCACCCGCATCGGCAGCGGGTAGGCGTAGTGTTCGCGCAGGTCGACCGGGCGGTCGGTGGGCAACTCAGCCATCGCGTCCAGCAGTTCCGCGGCGATGGCCTCGACGCGGGGCACCAGGGCGGCGATACGGCGCGGGGTGAACGCGCTGCTCATCACGGACCGCAGGCGGCGGTGGTCCGCGCCGTCCCGGCAGAGCATGTTGTGCACGCCCACCCACGGCTCCAGCGCCCAGGTGCCCACGATCTCCCCGCGCCGGAAGGCCGGCCAGCCGCGGTTCGGGTCCTTCGACACCCGGCTGTCGGTCAGCAGCGGCCCCAGCACCGCCGGGTCCGACACCGCCCACGCCTCGACGCCCGCCACGTCCACGAGGGTGGCCGCGGGCCCCGAGTTGAGCGCCTCGCGCTCCAGATGCGGGCAGCGCGCCATCAGATCGAGCACCAGGGGCGAAGCCCCGTCACGTCCCACTTCACGTTCCATGGAGTCCTCCCGGGCCCGGGCGCACCGGCCGTGCTGCCGGAGACCGCCCCCGAGGAGAACACGCGGCCGGCCGCCCGCACGTTCACCCGGCCCGGAGGTCCCCACCCCGAGGCCGCGCGGATCCCCCCGAGGCCACGGCTTCTGAGCGCGGCGCCGGTTGAGACTTCTCCCGCTGGTCGCGAGCCTCCTGCCGAGCGGCGAAGGCGGCGGGTGGCTCGGGGAGCGACGGGCGTGCCTCGGGGACCTCCCGTCCAGACGGGCGCGCTGCGCGTGGGTCCTGGGACCGCGGTCGGTATGCCCCGGCTCCGGGTATGCCGTGCGGACCGACGACGCGCCAAGGAGAGCGCATCGGCGGCAATCTGCCGCCGCCGTCCCGGCGGTGGCGGCTGCCTCAGCCGTCCTCCAGGGCGGGCGCGGTCGTGCATCCCGTGCTCGGGACCCTGCCGGCCGCGCCGCTGCGGGCAGTCGCGCACCACGCCCAGAACCAGATCGGCCGGCGCTGGAGCGCGTCTCTCCGCCGGCCGGGACGCCACCCTCCTGCCGGTACCCGTCACAGGGACGGCGACCGCGCAGGTCGCCTTCCCCGGTTGCTCAAGGAGCCGGCTGATCGTGGGGAGATCCGCGATCGAGACGCGAGAAGGCCGGGTCGCTGCTCAGCCGGCGTCGCGTCTGCGGTAGCGGATATGCGTGGCCAGCGGCGAGTCAAGCACCTCGACGGGCTCGAAGCCGAAGGTCTCGACGCCGTCGAACAGGCGCTCGCCGCTGCCGAGCAGGACGGGCGCGATGTCGAGGGTGAGTTCATCGATCACGCCGGCGTGGAGTGCCTGTCGAACCGTCGAAGCGCCACCGGCGATGTCCACCCCCCTGCCGTCCGCGGCGTCGAGCGCCTGCGCGTACGCGGCGTCGAAACCTTCGGTGACGAAGTGGAAGGTGGTCCCTCCCTCCATCGCGATCGGCTCGTGGGCGTAGTGAGTGAGCACGAAGACCGGGGCGTGGTAGGGGGGCTCGGGTCCCCACCATCCGTCCCATGTCCCGTTCCACTCGCCCCGGACCGGCCCGAACATGTTTCGGCCCATGACGTAGGCGCCACGCGGGCGCATCAGCCGGCTGTTGGCCGTCTCGTCGGCTTCGGTCGCGCGCGGGTCTCCGATGTGCCAGCTGTGCAGCTCCTGGCCGCGCTTGCCCAGCGGATCGTCTCGGCTCTGCTCGGGTCCGGCGACGAAGCCGTCGAGCGAGATCGACATGTGGCAGGTGGTGTCGGACATCAGCTTCCCTCTGAAAGCGGCAGTTGCGGGTTGCCGTGAGGTCGTCGGACCCCACGGCACACGTACAGACTGGCGGAGACGGCCGGACCCATCGCGACATCGCGAAACCGTCGAAGGTCTGGCTGCCACGCGGTCGCTTTGGGGGCAGACGCACCGGCGCGCTGTCCGGCTCGGCCGCCCCGAGGAGAGGCGGGCGCGGTCGGCGCGGACGGGAGAGGTCGCGCACGGCCCCGCCGCGCGGGGCGGCGGGGCCGTTCTCGTGGTGGGCGCGGACGGTTTCGAACCGCCGACATCTGCTTTGTAAGGGCTTAGATCGAAAACACTAGGGGTTCCTGGTGGTTCCGAGTGATTCCGAGCTGTCATTGCTTGCCGGGCCGCCTGGTGTGCGTGCCAACCCGAGCGATTCCGAGCAGCTCCGGGGGGTGCGTGTGGACTCTTTGTGGACGCCACTCCGGAATGATCACTCGACGGCTCGGAGTCCACTACCGGCCCCTCCCGTGCTGGTCAACGCTGCCCGCACCGCCTCGCGAGCTCCTTCGCTCTCGTGGGTGTAGATCCACGTCACCTTTGCACCACGCTTCTGCCCGAGGAACCGCTGAGCGTCCACCTCCTTCACGCCCTGGTGGTGCAGACGGCTCGTGACGTCGTGCCGATACTCGTACGGTCTCGGCCACCATTCCGGCTGCCCTGTCTCGGGGTTCACCACCTTGCGAGACACGCCGGCCTGATCACACGCCTTCCGCCAAGGCCGCCGAAGGTTGTTGATGTTCAGCGCGGCGCCGCGCGGTCCGCGAAAGAGGAGCTCCTCGACATGCAGTGCCGTGCCGTCCCCCACCGCAGACCTCGTCCGGGCCGGTTTCCAGTGCTCGATCATCCACTGCACTGCGTCCCACGCTGTGGGTGTCAGGGGCACCGCACGGTACCCGGCTTCCGTTTTCGGACGCTCCTGCCGGAGGAGCCTGCCTGAGTCGAAGACGAGGATCTCCTTGATGTACAGGACGCGCTCCTCCTCATCGAGGCAGTGACGCCGGGCGCCGGCCACCTCCCCCGGCCGCATTCCGGTCTCGTACGCGAAATCCCGGAAGACGCGCTGGTAGTAGACCGGCAGAGCAGCATGGATCAGCGCGTACTGCTCGGCGGTGGGAGGTTTCGCGTCATCGGGGTGTTTCGTCTGTCGGGTTGCCGTCACCTCCAGGTGCGCGGCCGGGTTCGTGGTGATGCGCTCACCATCCTTGATGGCCGCGTCCAGGAGGGCGACGAGGATCTCCTTCGTCTTCTTCTGGGTCTCCCAGCCCTTCAGCTCGTGCGTGAGCCACTTCTGCAGCGCCATGTACTCCAGGTCAAGAAGGCGCCAGTCACCCCACTTCGGCCTGATGTACTTGGTCCACAGGCCGAGTTTGCGGTTGCGGGTGGTGGTAGCCACCTTCTTCTGCTCGACGTCCCACCACTCGTCCCACCACTTGGTGACCGTGATCTTCCCGCGGTCCGGGTCACGGTAGGTACGTTGTCGCACTGCGGTACGGACTTCGTCGAGGAAGGCTTCGGCTGCCGCTTTACCGCCTTTGGCGATGGTGAAGTTCTTGGCTGTCTGCCGGCCAGTGGGGTCGCGGTATCGCGCCTGCCAGGCGCCGAGGCAGTCTCGGCGCGGTTTGCGCTCGCCGTGGCTCTCTGGCGGGTATGCCGTGAGGCATAGCTTGCAGCCGCAAGTCTTGCTGCGGACCTGCCGCGGGTTGTTGGCTGCTCTACGGGGCATTGCTCACCACCTGGGTGCTCCTCTGCTCGGGTACGCGGGGGAGAGTCTCGATGGTCTCCCCGCAGAAGCAGAGTGCCTCGAACGGAGGCTGCGAGATGCAGAGTTCGGCCAGAACGGCACGTACTGCGGTGACTGTGAGCAGCGGGCTGAGGCCGGCGGGCACGGTGATGGTGCGCTCGGTGGGGTCCCACGGCTCGATACGGGTGCCCGACTCGAATCGGACTGTGACGCACATAAGTCCCCCCACACGCATGGCAATTCGGTCAGAATGCCGAAGGGGGAGGTCTTCAGCCGTATGGGTGACAGTACCTCGCGGTGAGCGGATCGGCGACCAGCGTTACGGATGTTCTTGCTGGTGACGGCGCGTCAGCACGGGGAGTAGTCAACTCCGGATGCTGAGACTCACGAGGCACCCTGTTGGTTGCGCCGCACAACCGCCTGGATCTGGATCTCCTGGAGCTCTCGCTGCTCCTCGGTGAGCTTCTCGAAGAGGTCGAGGAGGCGCTGCTTCGAATCGGGCTCCAGCGGGGGCGGAACGGACTGCTGAGCGGCCGCCGCGAGGGCATCCAGCGGGAACTTCGGGAAAGCCTCAGCCAGGGCACGCACGGCCGCCGGTCGAGGGGTGCGCTTCCCGTGCACCCAGGTGTTGACGGTGGAGACGTGCAGGCCTGTCCGTCGCGCGATCTCGGTGTCACTGACGCCGTACTCGTCTTTCAGGCGAGCGAGGATCTGCGCGAAGGTCTCGGGATGATGCTCCTCGTTCTCCACAGGAACATAGATTGCCCTCTGGGCTTCGACAGAAGCAAGTAAAAGTAGATCGCTGGCTTGAACATAACGCGGCGCGTGACCTTCCCGTCGCGCGCCGTGGCCGACGCCCCGCCTCCAGAATGGAACGCACGTCCGAGAATCGCGATCGACCACCAGGGACGACCCGGAACCCCTCGGAATCACGCGTTGACAACCACTCGACTTCGATTGTAGAAATGTCGCAGCGCTTCACCCCCGAGGCGCCACACGCCCACCGACCGCACGAGGCGCCCATGCCCAAGCTGCTCCGCAAGAGCGACGGCCAGCCACTCCGCGATGAGCTGGAGCGGCAGAAACTGACGCTCGCCGAACTAGCCGAGAAGACCCGCACGGTCGACCCGGGCGGCCGCGGAGTCAGCGCATCGGCCATCGGCCGCCTCACGAGCACCGGACACACGGCACGCGATCGGTGTGAGCTGCGGACAGCGTGGCTCATCACCGAAGGGCTCGACGTTCGAATCCACACGCTTTTCCGCATGCCCACACGTTCGACTTCGACAATCGAAAGGTCAAGTACTCATGCCCACGAAGGCTGACCGCGTCGTGGCTCTGCCCGCCGGTCTCGTCCCGCTGCTGACGCAGCCCGAGCTGGAGACGTACTACCAGATCTCGGACTGGACGGTCCTCCAGTGGATCAAGGCGGGGCTGCCCGTCGAAGAGGTCCAGGCCACCGGCGCGAAGAAGCGGGTGCGCCGGTTCGACCTCGCCGTGGTGAAGCGCTGGCTCGCTGAGCGCGACCAGCTGGCCGCAAGCGCCTGAACCTCACACGAATGCGGGGCCGCCCGGACCGGGCCTGGTCCACGGCAGCCCCTGAGCAATCCACCACCCCTGAGAGAGAAGTGGATCACCTGATGACGAACCCTATCCCGCAGGTGCGGGACCTGAGCGCCCCCGTGCTGCTCCTGTCCCACCTGCACACGACGCTGGCGCACCTGCCCGGCGCCACCTTCCACATCAGCCCGATCTATCCCGACCGGCTGGAGATCTCCCTTCACGACGACCGTCAGGCCGCGTTCGACGTCTGGCGCCAGGCGCTCGCGCTGCCGGAGCCGACTGGGCACCACTTCTCCGGCTCGTCGTGGCTGAGGACCCGGGGGCCGGTGTGGGACGTCGAGGTGGAGCTGATCGGCTACCTGACGCCGGACGTGTCTCTCGCGGTTCTGCCTGCTGAGTGGGTGGCGGCGTGAAGCGGGGCGAGAGCGCGGTGTCGAGGTTGGCGGCTGTGATTCTGCGGGCGCAGGAGTCGGGGCATCGGACGCCGATGGGCATCGCGGTGGCGGTCGAGTCGGCGCAGATGGTGATGTCGCCGGAGGTCGCGGCGGAGCTGGAGGAGCTGCGGACCCGGGTCGCCGACGTGGAGGCGGAGCGGGCCAAGCTCATCCGCTGGCGCGCCGAGGACGGGAAGCAGGCTGCCAAGAGCCGCGCGTTGCTGTCCGAGCGGACGCGTGAGCTGGTCGAGATGGAGGCGGACCGCAACCGCTGGAAGGCCCGGGTTGCTGAGCTGGAGGGGTCGGCGCTGGAGCGTGCGCGGGCCGGGCTGGACCGGCTCGCGGCTGACCTCCGGGCCGCTGCGACGGACCCGGAGCCCGAGCACGCGCACACCACGGTCATGGCCCGGGGCGAGATGGACGAGCCGCTCGGCTACTACATCTGCGGGATCTGTGGCAAGCCCGCGGGCGGTGAGGTCCGGTGACCGCGATCTCCTGGCTGCTCGTCCTCGCGCTGCTGTTCCTCGTCGCGTGGCTGTTCCTCGGGTTCGACGTGCCGGACCGCCTCGCCGAGGCACGGGTCGCGCGCCGTGCCGAAAGGAGGCACCGCCGTGGCTACTGACCGACTCCGTCTTGCCTGGATTTCGGCCCGCGAGCGTGCCAAGGACTTGGCCGACGACCTGGCCGACTGCGAGACCGACCTGGACCAGGCAGATGCCGAGATCGCGCGCCTCCGAGCCGAGGTCGCTGGTCTCCGTGGCCAGCTGTCACAGCTGCCGTTCGACTCACGCCGCACGGCTGCGGGCTGGCGGGTGCGGTGGCGTGCGGAAAACGGTAAGCACCGGGCCCGCAGCTTCCGCACCCGTGCTGAGGCGAACGCCTGGATCGCCACACAGGGCGGAGCCGGTCGCCGAGGAGACGCTGATGCCTGAGAACTTCAGCAGCAACCCCCAGCTCTCTGCGCGCGCGTCGGCGGACTGGCTGTCCGTGGTCCTGCGCGTCGACCAGATCCGCACCGACACCCTCGTGCAGCTCGTGCAGCACTGGGCCGACCCGGACTCCCGCGAGGACGTGATCGCGCAGCTCGACGCGCTCGCCGAGGCCCTGGCGGCGCCGCGCGAGGGCGAGTTGGACGCGCTCGTCGAGCACGTGGAGGACGCGGCCGCCATGGACGCGGCCGAGACCCGCATGACCCGCGCGGAGGCGTGGCGGTTGGCTGCCGAGCTCGGCGCGGCCGCGCGGCGGTCGCCGATCGGGCTTCCGGTGCAGCGGGATCGGAGGGCGTCGTGAAGAAGACGACCCGTGACGACTTCGAGGTCGTCATCACCCCGCGGCGCCTCGGTGACCTCGGGTGGATGTCCGTCTCCGACCGGATGGCGAGCAGCGATCCCGAGCGGGATGTGCGCGAGCGGTGCGAGGAGATCGCGGCCGCGGTGAAGCGGCACGTCGACAATGTCGCCGCCGTGGAGGTGCGGTTCACCGAGACGCACACCTGCTCGTTCTGCGGCTACGACTGGGAGGTGCTGACCGCAGAAGCCATCGCCAAGTACCCGACCATGACGCAGGACGAACGCAGCGTCGAGGGCGAGCCGGTGTGCTGCGAGAAGGCGATCGCCGAGTTCCGGACCGAGCGGGGCATCCCGCAGGTCTCCGAGGGCGGTGCGGCATGAGCGTCCGCGACGAGCTGTACCCCTTCGTCATCGCTGAGACCGACGAGGACCTCGCCGAGTACAACCGGCGCCTGGACGCGTACCGCGCCGAGGTGCTGCGCGAGGGCGCTGACGCCGCCGAGCAGGAGTTCATCTACGGGACCACACCCGCCGCCTCCGAGCGCGACGAGATCTGGGACGACGCGGTGCGCGCCGTGGCCACCATGCTGCGCGGCCTCGTGAACGGGGACGAGGACGGAGAGAAGGCCACCGCGACCACCGCAGCGGCGGCCACTCCCGCGTGCGCCGCCTGCCGCCACCCCTTCGACGAGGCCGACACGCGGCCGGACAGGCATCCCCGCCACGGCGACACCGAGTTCTGCCGCTCGTGCGTCAACCGCTGTCACGACAGCGAAGACGCGTTCCACCGGTGCCCGGTGTGCCGCGCGGCCGAGGAGAAGACCACCGCCCCCGTGGCGGCTGCGGTCACTCCCCAGTCCGACCCGGGGCGCACCCTCGCCGAGGCCGACGCCGGACGCGTCGCCACCACACCGCGCCACATCGGCCGCCACTGGCACGGCCACGACATCGAGGACAACTGCCCCTGCCCGCAGGCCCCGTGCGGCCTGATCGCCGAGGGAACCGCAGTCCCGGAGTGCACCCAGCACCCCGCCGCCCGGTCGCAGACGATCCGGCAGTCCCACCTCGCCACCGCGTGCCCGGCCGCCGAGCAGCCCCAGTCCGAGCCCACCCCCGCGCCGGAGCCGCTGTCCGGCTGGCATGCGGCCCGCGTACTCACCGGCCGCCTCGGCCGCCTCCTCAACCTGATCCGCACCGAGGGCGGGAAGTGGCGCACCGGCCAGGTCCACCGCATCTACCGCGCCACCGAGACCGCACCGCAGCGTGCGACCGCGCGCCACGACCTCGAAGCGCTCACCGCGCTCGGCTGGCTGGAGCGCCACACCCCGCCCGCGGACCGCTTCTACACCCTCAACTCCCAGAAGGACAGTCGATGACGCCCGACGAGGCTCCGGCCCTGGAGCTGCCGCAGCTGGCCGTGCCGTGCCCCGACTGCGGGGCTGCCGCGGGCGCCCTGTGCACGTCGCACTCCGGCACCCGGGTCCGCACCCACAACACCCACCAGGCCCGCAGCAGGGCCCACGCGAACACCCGGAAGGACAGCGGCCGATGAACGGGCCCGAGCACTATCGCGAGGCCGAGCGCCTCCTCGTCCTCGCCGACTACCACGACGACCCGGACCGGCGCGCGGCCGCGCAGGTACACGCGACGCTCGCTCTGGCCGCGGCCACCGTGGCCTCGGCTGCGTCCTCCGGGCCGCTCACCGTGTACCGCGCCGAGCACGAGTCGATCCCCTTCGGCCTGTACCTCACCGAGGCCGCTGCCCGGGAGCACTGCGAGCAGCGGCTCAGCGACGAGCACCCGGCCACCACGGCGCTCATCTTCGACTGGCTCGGCGACGAGGACGACCCGGAGGAGCCGCACGAGCCGCACGAGCTCGTCGTGGTCCAGGTCGACGCCGGTGACGAGACCGCCACGGGCTACGTCGTCACGGGCTACGTCGTCACGCCGCTGGAGGTCGCCCCCGAGTACGACCCGGAGGCCGAGGCATGAGCGACCGCCCCAGCACGTTCGGCGGCGAGTGGCGCCGCCCCCGGCAGGACGGCATGGGCCGCGACCTGCGCGACGTGCAGGACCGGGCCTCGTACGACAGCGCGCCCGCCGCCGGGGTCAGCTGCATGCTGCCCCTCGCCGCGCTCGCCGCGGTCCTGGGGGTGGTGCTCGGATGACAACGACCGCGCAGGCCGGGGCTTCGGCCCCGGCCGCCGGCCGCCGGGTCACACCGACCGGCCGCCTCATCCTCCCCGCCGACGCCGACCGCGCCGACTGGCTCCGCGCGCGCCGCGGCGGCCTCGGCTCCAGCGACATGGCCGCCATCCTCGGCATCTCCCGCTACGGCAACGCCCTGTCCGTCTACCACGACAAGACCGGCGGCCTCCCCCTGGAGAACGACGACTCCGAGCCCGCCCTGTGGGGCCGCGCGATCGAGGAGACCGTCGCCCGCGAATGGGCCCGCCGCAACCGCTCCGTCATCCGCCGCGTCGGCCTCGTCGCCAACATCGACCGCCCGTGGCAGATGTGCACCCTGGACCGGCGCGTCCTGAAGTGCCCGCTCGCCGACGCCAACGAGCGGTGCGCCGTCGAGATCAAGTGCCGCGACAAGATGAAGGCGTCCGCGTTCCGGGCGGGCGTCGCGGACGACGTCCTCGCGCAGACCCTCCACCAGGCCGACGTCTGCGGCTACGACCACATCCACGCCGCGGTGTTGATCGGCGGCAACGACTACCGGCAGTACGTGATCCGGGTCCGCGACCACGCCGACCTGATCGCCGACCTGCGCGCCGCCGGAGCCCGCGCCTGGCAGCAGATCCTCGACCGCCGCCCGCCCGTCCTCGACCACGACGCCGACCCGGACGTCCTGCTCGACCTCTACGAGCAGCTGCACCCCAACCGGGCCGGGGCCGTCGACATCACCCGCGACGTCGACACGCAGGACGCCATCGGCGACTACCTCGACGCGCACGCCGACCTCGTGGCCGCCGAGAAGCGGAAGAAGGCCGCCAAGGCCCGCATCCTCGCCGGCCTCGGCGGCGCCGAGGCCGCCACCGTCCTGGAGCGCACCTACGTGGCGCTCGACGAACGCACCAAGCAGTGGACCGACACCGAGCGGCTCGCCGAGCGCTGGCCCGAGGCGTACGCGGACTGCGTCGAGGACCGCACCTACCGCCAGATCAGCATCCCCCGTTCCGTCCGTGAGGAGCACGCAGCATGACGACGCTCGCTGAGCGCGCGAAGACGGCCGCCGGCCGCACCGAGGAGACCGCGGCCGACGAGCGGCCCGCCGCCGAGGACTTCACCCCGGCGCCCGACCCGATGGCCGACTACGAGCCCGGGGACGACGACCCGGACATGGTGCCGGTCGCCGTCGCCTGGCTGCGAGTCCGCCGCGACATCCGCGCCATCGGAAAGGGCGAGCTGTACAACCAGTCCGGCACGCGCTTCAACTTCCGCGGCGTCGACACCGTGGTCAACGTGTTCGGCCCGGTCACGTTGAAGCACGGCATCAACATCATGCCGACCCAGGTGGAGGCCACGTACGGCGAGAAGACCACCAAGAACGGCGGCAAGATGCGGGAGTGCTCCGTCCTCGTCACCTGGACGGTCATGGGCCCCATGGGCGACACCTTCACCCTCCAGACGATGGGCGAGGCTCTCGACACCGCGGACAAGAGCACAACCAAGGCGCAGTCCGTCGCGCTGCGGACGCTGCTGCTGTCATTCGGCCTGACCCCAACGCACGACAAGGACCCGGACGCCGACCGGATCGAGCGCGGCACCGACGCGCCCCAGCGCTCCGCCGAGTCGTACCGCGACGAGATCCTCGACCCGCGGACCACGCCCGCCCGCCTCCAGCAGATCAGCTACGAGCTGGGCAATGCCCGGATGCTCGGGCAGCGCGTGCAGAACGAAACCGGCGAGTCGGAGACCCTCGACAATCTCGGGCGCCGGATTTACGACGAGCGCACCGGCGGTGGCCAGTGAGCTGGCACACGGGCCGCCTGTGCGGCTTCGACCTGGAGACCACCGGCGTCGACGTCGAGGCCGACCGCATCGTCACCGCCTGCGTGGTACAGGTCGGCGCCGGGCAACCCACCGCCGTGGCGAACTGGCTCGCCGACCCCGGGATCGAAATCCCCGAGGGCGCCGCGAAGATCCACGGCATCACCACCGAGCGCGCCCGCGCCGAAGGCCGCCCGGCCCCGGAGGTCGTCGAGCAACTCGTCGCCGCGCTCGGCCAGGTCGCCCGCGAGGGCATTCCCATCGTGGCCATGAACGCCTCGTTCGACCTGACGATCCTCGACCGCGAGGCCCGCCGCCACGGCATCGAGCCCCTCACCGCCATCGCCCCGCCGATCGTCGTCGACCCCCGCGTCCTCGACAAGGCCGTCGACACCTACCGGCGCGGCGGCCGGACCCTGACCGACCTCTGCGCGCACTACGAAGTGGCGCTCGACGGCGCGCACAGCGCGGACGCGGACGCGGTTGCCGCCTGCCGGGTCGCGTGGCGGATCGCCACCCGCTACCCGCGCATCGCCGCCATGCCGCTGCCCGACCTGCACGCCCAGCAAGTCGAGTGGGCCCACCAGCAAGCCGAATCGCTCGCGGACTACTTCCGCCGCACGCCCGGCAAAGAGCACCAGGCCGCCGGCGTGCGCACCGAGTGGCCGCTCATCCCACACCAGCGAGGTGAGCAGTGAACACCGACGTCCTCGCGCTCCTCGTCGGGCTCGGCCCGTTCGGCCTCGCCGTCCTCGCGGTGCAGGCCCGCCGCGCCCTCCAGCCGACCGGCGCCCACCGCGCGCCCCGGCCCGCGCCCGCCAGCCCCTACCCGGACAGCGAGCCCACCGCCCGCGCCTGGTGCCCCGAGTGCGCCCGCACCGAGGCCCACGCCCTTCACCTCGACGGCACCCGCACCTGCTGGACCTGCCACACCACCACCCAGGGGGACATGTGACCGCCCTCTTCGACCTGCGCCCCGCCGCCCCGGCCCCAACGCCGCGGGCAGCCGGGCCCCGGCCCTCCGTCATCGGCCTCGACATGGCCCTCGTCACCAGCGGCGTCGCCGGACCGGGCTGGACCGACACCATCCGCACCGGCACCCGCCGCGCCGAGGACCGCCTACTGCACCTCGTCGAGACGACCGCCACGTTCTACCGGCGCGCCGACCTCGTCGTCATCGAGGGGCCCTCGTACGGCAGCGCGCTCCAGCGCGGACACGACGAGATGGCCGCCCTGCGGTGGATGATCCGCTGCGACGCCTGCCGCCGCGGCATCCCGGTCGCCGTCGTGCCGCCCGACTCCCGCACCATCTACGCCACCGGCCGGGCCCGCTGGAAGGACGAGGTCGGCCACAAGCTCACCGCGCAGCAGGTCAAGGGCCTCGTGCGCACGGCCGTGCAGGACACCTACGGCGTGCCCTGCGAGGGCCCCGGCCGCTACGACCAGGCCGACGCGTACGTCCTCGTCGCGATGGGCCTGGACTGGCTTGGCTACCCGCTCGCCGATCTCCCTCCGACACACCGCCGCGCGCTTGACGGGGTCGCCTGGCCCGAACTTCCGGCGGTGGCCCGGTGACCGGCCCCCGTACGGCGTTCCGCCCGCGCCCGAGCCTGGCGCTCGCCGCCGACGGCACCCCCTGGCAGCAGCTCGCCGCCTGCCGCAGCATCAGCCCGACGACCATGTTCCCGAGCAACGAGCGTGACGGGCGGGCCGTGGCCGCAGCCAAGGCGTTCTGCGCCGTCTGCCCGGTCCGCGACCGCTGCCTCGCCGCCGCCCTCGCCGAAGAGGACGGCCACAACCGCGACCGCCGCTCCGGCATCCGAGGCGGCCTCACCTCCACCGAGCGCGTACGCCTCGCCGCCGCCCAGCGGCGCGCCACCCGGCAGCGCTCCGACGGCCGCGAACCCGCGCCCTGCGGCACCGCGGCCGCGTACGAGCGACACATCCGCAACGGCGAGCCGGTCGACGACGCGTGCCGCACAGCGAGGGCGGCACAGCGGCAGGCCAACCGCAAGCGCAGCAAGGCGGCCGCAGCGTGAGCGCCCGGCAGACCATGATCGGCGCCCTGTTCGTCGACTCCGGCCTCGAACCCGACCCCGCGGACCCCACCGGCCGACTGCGCCGCATCCGGCCCCCGCGGGCTGGCTACGCCTGCTACCTCTGCGGCGCCCGCCTCGGCCCCGTCCACGGCCGCGACGTCCCCGCATTCGTCGCCGACACCTCCATCAGCCACCGGGCCACCTGCCCGGCCACCACCACGCAAGGAGCCACCGCAGCATGACCACCAGCACCGATCAACAAGTCACCGAGCCCGCCGAGTTCGCCGCGTTCCTCGTCCAGCACCTCGCCGGCCGAGCGCACGAGGAGATCAGCGCCGAGTTCCACGAGCTGCTGTCCGCCGTCAACGAGCACGGCAAGAAGGGCGCCCTCGTCGTCCGCATCACCGTCGAGCCGCCCAAGGGCCACATCGACGGCGACCCCGTCGTCATCAGCGTCGACAGCGACCTCAAGGCCCCCAAGGCGTCCGCACCGCCGTCGCTGTACTTCGTCGACCACGACGGCAACGCCACCCGCAACGACCCCCGCCAGACCGCCGCGTTCGACCTGCGCGACGTCACCACCGCCACCGAGATCAAGGACATCTGACCGTGGCCTACTCCGAACTCACCAGCGCACCCAGCGAGGCGCAGACCATCATCGACGCCGCCCTACGCAGCGCCGAGCCCGCCGAGCTGACGCCCGGCAAGGTGTACGCCTTCCACACCCCGCGCGGCATCGAGCGCGTCGACCTCACCGGCGACGAGTACCGCAACGCACCCGCCCGCAAGACCGGCACCACCATCGTCCGAGATGCCGGCTCCTGGCTCGCCTACTACGAGAAGCACCACGATCAGCAGTCCGAGGTCTACCGCGACGTCGAGGCTCTCAACATCACCGCCGTTCTCGACGCCCACACCGGCGACGCCCCGCGCTTCGGCCGGCACCGGGTCACCCTCGCGCTGCGTACCACCAAGTCGTGGCAGGCGTGGGCCCAGCGCGACGGCAAGTGGATGGACCAGGAGCAGTTCGCCGCGTTCCTCGAGGAGCGCCTTCCGGACCTGGTGACGCCCGACGCGGCCACCATGCTGGAGATCGCCCAGTCCATCCAGGGCAGCACCAAGGCGCAGTTCCAGTCTGGCACCCGGCTGGCCACGGGCGAGCGAAAGTTCTCGTACGTCGAGGACACCACGGCCAAGGCCGGAGCACGCGGCGAGCTGACCATCCCCGAGGTGTTCACCCTCGGCGTCATCCCGTTCGAAGGCGCCGACCGGTACAGCATGACCGCCCGCTTCCGGTACCGGATCGAGCGCGGCGGTGAGCTGCGGCTCGGCTACCACCTGGAGCAGCCCGAGGACCGGCTCGCCGCCGCCTTCGCCGAGGTCGCCGACACGATCGCCAACGCCATCGACGAGCCCGTCATGAACGGCACACCGGCCTGATGCGGCGTCCTCGCGCGACGGGCGCCGCCGACTCCCGGTGCCCGTCGTGCGGGGCCCGCCTCCTGCGCCAGTGGGTCGGCGACCGGGCCGCACTCCTCGCCACCGTCGACCCCGCCGCGCCGCTCACCCCAGACGAGCAAGCCGCCGCCCGCGGACCCAACCGGCTCATCTGGTGCCTGCACACCAGCCCGTACGCGCCGCCCCGCCTGACGTGGATCACCAGCTGGCACCCACCCGACTGCCCGCACCCCCACGTCGCAGACCACGACTGCCCGCCCCGGCAGCCCACCACCCTTTTCTGAGACGGAGCCCCCGTGGAGAACGTCCACCGCCTGCCGAACGACCGGGCAGCGGACCACGACGGGTTCACACGCATCCCCCCGCAAGACCTCGCAGCCGAACAGTCCGTCCTCGGCGGGATGATCCTCTCCCGCGACGTCATCACCGACATCCTGGCGGCGCTCCGCGGCCCCGAGTTCTACCGGCCCGCCCACGAGACGATCTTCCGCGCGATCGTCACGCTCTACACCGCCGGTGAACCAGTCGACCCGATCACCCTCACCGACCAACTCCACCGCAGCGGAGACCTCGACCGCGTCGGCGGCGCCCCGTACCTCCACCACCTCGTCCAGCAGACCCCGACCGCCGCGAACGCCTCGTACTACGCGGACATCGTCCGCGACCGCGCCCGAGAACGCCGCGTCGTCGAGGCTGGCCTTCGGATCACCCAGCTCGGGTACGAGGGCGGCGACCCCGACGAGATGGTCACCGCCGTTCAGGCCACCGCCACGGACGCCACCAGCGGCCACCGGCCCGACGAACCGAGCCACCTCACCGGCGCCCTCCTCGACTGGGCCCCCTTCTTCCAGACCGACTTCGCCAGCGTCGAACTCCTCCTCGGCAAGCTCATGGCGGCCGGGCAGCAGATCACCATCGTCGGCGACGGCAAGGCCGGCAAGTCCCTGTTCGTGCAGGAGTGGATGTGGCGCATGGCCAGCGGCCAGCCGTTCCTCTCCGACCACGCCCACGCCCCGGTCTCCGTGCTGTACGTGGACGCCGAGAACGGCCACCAGGACATCCAGGAACGGTTCATCTCCTACGGCGCCGGGCCCGGCCGCATGGGTCTCCTGTCGTACGCGTCGTTCCCGCCGATACGGCCCCTCGACACCCCGGGCGGCGGCGCCGACCTCCTGGCCATGGCCCGTGAAGTCGAGGCGCAGATCGTCGTCCTCGACACCGTGTCCCGGTTCATCTCCGGCCCCGAGAACGACTCGGACACCTGGCTCGCCCTGTACCGCAACACCCTCCTGCCGCTGAAGCGCGCCGGTATCGGCTCCGTGCGCCTGGACCACATGGGCAAGGACGCCGAGCGCGGCGCCCGCGGCTCGTCCGCCAAGACCCAGGACGTCGACCACGTGTGGACCCTGAGCGCGCAGGGCGGCGGAACGCTTCTCCTGCGCCGTACGCACACCCGCACCGGCATCGGCCCGGACCAGTTCGTCCTGCACCGCCAGGCGCGCCGCGACGGCGAGCACTGGGCCCCCGGCGGCACCCGGCACGTCCTCGCCACGTGGGACGAGACCCCGGGCACGGACACCGGTCTCGCCGCGATCCCCGGCACCGCCGAGCACATCGTCGCGCAGCTCGACCGCGCCCAGGTCCCCTCCGACTGGGGCAGCCCCCGCGTGATCAAGAAGTGCGCGGAGCTCGGCATCCGCGCCGCGAAATCCAAGATCGAAGAGGCGGTACGAATCCGGAAAAACCGCCCCGCCGAAGACCTCCCCCCGCACCTCCCCTACTCCCCAGTAACAAAAGAAGACCTCCCCGCCGGGGGACCCCCGAACAAAACCCCAGCTCAAACATCCCCCGGGGAGGTTGAGGGGACCCTCCCCCACGTCCCCGCAGCACCTCCCTCCCCCCGTCCCCCCTCTCAAGAGGGGGGAGGGGGTGCGGACCACCCCCGGGGAGCCCAGAAAGACCACCCCCGAAACACCCGCCCCAAGACCCCCTGCACCGTCTGCGGCAACCCCATCGCCCCCGAATGGGCCGCCCGCGGCTACGACACCCACACCGGCTGCGCCGAACCCCACCCCGACACACCCAGCCACCCCCACAACGCCGCCTAACCCCGCACCAACCACCCCACGACCCAACCAGCCACCAGGAGCCACACCATGACCATCGAAGCCCTGCGCCGCATCCAGGAGGAGGCCACAACGGCGCCGGACATCCCGCACCGCGCCTGGCCCACATCGACCGGCGACCATCCCGCGGACCCTGCGCCGGCCGACTCGCCCGAGCGCCCGGTGGCCGCCGACGCTGAGCAGCTGCCTGTTGGCGCGTTGCTCGCCTGGGCCCGGGAGCACGACGACAAGACGGTCCGGGCGCACGGCGAGCGCACGACCGAGAGCCTCGCCGCGCTGCGTGCCCGGCACGCCGCGGACAGGGAGCTGGCTGCGCTCACCGTCGAGGAAGCCGAGCTGACCCGGCGCCTGGAGCAGCTCGTCGCGCGGCGCGCCGAGCTCGCGCCGACCCGCAAGCCGTCGGCGCGGCGGGCGGACTACGACCCGCGCGCGGTGCGCGCGTGGGCGCAGGAGCACGGCCACGAGGTCGCGCCGCGCGGGCTGATCGCTCGGGACGTCGTGGAGGCGTGGCGTGCGGCGCAGCAGGACGCGACGGCCTGAACGAGTCGGGCCGCCCCGCTGCTTCGCCCGGGGCGGCCCTCTATCCACCACATCACGAAGGAGCACCACATGCCCAAGCCAGCCCGCTGCGGGAACGACCCGCGGGCGCAGCTGACGCCCGGGGACCGCGCCGCCGTCGAGGAGTTCCGGGAGTACCTCGCCCTCCGGAAGATCCTCGGCGACCTGGCCCCGATGTTCGAGGGCCTGTACGGCCTCCTCGTCACCAGCTCCCGCGAATGGGGCGAGTACCCCGTCGACGCATGGCTGTACGCCGTTCTCGTCGGCTGGGACTGCGAGACGGACCACGAACACGACGACGTCTGCGGCGGCGCCGCAGCTATGGCAGAGATGGCCGAGCGGCACGGCTGGAGCGACGAGGCCGTGGCGAAGGCCCGGCGGTACCGCGCGACTGTCCGAGCCGTGGCGCTCCCTGCCCGCGAGGAGTACAGCGACCTGCCCGCCCGCGCGTTCATGGAGAACCGGTGCCTCCTGCCCCCGCACGGTTGCGGCGAGCCGCTGATCCGCGAGGACGGCACGTCCCGCGTCTTCTGGGACGCAGCCGAGGCCCAGCGGTACGAGACGGAGTACCGCCGCACCGGTCTCTGCCCGGACTGCCAGGACACACGCGCGCAGCGCGAGGGGTGAGCGTCGTGCACCTGCTCCTCATCCGCATCGACCGGATCCAGCAGATCGCCGCCGAACCCGCCACCCTCGACGCGCTGAAGACCGCCCTCAGCCCGCACACCCAGCCGCCGCAGACCGCGCCCGAACTGCCCGGCTCGCTCGCCGCCTGGCCCCTCGTCGCCGACCCGAACGTCCCCGCCAGCTACGTCCGCTGCAGCCCCACCAAGAGGTCCGCGTGACCACGATCCACCGCGACAAAGCCCACGCCCTCCGCCTGCCGCTGGTGCGGTATCGAGCAGCGCGAGCACATGCAGCGGTGGAAGGCGCCAGTCGGCTGGCACGCGTGGGTGCAGCCCACCAACGCCCAGATCCTCGCCCGCATGACCGCTCGCCGCGCCGAACGGGCGGAGGAGAAGCGCCTGTTCCACGTCTTCCTGGCGTTCTCGGCAGCGGCAGGCCTCTTCGACCGACCCGCCAGAAAGGCCCGTACCTCGTGACCACCGCAACGCCCGTACCCCTCGCCAACCGCCCCCAGGAGCAGCACGACATGCCCCAGCCCACCGCCACCGCCGGCGCCCGCGTCCGCGTCACCTTCGACGACCAGGTCCACCACCTCACCGACGGCACCGTCTTCCTCGCCTCCGGAACCCGCATCGACCCCGCCACACCCGGCATCCACATCGCCGTTCTGGAGCCCGGCTACCAGCCCGGTGACCAGGCCCACGACGGCACCGCGCCCCTCTTCCGCGTCGCCCCGCCGGACGCGCCCGCCTACTGGATCAGCCCTGACGGGCGGATCGTCGGCGACCACGAGGTCCACCCGGCGCAGCTGCGCATCACCCGCGCGCCAGCGGAGCAGGGCAGCGAGGCGCAGCAGTGACCGACGCCCCGTACCGCGTCCTCGTCACCGGCAGCCGCGACTGGGCCGCACCGAAGACCGTCGGCGGCGTGCTCACTGCGCTGCTCGCCGCCACAGCTGCACTCGGTGGCCGCCTCATCCTGGTGCACGGCGCCTGCCCAACCGGCGCCGACGAGCACGCCCGTGCCTGGGCCGAGCACCACCGGCACCACGGCGCCCCGATCGACATCGAGCCCCACCCCGCGGACTGGCGGGGCCCACGGCACGGCGGCCGGCCCGATCCTCACGCCCTGATGGTGGAGCTCGGCGCCGACGCCTGCCTCGCGTTCATCGGCCCGTGCCGCAGCCGCCGCTGCCCACAGTTCGGCGCGCACGGCGCCACGTCGTGCGCGGACATGGCCGAGACCGTGGGCACACCGACCCGGCGGTGGACGACGTGACCGACGCCGTGATGCTCGCGATATCCGTGTGGGGCCTGGCTGGCCTGCTGTGCGGGCACGCTGGTTGGCACACCTGGGGAGAGTAAAGCCCGGTGGGCGGCGCGCCGCCCACCGGGCGGCTGGGCACGAGGCTTGGGGCTGGACCGCCTACTCCCCAATCACTGCGGCATTCATCGCCACCATCGCGCGCCGAGCCTTGTCGTCGGAGACTGCAGCCTTCTGCTCTGCGGCAGCCAGTCGCCGTTCCAGATCGGCCACCTTCGTCCGAAGCGGGCAGTCATCGCAGGTTGCCAGCGTGCTGCTCCAGAAGTTTCCCTGCTCAGGGACCACCCGGCGCCCCTTCAGCCGCTGAACCTTCAGGGACTCGACATCTCGGCGGAGGAAGAGGTTGACTCCGTTCTTTCCCTTGCCGACCACCTTGAGTCGGCCATCCGCTTTCATCCCGTGTACGGAGTCGCTGCGCACTCCGAGTAGTTCAGCGGCCTCTGCCGTCGTCATCGTGGTGTGGTCCCGCTCATGGGTTGGGGGTTGGTTCTCATTCATGCTCCACCAACGAGGGAACCCGCCTTCGAAGGCACTCATCTCGTTGGCTGTTCGCTCATGTTGATGATGAGCTGCCCCTCTCGATGACGAGCGGCGAGGCGCCTGAGCCATCGCCTTCGTGTGACAGCGCACTACTTGCCGACGCAAACCGGATGGGGCGAGTAGGTGTTCCGGAACGGGAGGCGGAAGCGCCGCGACGACTTAACTGACGTCTCACCAGCAACGACGCATCTCGTTGCGCTCGGGGCACCCGTAAGGATTACCGGATAGGTCGGCTATCAGGCGTAACATCGGGTCACCGAGCATGCCGCGTGGGGCCCATGAGGCGAGTCGGTCACAAAGCAGAAAGGCCCTCGGCGGATCCGACCCCGCCGAGGGCAAGACCAGAGGAGACGAAACCTCCCGTGGTGCCGACCAACCGTAGCGCGCAGTGCTACACCCCCGGCGGGGGACGCCGATGACAGCTTTCCCGACGCCCCCGTCTCTGGGGCGTCTCCCTAAGCTTCACGTCTACGTCGATGAAACGGGTGACCGAGGCTTCAGCGACAAGTCCAAGGCCAAGTCCCCCTTCTTTGCGATGACTGCGGTCATCGTGCCGGAAGAGGAGGAGTGGGCCGTGAAGGTCGCGGTCGGGGGCCTACAGGGCATGGTCCACAGTGGGCCTCCACAGGAGGCGCATAAGCCTCTTCACTGGGTCGAGCACTTCAAGGCGAAGCACCCAGAGCGACGCCGACGGGCCGCCCTCACGCTGGCGCGCATGCAGGACGTCATGGTCATCCACGTCATCGCGGACAAGGGGACGATGCAGGACGACTGGGCCATGTCGAAGAGCAAGGAGGTGTTCTACAACTTCACGACCCGCCTCCTTCTGGAGCGAGTCGCCCTGGCCGCGAAGGGTTGGCCGGGCGGGCGGCGGCTCGCTATCGTGCGCCTGGGCATGGTGAAGCACATGGACCACTCCACCTCCGAGAGCCATCTCGACTGGGTGCGAGGCGGCAACGTGGAGACCTACAACGTCCCATGGGGGCTTATCAAGTGGCCGCCCACATGGGAGAGCACCCAACGGCACGGCATCCAGCTGGCAGATCTCCATGCGGGGCTTCTCGGAACAGCCCTGATGGGAGACCCCCAAGACATGGACTGCGCCCGCAACCTCCTGGCATGCCGGCACCAACTGCGCCGCTCCCCGACAGGAAAGCTGCTGGGCTGGGGTGTCAAGGTGATCGGCACAGATGCGTTCTTGCTGAAACGCGCATGGTGGCCGGAGTGGGACACGCCCTGATCAGCAGCGAGCCCCCTGGGGGACTCCCGGGGGCCACAACCACCTCGTGGGGTGGAGGGATCCAGTTCCCTGGTTCCGGCCTTACTCCCGGCAGCCCTCCAGGGGGCTCCGCGTCTACGTTTCTGCGAGCAGTCTACCCAGGTTTCCTGGGGAACGCTTATTTCAAGTCGGATACAACATCGATTTCACCCCTTCGAGATGGGCAACAGAAGCTTTGTTGCCACGTCAGCCACCCGACCGACCGACGCAGTCACCTGGAGTCCCAGTCGTGCGCCCGGCCGCCGCGCCACTCCACCCACGACGGATCATCGAGCAGCCACTCCGCGTCCGGGATGCCCGGGCGCTGGAGCAGCTGCACCAGGTCCTCGTCGTCGTAGGCGATGCCGAGGATGCGGCTGCCGAGTAGCTGGCGCCGCAGGGTGACGCGCCGGCCGCCGGTCGGTGACGGCCGGTGCACGACGATCGCCGCCCGCGACATGCCCCCAGCTTCGCCGCGACCGACTACCCCAGCACGCCGAGCTCGGCATCCGGGTGGCACGCCGGGCACGGCTCAACCCCGCCGGCAGTGAGCGCTTCGAGCGCCTGGGCGCGGGTGATCGGCTGCATGCCCGCTGCGAGCTCCCAGCACCAGCCCTGATGCAGGAGCTGCGGCCGGTGCCTGCTGTCGAGGAGCCAGTCGCCAGCGGGCGGGCGCCGAGCGGCCGCCTGCTCCTCCCGGCGCTGCTCGGCCGCCGCTGCTCGCTCGGCTTCGTCGAGCCAGCGCCGGGTGCGCGCGAGATCGCGCTCCTGGACGCGCAGCAGGAAACGCAGCATCTCGACACGCTCGACCGATTCGGACACGCGTTCGATGATAGGCGTCCGATAGATGGGGGTGATGTGGTGCGGACCCTATGGAGTCGAACAGACGTTCAAGCGATGATCAAGAAGCTCCGGCACCGACTCGCTCGCCCCTGGCGCACGCGACCACACCCAGGAGGCGCCCATGCCCAGCTGGACCCTGCACCAGGGAGACGCCCTCACTCTGCTGCCCACCCTCGACACCCTCGCCGACGCCGTGATCGTCGACCCGCCGTACAACAGCGGCGGCCTCCAGGCGGCGCAGCGCCGCGGTCAGAGCGCCCGGGGCAAGTACGTCTCCGGCGACGCGAACCACCTGCTTCCCGACTTCGGGGGCGACCGACGCGACCAGCGCGGGTACACGTACTGGCTGTCCAGCATGCTCGCGGCGTCCCTCGCGGCCGCGCGCCCAGGTGCGTCCGCGCTCGTGTTCACCGACTGGGCGCAGCTCCCCGCCACGTCCGACGCGCTCCAGGCCGGCGGCTGGGTGTGGCGCGGCATCATCCCCTGGCGGAAGACGATCGCGAGGCCGACCCGTGACGGGTTCAAGCGCGAGTGCGAGTACGTCCTGTGGGGCAGTCACGGCGAGCCGACGCGGCATGCCCCGAGCATCTACCTGCCCGGCTGGCTGGAAGGCTCGCAGCCGCGGGGGAAGGGCCGGGTGCACATCACGCAGAAGCCGGTTGCCGTGATGCGGCAGCTGGTGCGCATCGCGCCCGAGGGCGGCACGGTCCTGGACTGGTGCGCGGGCTCCGGCACCACCGGCGTCGCGGCCCTGGCGGAAGGCCGGCGGTTCGTCGGCATCGAGGCGAGCGGCGAGTACGCCGCGGCTGCCCGGCAGCGGCTGATGGCGGCGGTCGATAAGGAGCCCGCTGCCGCGTAGCACCTCAGCGTGACGGCCCCGTTCGTCGAGCGGGGCCGCCGTCGTCCTGCGAGCTACTCCTCGCTGCTCCTCTTAAGGTCCGTCCGCTCGCCCTGGCGGGTCTTGCGTGTGGCGAAGTACGGCTTGGCCATCCGGTAGTCCACCGCGTTCGAGCGGCCGACCGGCACCACGGCCGGGAAGTCGGGATCGATCTGCGAGAGCTGCGAGATCCGCTGGTGGGTGATCGTCTCGACGACACCATCAGCGACGAGCCGCCTGGCCAACTCCCTGAACGACACCATGTCTGGCCCTCCCTCGTCGTCGGCCATGGGCACCATACTTTCTGACTTCCTTGCCGTATGGCAAGGAAGTCGCTACCTTCGTTCTCGGCACAACGGGAAAGCCCCCTGACCCATGTGGAGTTGCAGCTCCGGGCCCGGGGGCGGACCCGCCCCGACAGCGACGAAGGAGCAGGTCCGCCATGGAGCGTACCGACCAGCCCGCCAACGACGACAGCCCCGAGACCCCGCCCGAGAGCCAGCTCGTCGACGAGCCCGCGACCCCGGAGAACTGCGCCGCGGACTATGCGGCCGGCAGCGGCGCCCGCCAGGCGTTCGACAAGCACGTCCAGAAGTACCGCGACCGCTGACCCCGCCGACCGGCCGGGCCCGCGGCGGCACATACCCGCGGGCTCGGCCCCAGCGTCCTGGAGCACCAGCCCATGAAGACCCGCGCTGTCACCCGCTGGCGGGAGATCGAGCACACCGAGGCCGGCGAAACCCGCCTCATCACCGAGCCCTACACCGTCAACATCCCCGTACCGTCCCGCGACTGGGACCACATCGTCCTCAACACGGTCACCACAGCAGCCCTCGGCTTCACCGCCGTATCCGTCGCCTGGTCCACCGTGTCCGCCGGAGCACTCCTCGCCGCCGCCGGCCCGGCCGCCGTCGCCTACCCGGTCGCCGCCGCGTACGACGCCGCCTGGCTCACCTGCATGGGCCTGGAGTGGCTCTCCCGCTACGACCCCGACCGTGCCCGCGCACCCCGCCGCGCCGGGCACGTCTTCCTCCTCGTGGCCGTGGCGGTGATCTTCGCTCACGGATACCTCGACGTCGGCTTCGTCGTCGGCGCGGCCGGCGCCGTCATCTCCGCCATCGCGAAGGGACTGTGGTCGCTCGTGCTGGGGCACATCGCACAGCCCCTCCCGGACCGCACCCGCGCCTGGCTCGGCGTGCGCCGGGCCGAGTTGACGGCGCAGCTTGCGCTCGGCGCGCAGCAGCGGCAGTTGACCCGCATGCAGGAGCAGCACGCCGCGCTCCTCAGCGGCCTGCCCTCTACCGGTGCGCAGCCGGACACGAGCCCGGACACCGCGGCGGACGTGTCCGCGACCGTCCGGGCCGCCGTCCGTGCAGCCGCGGCGACCCTGCCGTCCGCGACCGCCGCGGACATCACGGATCACCTCGCCACGGTCGGCATCGACACCGACGAGGACACCGTCCGCACCGTCCTGGACACCTCGCCGGACACGCTGGACAGCAGGTCAACCGGCCGCGTCCAGCCTCTCGCCCCTCGCGGGCAGTCCATCGCGGACAGCGTCCGGACAGCTCTCGCGTCCGGGATCACGGACAAGTCCGCTGTCCTGTCCTACGTCCGGACGATCCACGGACAGTACGTGTCCTCAGACACCGTGGCCCGGACACTCAACCGGATCGAGCGTGCCTCATGACGGCCGATCAGGGCGCCGACGAGCGCCGCGTCGCACACCTCCTGCGCCGCAACGGAGTCGGCCCCGACTCCGAGGCCCCTACGCCGCGTCGGCCCATCACCCCGAGCCGGGTCATCCCCGCGGGCGCGCCGCTGCCCGCCCGGCCGCCCGAGCCGGACGACATCCCACCGTGGCGCACCCCGCCGGCGCCCCCGCCCCCGCCGCCCGCGCCGCTGCCTCCTCCGGTCGTCCTCCTCGGACCGCCGCCCGGCCCGATCGAGGTCATCGTCACCCTCACCCCCGAACAGGCACCAGGGCCGACGTGGCGCGAGCGTCTCGCCGCCGCGGTGCGCCGGATCGGCCGTCCCTGGCAGATCCTCGGCGCGCTCACCCTCACCGTCACGCCGATCCCAGGCACCGGGTACAGCGCGGCGACCACCTGGCACTACACCGTCAGCCTCGCCCGCCAGGACCTCGGCGTGGGCTGGGGCTACGCCACCGGCGGCATCCCGCTCGCCCTGGCGCTCCTCCTCGTAGTCCGCCGCGGCGGCACCCTGCTGCGCCTGGCGGCCCTCGCCGTCACCCTCGTCGGCGCGGTCGGCGCCATCTCCTGGTACGACCCCATCCAGCTCATCACCGGAGTCCCCCGATGAACGCCGCCCTGTCCCTAGGGGGCGTCACCGTCGCCCTCGCCCTCCTCTGGCTCAACCTTCGCCCCTGGCTCAAAGGCAGCCGCGACCCGAAGGCCCTGCTGCCGTACGCCTCCGGGGCCGGCCTCGGCTCCGTCGCGACGATCTGCACCGGCGGCGCGCTCGGCTGGGGCGCCGCGGGGATCGCCAGCCTCGCCACCCGCGGCGGCAGCACGGGCGTCCGCGGCGTGACCGGCGTCTCCGGCGCCGCCACGCTGCCCACCGGGCGCATGGGCGCGCTAACCCAGCCCGGCGCGGTCGTCGCGTGCGTGCTCCTCGTCGGTGTGTGCGTCCTGTTCAAGGCGTCAGGGAAGCAGGACAAGCGCAGGCTCGTGGGCGGCTTCGTAACCTTCGCGATCTTGGGTTTCCTGCCCGGCGTGGCCTACCTGCTGCACTGGTGGCCCGACACGCTCAACTGGCTCGGCGCCAAGGGCCAGGACCTCGCCAACACGGGGAACGCCCGGTGAAGCGCCGCCTCGCCGCGTGGGCGGCGCGCAGCAGCGCAGCCGAGCGCCTGTGGCGCGGCAGCAGCACCGTCGCGCGCCGCCGCGTCACCGCGCTCGCGGACTGGGTCGGCCGCGGCCGCCGCGACGACCTCACCGGCTGGCGCGCCGCCGTCGGCCCGCTGCTGCGCCTCGCCCTCCTCGCCGCGGCCGCGTACGCGGTGTGGGCCGTCGTGCGCGCGCTCCCGTGGCTGCTGTGGCTCCTGACCGGCTGGTGGGTGGCGGTCGCGTGGAGGGCCGGGCGCACCTCGGCCGACGGCCGTTCGGAGGCCGAGCCAGCCCCGGCACCGGGTGGCAGCCGGGAGGCGGTCGTCGAGCTCCTCGCCGACCTGATCGGGGACCGCCCCGGCGTGCACCTCTCGGCGCTCCTCGCACACCTCCAAGAGCGCGGGCACGGAGAGGGCTGGAAGGTGGCCGATCTGCGGGCCCGCCTGGAGACCCTCGGAGTGCCCGTACGCCGGTCGGTGAAAGTGGCCCGGAAAGTGGCGTACGGGGTCCACCGCGAGGACCTCCCGGAACGCTCCCCGGCCGCGCCTGCCGAGCCTGCGGCGTGAGCGTCTACCACCCGGGTCTACCTGCACGTCTACCGTCCAGCTACGCGCTGATCTACTTCCTCACTACCTCTGTGTGTCCGGGGCTCCCCCCATGGGTACATTAGAGAAACGTGGTTGAATAGATCCTGTTCGGCGGACTGACATATACATTCTCAGTTGCGCTTGATATCAGAAAGACCCGGCTTGGCGGCTACCAAACCGGGCCCTTCTTGCAGTTCACGAGCCCGGTCGCGTTGGAAGAGACCGGGCTCGCTGCTTGTGCAGAGCCCAGCTTTCCGACCGGTCCATGTGGCGCCTCGCTACTTGGCGAGCTGCAACGCCAGGGTGGCGAACGCCGTGAAGGCGACCACCGACTTGAGCAGGAGCGAGTACCGCTGTACGCCGCTCATGCGCTGACGGGGGCTCTCTTCTTCGGGTTCATCCACAGTGCCCTCCTGACCTCCGGTTGACCAGGCATGTTTGCCAGGCCCTCCGCCGTGGCCCAACCGGGTTCCGGCGGAGCTTTGGGGAGAGTCACGTAGAGCGCCGCCACAATATCGGCACCCAGGCGAACAGCCCTAATCGGACGGCACGAAGGCCGATGTGTCCCGCGGGCCCGTCGCGCGCCCGCTCGTCTCCGATGCCGCGCAGGCCCTCACCGAGGCGCTCGTTGCCGCGGCCCAGCCCGACGAGGACAGATACCGCCACGACGCCACGCCCATGGTGATCGTCCGCGCGTAGGTACCGCGCGCCGCACAGAACCGGCCATCTAACTAGGCCGAAACCCGCTGCAACCCTTCACCAGCGGCATAGGTCGCATACGTCACCAAACATCACAAGGGGACCGCCATGAGTAACCCGTACGACAGCAGAAACCCCTACGGCCAGAGCCCGTACGTCGCCGCACCGATCACGCCCACCAGGCCCAAGATGTTCGGCTCGACCACCGCCCACATCCTGTGGGTACTCCTGCCGATCGTCACCCTCAGCCTCGGCGCAGCGATCCCCTTCGTCGTCGCAGCCGTAAAGGGCGTCGTCCGCCCATGGGTGGCCGTCGTGTACGGCGTCGTGGAGATCGGGATCTACATCACCAGCACTGCCATGCCGAACCCGGAAGCGGGCGGCGACTTCATCGGCCTGTTGCTGATCTTGCTTGTCATCGTGTCGGCGACCCACACGGGTCTGCTGGACAGCACCAAAATCCGCATCGGCAAGTAAAGGCCTCGGCGAAAGGCCGCGGTGAGCAGCCGGTTCGAAGTGACACACCAAGGCCGCTCGCCCCGGCCGTACGCTAGCCAGGTCATGCACCACAAGCAGCCTGGCTCTGCTGCTCCTGCAAGACACGGTGGGTACCGGCCCCCTCGCGCATCCCCCGCGCGAGGGGGCTCCCCGTTTCCCTGCCCGGCCGGCCCCCGCGGGCGCATCATGGCCCCGGACACATTCGACTGGGGAGGGGCCATGGCGCAGGGATACGGGGACGTACGCAGAGCCGTGCGGGACCAGAAGCGGAACATCTGGATCATGTGGGCGGTCTGCGGGGGGATCTGGCTGCTCATCACCCGCGCGGTGTGGAACGTGCCGGTCCTCGGTCTGATCATGCAGATCGCCCTCGTCGTGCTCGGGATCGCCGCGACCATCGCGGCGTTCTGGCTCAGCGGCCGGGTGCAGCGGATCGCGGACCGGGCGCGTGACGAGACGCTGCGGCAGGCCCAGGACGGCTGAACCGGCAGAGTGGCCCACTCGACGAGGGAGTAAACCCCCAGTTGAGTGGGCCATTCGCCTACCCTGACCACCGAGGGGAGGCCGCATGGACCACGAGCAGCAGCGCAACGGCAAGGGCAAGTTCGAACGCGGCATCGAGTCCGTACGCCGCGACGCGGCCGCCGCCGAGATGCGTGCCCAGCGACCGACCCCCACCTACCAGGAGATCGCCGACCGACTCGGCTACAGCGACAAGGGCGAGGCATGGCGCGGCGTGCAGCGCGCGAAGGCGGACGTTGCCCGCGAGCCCGTCGCGCGCCTGATCGCCTCCGAGGCCGCGCAGCTCGACGAGCTGTACGCCGCCGCACTGGAGGTGCTGGAGCGGGACCACGTCGTCGTGTCGTACGGCAGCGTCGTCAAGGGCGAGGACGGCAAGCCACTCCTCGACGACGGGCCGAAGCTCGCCGCGATCCGGGAGCTGCGCGGGATCCGCGAGTCGTACCGGAAGCTGCACGGCCTCGACGCCCCGTCCCGCGTGAGCGTCGACGCGCAGCAGCTCGGCGACGACATCCTCGCCCTCCTCGACCGGGCCACCGATGGCGACACGGACAGCTGACGTCGAGCGCCTCCGCCACCAGATCGACCAGCTGGTCCGCGCGGGCGACACACGGCAACTCCGCGCGCTGCGGGACCGGCTGAAGTCCGGCGTGGACCGGCGGGACCTGGCGCGCCGCACCACGCGGTACGGGGCGGAGCCGGTGCGGTGGGTGCGGGAGCGGCTGCGGCAGACCGTGTGGTCGAAGCAGCGCGAGATCCTCAACGCCGTCCGGGACAACCGCAGGACCGCAGTACGGTCCGGGCACGGCGTCGGCAAGAGCTGGACGGCCGCGCTGGTGGCGTGCTGGTGGCTCGACACGCACCCGCCCGGCGAGGCGTTCGTCGTCAGTACTGCGCCGACGTTCTCGCAGGTGCGGGCGATCCTGTGGCGGTACATCCGCAAGCACCACCGCTCCGGCCAGTTGGCCGGCCGGGTGAACCAGACCGAGTGGCTGATCGACGACGAGCTCGTCGGCTACGGCCGCAAGCCGGCGGACACCGACGAGGACGGGTTCCAGGGCATCCACGCCCGGTACGTCCTGGTGATCCTCGACGAGGCGTGCGGCATCCCCGAGCAGCTGTGGACGGCCGCCGATGCGCTGGCGACGGGCCCGGACTGCCGGATCCTCGCGATCGGGAATCCGGACAATCCGGCGTCGCACTTCCGGAAGGTGTGCGAGCCGGGCTCCGGCTGGCGGCAGCTGACGATCAGCGCGTTCGACTCCCCGAACCTGACCGGCGAGGACATCCCTGCGGACATGGCGGCCGCGCTCGTGTCCCGGGAGTGGGTGGAGGAGAAGGCGAAGGACTGGGGCGTCGACAACCCGATCTATCGCTCGAAGGTGCTCGGGGAGTTCTCGAAGGATGCGCCCAATCAGGTCGTGCGGCAGTCAGATGTCGTCGCGTGCCGGGCGGCGGCCGAGCACAGGCCGGCCGCCGAGGACCTCTTGCCAGTGGAACTCGGCGTGGACGTCGGCGGCGGCGGGGACGAGACCGTGATCCGGGAGCGCCGGGGCCGGACGGCCGGGCGGGAGTGGCGGGCGCACACGGACCGGCCGGAGAAGATCGCGCCTCTCATCATCGCGGCGGTCAAGGAGACCGGGGCGACGGCGGTCAAGGTCGACAGCATCGGCGTCGGCTTCGGCGTGATCGGCGAGCTGCGCAACGCGGCCACGCGCGGGGAGCACACGGCGCACGTGGAGGGTGTGAACGTCGGCGAGGCCGCGTCGGAGCCGGGGAAGTTCCTCAACCTCCGGGCCGAGCTGTGGTGGTCGCTCGGGCGCGGCCTGTCCGAGTCGCGTGGCTGGGACCTGGCGGTCATGGCCAACGCGGACACCACCGTGGCGCAGCTGCTCGAACCCCGGTGGGACACCGACCCGAAGGGCCGTATCCGGGTGGAACCGAAGGACGAGATCAGGAAGCGACTCGGCAGGAGCCCGGACAACGCGGACGCCCTGCTGCTCGCGTACTACAGCGCGGGCAGGCCGCGCGTGAGGTGGCTGTGATGGCGAAGCGCTCGGCGCGGCGACAGGAAATCTTGCGGCGAGCGGGCACCCAGGCCGCGCGATCGGCGAAGAAAATGCGGCCTACAGCCATGGTCACCGTAGGATTTACGCTAATCTCGGGTGGAGTCTGGAGCATCTTCGGTATGGGTGTCGGTCTGATCACCGCCGGAGTGCTCACCATCGGGCTCCAGTGGTGGGTCGACACCGAGTGACGGCGAAGGGGAGGGGCCCATGGGCAAGACGCTCCTCGGGTCCCTCGCCCGCTCCGCAACCGCCGTCGCCACCCGCGCCACCGCCGAACCGCCCGTCCCGTACGCCAGTCGTGGCGCCGAGCGCGCCCTGCCGTTCCTGCGGCCAGCCGGGATGGAAGCGCAGATGCGCGCCATGGGCAGCGTCGGCACGCTCTTCTCGATCGTCAACCGCACCTCGAACGCGACCGCGCAGGTCGAGTGGAAGCTGTGGCGCAAGGCGAAGTCGGGCCGCAAGGAGGACCGGACCGAGGTCACCTCGCACGCGGCCCTCGACCTGTGGAACCAGCCGAACCCGTTCATGCCGCGGCAGGAGTTCGTCGAGACGTTCCAGCAGCACATCGACCTGACCGGCGAGGGCTGGTGGGTCATCGGCTACAGCCCGTACGCGCGGATCCCGCTGGAGATGTGGCCGGTCCGCCCCGACCGGATGACGCCCATCCCGTCCACGGACCGGTTCCTCGCCGGGTACATGTACACCTCGCCCGACGGCGAGCAGATACCCCTCGGCCTCGACCAGGTCATCTTCCTGCGGATGCCGAACCCGCTGGACATCTACCGCGGCATGGGCCCGGTGCAGGCCGTCCTCGCAGACCTCGACGCCACCCGCTACTCGGCGGAGTGGAACCGGAACTTCTTCCTGAACAGCGCCGAGCCGGGCGGCATCATCGAGGTCCCGACCGCGCTGTCGGACCCTGACTTCGACCAGCTGCGCGAGCGGTGGAACGAGCAGCACCGCGGCGTCGCCAACGCTCACCGGGTCGCGATCCTGGAGCACGGCAAGTGGATCGACCGGAAGCTCAGCCAGCGCGACATGCAGTTCGTCGAGCTGCGCACCGTGTCGCGCGACGTGCTCCGTGAGGCGTTCGGCATCAGCGCGTTCGCGCTCGGCGACGTCCAGGACGTCAACCGCGCGACCGCCGAGGCGAGCAAGGCATGGTTCGCCGAGCAGCTGACCGTGCCGCGGCTGGAGCGCATCAAGGGCGCCCTAAACAACGACCTGCTTCCCCTCTACGGCCGGACCGCCGAGGGGCTGGAGTTCGACTACGAGAACCCCGTCCCCGCGGACCCCGAGGGTGAGGCGGCACAGCTCGCCTCGCGGTCCGCGTCCGCGCAGGCCCTCGTCTCCGCCGGCGCGTACGGGCCGTCGGTCCTCTCGGCCCTCGGCCTGCCGGAGTCGATCGAGTTCGGGCAGCCCGGCAGCGACCCGGACAAGGACCTGCTCGTCGAGCTGGTGAAGGGCGCCCCGTCCCTCGCACCGATCATCCTGCCGATGCTCGGCTACACCCTGCCCGCGGGCGCCGTGCCGGCCCCGGCCACGGCACCGTCCGCCCGGGCCCTTCCGCCCGGCAGCACGGACGACGACGAGATCGAGGCGGCGCAACGCTGGGTGGCCGTCGCGAAGGACGACGACGACACGTGCGAGCCGTGCCGCGACAACGACGGCCACGTCTACCGCAACCGCGCCGCGGCCTACCGGGACTACCCCGGCGGCGAGGGCTACATCCACTGCGTCGGCGCCGAGTACGGCAACAAGTGCCGCTGCACGGTCGTCAAGCGCGGCCGCAAGGGAGGGAACTGAGATGGACTGGATCACCAACCTCGCGCCGCGCGTCCCCGGCATGCATGCCCGCGCGGGCGCCGCGCCGGCCGGACGCTTCTGGGAGTTCCGCAACGCCACCGCTGACCAGGCCGAGCTGCTGCTCTACTCCGAGATCGGCGGCTGGTTCGGCACCTACGCCGAGGACTTCGTCCAGGAGCTGGCCGCGGTCACCGCGCCGAACCTGACCGTGCGCCTCAACAGCCCCGGCGGATCGGTGTTCGAGGGCATCGCCATCGCCAACGCGTTGCGCGCGCACTCCTCCACCGTGACCGTGCAGGTCGACGGGATCGCCGCGTCCATCGCCTCCGTGATCGCCCTCGCGGGGGCCCGGCTGGTGATGATGCCGCACACGCAGCTGATGATCCACGACGCGTCCGGCCTGTGCGCAGGCAACGCGAGCGACATGCAGCAGATGGCGGAACTCCTCGACCTCCAGTCGCAGAACCTCGCCGGGGTGTACGCCGCGAAGGCCGGCGGCACGGCGGCCGAGTGGCGCGAGCGGATGCAGGCCGAGACCTGGTACCTCGCCGAGGAGGCCGTGGCGGCCGGGCTGGCCGACGAAGCGATCCCCGCCCGTCCGGCGGGCCCGGACGACCCGGCGGAGCCCGCAGGCCCGGACGCCCAGCCTGCCGCCCGCTGGGACCTGTCCCTGTTCCGCTACGCCGGACGCGAGGCCGCCCCGGCGCCCGCTGCGACTGCCGCAGCCTCGACGGACGACAGCCCCCACGCTGCCGTCACCGAGCCGGAGCCGGTCTTCCCCCCGGCCCCAGCGCCCCCCGACGAGCCCGCGCCTGCGGCGCCGCTCGCCGAGCCGACCGATTCGCCACCCGCAGAGCCCGCGCCCGCGCCGGCCGACGAGACCGACGAGTGGGCGGCATCCGTAGCCCACCTCCTGCCCGACCCGGCGGACGCCTGGGCAGCAGAGATCGCCCACCTGATCACCCCCGACTCGTCGTCCAGCGCGGCGACGGAAGCCTGAAGGAGGACCCACGTGGCACCCACGATGACCGTCCCGCGCACCTCGGCCGAGCTGGCCGAGATGCTCGCCGACCCCGCAAAGCGCAGGGAGGTGATGGCCTCGCAGGAGTCCCTGACCGAATTCATCACCGCGTACGGGCAGGCGCAGCAGTCCGACGGCACCGAGCTGTCCCGGCTCGTCGCCGAGGAGACCCAGAAGGTCTTCGCGCAGATGCTCCGCGACAACGACCTCGACGACAAGGACCCCGCGGGCCAGATCCAGCGCCTGAACCTCGACCCGCAGGCGCGCCGCGGCGGCACCGTGCTGACCAGTCACCGGCAGGGCACCGCCTACAACCCGGCGGCGGCCGGCGCGCAGCTGGACAAGCACTTCGCGAACTCGATCGAGTACGTCAAGACGATCTGGCACCGCTCGCCCGAGGCATCCGTCGCGGAGAAGCTGGGCATCCTCCGCAACGCGGCGTCGTCCGTGTCGCCCTCGGACGGCGGATTCCTCGTCCCGGAGACCCTGCGCTCGCAGCTGCTCCAGATCGCCCTGGAGAAGAGCATCGTGCGCCCGCTGGCGACGGTCGTGCCGATGGAGTCGGCCCGGGTCCCGATCCCGATGATCGACTCGACCACCAACCAGGGCAGCGTCTTCGGCGGGATGATCGCGTACTGGGGCGAGGAGGGTGAGGAGCTCGAAGACTCCTCGCCGAAGTTCGGCCGCGTCGACCTCGACGCGAAGAAGCTCACCGGCCTGTCGGCCGTGCCGAACGAGCTGCTCCAGGACTCGATCACATCGTTCGCGTCGCTGATCGAAACCCTGTGGCCGCAGGCCCTGGCGTTCAAGGAAGACGCCAGCTTCATGGCCGGCACCGGCGTCAAGGAGCCGCTCGGCTTTCTCGGGAAGGGCAACACTGCCGCCGTCACCGTCGCCCGCGACACGAGCGGCGCCATCGGCTACGTCGACATCGTGAACATGCTCGCCCGCATGCTCCCGGCGTCCATCTCCAACGGCATCTGGCTGGCCTCCCCGGACGCCATCCCGAGCCTGCTCCAGATGGCGATGAACGTCGGCACCGGCGGCAACAGCGTGTTCGTCGTCAACGCCACCGGCCCGATGCCCATGAGCATCTTCGGCCGGCCGCTGGTCATCTCCGAGAAGGCCGGGCAGCTCGGCGCCCGCGGCGACCTGTCCTTCGTGGACCTGTCGTACTACCTGATCGGCGACCGCCAGACCATGTCCGCCGACAGCTCCACGGACTGGAAGTTCGGCTCCGACAAGACCACGTTCCGGATCATCCAGCGCGTCGACGGCCGCCCGTGGCTCAAGTCCCCGATCACCCCTGCCAACGGCAGCCCGAACACGCTGTCGCCGTTCGTCGAGCTGGCGGCCTGACCGCGCTCCGGCGCAGAGAGGAGAACACGACATGGCGCAGTACTCGCTCGGCCGGACGTTCAACACCGTCCCGGCTGCCGACAACAAGTGGATCAACCTCCAGGACGCGGGAAGCGTCGCGTTCCTGTGCTACCTGACCGGCGCGGCCGGGGACACCTACACGGTCACCCAGGCGCAGGACGCGGCCGGCACGGGGGCGAAGGCCCTGACGAAGGTCGGCACGTACTACACCGCCACCGGCGACGGTTCCGACACGTGGGTGGCCCGGACACCGACGGCGCAACAGCAGGCGGCGGGCACGGTCGTAACCGCGGCTCAGGCGGCGCAGAACGCCGCGGTGTTCGAGGTCCTCGGCGTGCAGCTCGACGAGGGCTTCACGCACATCCGCGTCGCGTCCACCGGCGCGGGCACCGTCAACGCGCTGCTCGGCGACCTGATGTCGCAGCGCGCCCCGGAGAAGCTCGCGGCGGTCAGCGCATGATCCGCGGCCGCACCGGAGATGACGGCGACCTGGAGTTCTTCGACGACCAGGCGCCGGGCACCGTCGTGGGCGCCGTGACGCGCGAGGGCATCACCGGTGCGGCCGGCGGCGACGTCACGGCGGCGGACATCACCGACGCGACGGCGACCGGCCGCTCGGTACTCACCGCCGCGAGCGCGGCGGCGGCACGGTCGGCGATCGGCGCCGGGACATCGTCGGTGGCACTCGCCGGGTCCGGGACGGCGACGACGGGTGCGCACTCCGACCACACGCACGCGGCGCCCGCCGTGCCGACGGCGTCACAGGTCACCGCCTCGGCGATCAGCCCGGGGAGCGCCACGACCGTGCAGGGCATCCTCGCCGAGCTCGCGGCCCGGATCAGCACGCTGGAGGCGGGATGACGGCCTGGCAGTGCAGCGCCTGCACGGCCGTGTACGCGGTCGGCGCCCCGGCGTGCCCGCAGTGCGGCGCGACCGAGCACACCGAGCACGGAGGAGGCGAGCGGTCATCAGCTGGGAGCAGCTCCGAGACATCGTCCAGGCCGCGGCCGCCCTCGCTGCCGACGAGCGGGCCCAACCGCCCGAGGCGTGCCCGAACGACGGCGAACCCCTCCGCTCCGGCCCAGACGGACAGCTCTACTGCCCGTGGGACGGCTGGCGGCCCGACGGCCGATACGTCGGCCAGTGAGGAGGACTGACCCGTGCAGAAGCCCAGCCTCGGCCGCGTCGTCCTGGCCCTCGTCGAACCGACCACGAACGGCGGCGCCGACATCGCGCCCGCCGTGGTGGTCCGGGTCGGCGCAGCGCACGACGACGGCAGCCACACCGTGAACGTCAAGGCGGACCTCGACTCGTCCACGAGCCCGAAGTGGATGACCGGCGTCCGGCTCTGCCCGGACGAGGAGACCGCCCGCGCGTACGACGGGGCCGCCGCGTTCTGGCCGCCACGCGCCCGCTGACCCGCCCGTACCCGATCACAGGAAGGAGGTGACGAGAGATGATCACGCAGCCCGTGTACGCGACGCGCGAGGACGTGGCGAACGCCGCCGACGGCAAGGTCACGGCGCGCGCTGACCGGCGCCTCGACCGCGCCCTGGAGCAGGCAACCGAGAGCGTGGACGGCCTGTGCCACCGCCACTTCGCGCCGACGATCGCGACTCGCTTCTTCGACTGGCCCAACGGCCAGTACGCCAGGCCCTGGAGGCTCTGGCTCGACGCGAACGAGCTGATCTCCGTCACCGAGGTCACCTCCGAAGGGCAGGTCATCGATCCGTCGGCGGTGCTCCTGGAGCCGCAGGCCTACGGGCCGCCGTACAACCGCATCGAGCTGGACATCAGCACCACGTCCGGCTGGGTCGGCGGCGACACTCACCAGCGCAATATCGGCATCAAGGGACTCTGGGGGGACACCGACCAGCAGAGCCCGCTCGGCGCTGCCACCGGTGCCGTAGACACCCTAGCGACCCGCCTCGACGTCGACGGCGAGACCGCCGCCGAGGTCGGCGTCGGCAGCATCGTGACCCTCGACACGGAACGCCTGATGGTCATCGGCCGGCGCCAGGCCGACACCGGCCAGACCCTCGCCGCCGAGGTCGGCGCGCAGGCCGCGGCGACCACGCTCACCGTGCAAGACGGGGACGCGTTCGGCGTCGGCGAGACGGTCCTCGTCGACTCTGAGCGCATGCAGATCGTCGACATCGCGGGCCCGGCCCTCACGGTCCGGCGCGGCTGGGACGGCTCCGTCCTCGCCGCACACGCGGCCAGCGCCGCGGTGTGGGCGTCCCGGCGCCTGACCGTGCGCCGCGCCGTGCTCGGCACGACCGCAGCCGTGCACCCGGCCGGCACCGGCGTGCGGCGGTGGGACCCGCCCGCCCTGGTGCGCCAGCTGACGATCGCCGAGGCCCTCGTGTCGCTCGGCCTGGAGGCCGCGGCGTACACGCGCACCGTCATCACCGGCTCGTCCGCCGGCGGGACGGGGTCGGGCACGGCCCGGGACAGCTCGGGCGTGCAGGACCTGCGGGACCGCACGTACGAGGCCCACGGCCGCAAGGCCCGCCTGCGGGCGGTGTGACGTGGCTGGATTGCAGGTGCGGGCGAGCGGCCCGCTGTTCGACGGCCGGGCCGCGCGGGCGATCGCCTCGGCGGTCGACGAGGCGCGCGAGGACATCGCCGAGTTCGCCGAGGAGCAGGTGCTCTCCGAGCTCGGCCGGGTGCTGCGCCACCCGACGGGCTACTACGAGTCCCGCATCACGACCGACCGGGTCTCCGCCGACACGTCCCGGGTGGGGGACCAGGGTGTCGTGTACGGGCCCTGGCTGGAGGGCGTCGGCTCCCGCAACTCGCCGGTGACCTGCTTCCCGGGATACGGGCACTGGCGCCGCACGAAGGACCTCGTAAAGGACCGGGCCCCGTTTATCGCGCAGCGCGCCATCGCGCAGCACCTGCCGGAGATGGGGTGACGGCGTGGCACTCGACATCACGGGCCTGACCGACGCGGTCGTCTCGCACGCCATGGCCTGCGGCCGCTTCGAGACGGTCAACGGGCACGAGCCGATGGCGCCGCCCGCGTCCGGCGGGCTGACGGCGGGCGTGTGGGTGGACCAGGTCCGGCCGGTCCGCTCCTCCGGCCTCGCGTCTGTGTCCGCCGGGGTGACGTTCCTGGTGCGCGTGTACACCTCGGCGATGTCCGAGCCGCTCGACGCGATCGACCCGGCGCTGATCGAGGCCGTCGACGACCTGTGCACCGCGTACGCCGGAGACTTCACCCTCGGAGGTCTGGTCCGCAACGTCGACCTCTTCGGCCAGGCCAACGGCACCGGTCTCGACGTGCGCGCCGGGTTCCTGCGCGAGAACGGCGTCACGCTCCGGGTGATGACGATCACCCTGCCCCTCATCGTCAACGACCTCTGGGAGGAGGAGGCATGAAGCAGAGCGGATTGGGCGACCACCTGTACGTCTCCGGGCACGACCTGTCCGGCGACATCGGCCAGGTCAACCGGGTCGGAGGCGGCCCCGCGACCCTCGACGTGACCTCGATCGTGAAGGAGGCGTTCGAGCGGATCGGGGGCGTCCGGGACGGCGGCATCGACTACACGAGCTTTTTCAACCCGAGCAACGGGCCCGGCGGCCCCGCGTCGGCCCACGAGGTGCTGTCGACGTTGCCGTACGGCGACCGGCTGATGACGTACGTGCGCGGCGCGACGCTCGGCGGGCCCGTCGCCCAGTGCGTGGCGAAGCAGCTCAACTATGACGGGACCAGGGCGGACGACGGGGCGTTCACGTTCGCCGGGTCGACGCAGGGCAACGGCTTCGGGCTGGAGTGGTGCAACGGGCTCACGGCCGGGCAGCGCACGGACACGGAGCCGACGGACGGCGACACGGTCGACCTCGACACGATCACCGGCGTGCCGGTGTCGGGCGCATTCGGGTTGCAGGCGTACCTGCACGTGTTCGCCCTGGACGGCGACTCGCTCACCGTCACGCTCCAGGAGTCCGCTGACGGCGACACCTGGACGGACGTCGTCGGCGGCCACTTCGACGAGGCCACCGACATCACGAGCCAGCGCATCGAGACCGCTCGGGACCAGGCGGTGCAGCGCTACCTCCGCGCCTCGACGGCCGGTGACTTCACGAGCGCCGTGATCGCCGTCGCGGTCAACCGCAACGAAGTCGAGGTGCAGCCCTGATGGACCGTCCCGTGAACCGCATCGAGCGCAACCTCCTCGCCGCCGTCGCCTACCAGACGTACAGCATCCGCCAGCCCCGGGACACGGCCGTGGTGACCGCGTGCGAGCAGGCCGGGTGTGAGCAGTGGGCGCGCGGCTGGGACACCCCGGTCGACGAGTCCACCGAGCTGGGCCGCCAGCAGGCGGCGTACATCCGCGGCCAGTCCCGGCGCACCTTCCGGGAGCTGCGCGCGCAGGGCGGCGTCACCGTGTTCCGGTTCGAGCCGGGGCAGCGCTGCTTCCGCGAGCACCGCACCAGGCCGCAGCTGTTCGCCGTCCGGGACGGCGACTACCGCGGCAACCCCACCGGCCGCGTCCGCCAGCACTCCCGCCCGCAGGACTGGGTGGAGGACTTCGGCGAGCACCAGCTCGCCCTCACCGACCAGCAGAGGAAGGGCTGACCCATGAAGCAGAGCGGTCTTGGGTGGACCACGTGCGACGTCGACGACGCGACGGGCACCCCGCAGGACGTCCGCAACGACCTGACGAACCTCCAGTTCTCGACGCCGAAGGCGACGCAGGACGTGACCGGCATCGACAAAAGCGCGATGGAGCGGATCCTCCTCCTGGCCGACTTCTCGATCACGCTGAACGGGGTGTTCAACCCGGACGCCGGGAAGGGCCACTCCGTCTTCCGCACCGTCCCGTCCACGTCGGTGCCGCGCACCACGAAGCTCACCGTCGCTGGGCAGACCCTCATCAACGAGTGCCTGTACACGGACTACCCGCTCACCCGGGCCGACTCCGGCGAGCTGACGTACGCCGTCCCGGGCGTCCTGTGCGACGGCACTGTCCCGACCTGGACGGCGGCCTGACCATGGGATACCGACGCAAGCGCAAGGTCATCGAGGTCAAGCTCACCGGCGAGCACCAAGGCTTCGAGGCGCGGCTGCGCGGCAAGACGCTCGGGGAATTCCTGGAGCTCAACGGCATCGGCGAGATCGACCGGTCCGCACTCGACAACCAGCTCCGGGAGATGGCCGACTCGCTCATCTCCTGGAACCTCGAAGACGAGACCGGCGCTCCGGTCCCGGCGACGGCCAAGGCGGTGTACGCCGAGGACCAGGAGCTGATGCTCGCCCTCGCGGCAGAGTGGATGCGGCTCCTGCACGGCGGTATGACCCGCCCTTTGGAGCAGCCATCGACCGATGGCGCGCCATCCCTGGAGGCGTCGCTGCCGATGGAACCCGTGTCCGAGAGCCTCGCGAGCTGACGTACGCCCGCACCGTGCTGGGCCTGTGCGAGCGCTTCGGCTGCCTGCCCAGCCAGCTCCTGGACGAGGACGCCTCCCTGTGGGGGCTCCTCCTGATCGAACAACGCGCACGGCCCACAGACGAGGAGGTGAGCCCAGATGGCGAATGACATCGAGATCAACGTCAAGGTCGACGACCAGTCCGGAGGCGGGCTTGCCGGGGTCACCTCCTCGCTCAAGGCCCTCAAAAAGCAGGCCACCGACACGGGCACGGCGCTCGTGTCGCTGGCCACCCGCTCAACCGTCGCCGGGACAGCCCTGGACGCGATGGGCGACCAGGCCGACGACGCCGAGCACTCCCTCGCCGGCCTTCGCGCGGCCGCCCGCGACATCAAGGTCAAGGCCACTCTCGACGACGACACCGCAACCGGCATCGCCGCGGTGCGCGCGGCACTCGCCGACCTTAAGGCCGAGTCGCCGCTGCACCTGCGCGTCGACTTCGACGGCGGCGCCGGGGACATCACCACGACCTCGGGCGCCCTCCAGACCCTGCGGACCCGCGCCTCGGCGGCCGGCACCGCGGTGGAGGGCCTCGGCACGAAGGCGGCTGCGGCGGCCGCCGAGCTCGTGGTCCTGGCAGCAGCCGCCGACGAGGCCGGAGACAAGCTGCGGGACCTCCGCTCGCGCGCGGCAGCTGCGGCCGCCGAGGTGCAGAACCTGCGCTCGACCGCAGTCGGCGCGGGCAACGCCATGCAGACCTTCAGCAACCGCACGAACACCGCGAACAGCCGAGTGGACGACCTGTCCACGCGCACGCGCACGCTGCGCACAGACATGACCGACCTCGACGGGGCGCTGACCCGAGTCGGCGGCAACATGAACGGCCTCCGCGGCTCGGTCGGGTCGCTCGGCTCGTCGTCGTCCAGCGCCTCCGGCGGGATGGAGAAGCTCACGGGGGCCGCGCTCACGCTGGCCCCGGCCCTGGTGCCGATCGCGTCGTCCATCACCCCGGCGATCCCCCTCCTCGGCGCGGGCGCCCTGGGGGCCGTCGCGTTCGGTGCGGCGCTGCTCGGGCAGGTCGGCGCGATGACCGACGCCGCCACGGCCCAGGCGAAATACACGGCCGCTGTGGCGAAGTACGGGCCCGCGTCGAAGCAGGCGGCCACGGCCGAGGGCGAGTACATGGACACCTTGTCCGCGATGCCCCCTGCGACCCGGACCGCCGCGGCGGCGCTGTCGGCTCTGAAGGACGAGTACCACGACTGGTCTGACGAGCTGGCTGGCAGCACCATGCCGGTCGCGACCCACGGGTTCGAACTGCTCGGCGGGACGATCGGAAGGCTCACCCCGCTCGCGAAGGACTCTGGTACGCAGATGGGGCGCCTGGTCACGATCATCGGCGGCGGCGTCGCGAGCCCCGGGTTCGACAAGTTCATGGACGAGGTCGACGCCTTCGCCCACAAGGCCCTCCTCGACATGATCACCGGGACGCTCCGGCTCGGCGAGGCCCTCCACAACTACACCGGTAGCGGGCAACTCCAGGAGTTCATGGCCTACGCACGCGCCAACGGCCCGCTGGTCGCTGACACCCTGAAGAACCTCGCGGGGGCCCTTGCGCACCTCGTCGAGGGCGCCGGGGACGTCGGGGTCAGCATGCTGACCGTCGTCAACATCCTCGCGAAGCTCGTCAACGCGGTGCCCCCGGAGGCCATCGGGGACCTGCTCCAGCTCGCTGCCGCGTACAAGGGGCTCCAGCTGGCGGTCGCGGGCGGGAGCGCGCTGAAGGCCGGGGTCACCGGCGTCGCGACGGCGGTCGGCGGCATGCGTACGGCGTCCGCGGGCGCCACCGGCGGGGTCGCCTCGCTGACGGCGGCGTTCGGGTCCCTGTCGAAGGGGGCGAAGGTCGCGGCGGCCGGCACCGGTCTGGGACTCTTGATCATCGCGCTCGGTGCGCTGTCGCAGGCGGGGAAGTCGGCGCCGCCGTCGGTGGACGCGATCACCACGTCTCTGGAGAAGCTCGCCGACACGGGGCGAGTGACGGGCGCCGCGGCGGACGCGTGGGGGAAGGACTTGTCGGGCCTGGCGAAGTCGCTGGACACGCTCGTCAAGCCGTCCGGGCTGGACAGCTTTCAGCAGTCCCTCACCCACCTGATCGGTATGGACTCGACGCCGGTCAAGGACGCCAAGGACAACATCGACTCGCTGGACAAGGCGCTCGCCGGGCTGGTGCAGAACGGGCACGCCGACATTGCGGCGCAGGCCCTCGCCGACCTGACGATCAAGCTGAAGGCGCAGGGGCTGACGAGCAAGCAGATCAAGAGCCAGCTCGACGACTACAAGCAGGCCCTCGCCGACCAAGCTTTCGAGGCGAAGCTGGCGGCGCAGGCGCAGGGCCTGTTCGGGGAGCAGGCGCAGCAGGTGAAGGCGAAGCTCGACGCGCAGAAGCAGAGCACCGATGGCCTTCGGAACAGCATCCAGGCCCTGAACGACGTCAACAGGTCGGCGCTGGGCGGGATGATCGGGTTTGAGCAGGCCATCGACGACGCGGCGAAGGCTGCGCGGGACAACGCGGGCGCGCTCACGATGTCGCACGGTGCGCTGAACCTGTCGAGCCAGAAGGCCCGTGACGCCGCCTCGGCGCTCTCTGACCTCGCGGACAAGACCGATGAGGCCGCGGCCGACGCGCGGGACTCCGGCGCTTCCTGGTCGACGGTGGCCGGGATCTACGACCGCGGCCGCTCGAACCTGGAGAAGTTCGCGCGCTCCATGGGCCTCACGAAGGACCAGGCGAAGACCCTCACCAACCAGATCCTGAAGATGCCGGACAAGACGACCCTGTTCAAGGGCGACGTGACCGACCTGAACGCGAAGATCAAGTCAGCTCAGGCGAAGGTCGACAGCCTCAAGCAGAAGCGGAAGACCGCGGTCGGCGCCGACAAGAGCAATCTCGACGCCCAGATCAAGGCCGCCCAGCGGTCCCTCGACAACCTCAAGCAGAAGCGGGCCGCCGCCATCAAGGCGTCCAACCAAGCTGGCGCCGGAGCGGGCGCGGCGCAGCGCACGATCAACGGCGTGCACGGCAAGACCGTCACCATCACGACCCGCTACGTCGCCACCTACGGCTCGGGCTACAGCCAGCACGCCGCCGGGAACCCGTACTTCGCGCACGGCGGCGTCACCGGCAGCCTCGGCCGGGCTGCGACCGGCGGCCCCCGCGGGGGTCTCACCCTCGTCGGCGAGCAGGGCCCGGAGCTGGTCGACCTCGCCGCCGGGTCCCGCGTCCGCTCGAACCCCGACACCAAGCGGCTCCTCGCCGGGGGTGCTGCGTCGGCGAGCGGCGCCGCCCCGATCAACATCAACCTTGTCGTCGACGGAGGTGTCCTCGCGCGCGCGGTCTTCGACCCGCTGCGCAACGAGATCCGCACCCGTAAGGGCGGCGACGTCCAAAAGGCCCTGGGGTGGACACGATGACCTTCCCGCTCGAACCTCTCCCGATCCAGGCCGAGCTGATGGTCGACGGCGCGTGGGTGGACATCACCGCCGACGTGTACGCGCGGGACCCCATCACGATCACGCGCGGGCGGTCCGCCGAGGCCGCCGAGGTCGACCCGGGCACGTGCACGCTGACCCTGAACAACCGGGGCGGGAAGTACACGGTGAAGCACCCGCTGTCCCCGTACCACGGGAAGATCGGCCGCAACACGCCGATCCGGATCTCGGTGCACACCGGCAGCGCGTACCTGGTCACGGCGGCGGGCGGCGAGGGGCGCGCGACGACGCCCGACAGTCCCGCACTCGACATCACCGGCGACATCGATGTGAGGGCCGACCTCACGACGGCCACATGGCGCGGCGCCTTCGTGAACGGCTACTACGAGCTCCTCGGCAAGTACGACCTCAGCACGAACCAGCGGTCCTGGCGCCTCATCGTGAGCAACAGCGGCATACCGGAATTCGGCTGGTCTCCAGACGGGGCCGCCCTACTCACTGCCTCGGGCGGTGTGCCCCTGCCCTTCGATGTCGGGCAGCGAGGAGCCGTCCGAGCCACGATGGACGTCGACAACGGGCTCGGCGGCTACACGGTCACCTGGTACACCGCACCGACGCTCGCGGGCCCCTGGACACGGCTCAGCCAGCTCGTCACGACGAACGGCACCACCAGCATCGCCAGCACGTCGGCCGCCATGGCGGTCGGCAACATCCCCGTCCTCTTCTTCGGCACGATCGCCGCCCGGTGGCACGGAGTAGAGGTACGGGACGGCATCGACGGGCCCGCGGTCGCCACACCGGATTTCAGCTCGCAGACACCCGGCACCGGGAACTTCACAGACGCGGCCGGACGGGTGTGGACCGTCACCGACGGAGCCGAGATCACGAACCGGCGCATCAGGTTCGTGGGCGAGGTGCCCTCCTGGCCGCGCATGCGGGACACGTCGGGGCAGGACCGGTACGTGCAGATCCAGGCGGCCGGCATCCTGCGGCGGCTCTCCCAGGGGCAGGCCCCGCTCCAGTCGACGCTACGGCGCCGCATCCCCACCGAGCCCACGCTGCTCGCGTACTGGCCCATGGAAGACGGAGCGGAGTCCGCGCAGGCGTCCTCCCCGATAGCCGGGGTAGCGCCGCTACGCACCACCGGATTCGACTTCGCGAGCGCCGACACCCTCGCCGGGTCCGGGGCGATGCCCACGCTGGACAGCAACGGCGGCAAGGCGCTCGCGACCATGTCCGGCACGGTGCCTGCGCCGCCGGCGGGCGCGGCGGCCTCGTGGAAAGTCGAGTTCATCTACCGCCTGGACAAGCCGGACACCACGGTCTGGACCGTGATGCGGGTCCTCAGCAGCACCGGGACAGCCCGGGACTGGTTCTTCCAGATGAGCTCGACCATCGGCCGCGTCCTCGCGCACGACGCGGACGGCAACGAGGTGCTCCGCCGCGACACTGACCTCACGACGTTCGCACCCTTCGGGGACTGGTACCGCGTCCAGATCAAAGTCGAGCAGTCCGGCACGAACATCTCGTGGACCGTGCTGTGGATCCACATCGACGGCAACAGCGGCCAGATCAGCGGCACCTTCCCCGGCACCGTCGGCCGCGTCACCGCCGTCGCCGCCCCCGCGGACGGCTACGCCTCGGCGCTCGACGGCATGGCCCTCGGCCACATCAGCGTCATGACCAACACCGGCAGCACCGTCTACAACGAGGCCGACCACGGCTTCACCGCAGAGACCACAGCCGCCCGGCTGACCCGCCTGGCGCAGGAGGAGAACCTGCCGATCACGGTACTTCCCGGCGTGGACGACCCCTCGACAGCTCTCGGCCCGCAGACCCCGGAAACCGCGCTCGCCCTGGTGCAAGAGGCCGCCGACGCCGATCAAGGCGTGCTCTACGAGGACCGGAACACCGTCGGTCTGCTCTACCGCTCCCGCGCCACCCTCTACAACCAGACCCCGACCACCGTCGCCTACGAGGACCTGGCGCCCGGCCTCGCTACCCCGGACGACGACCAGCTGGTGCAGAACGACATCACGATCAGCCGACCCGGCGGCTCGTCGGGGCGCGTCACCTCGCAGGAGGGCGCCCTGTCCGTCCTCGCGCCGCCAGCTGGTGTCGGCCCGTACCCGACCAGCGCGACCCTGAACCTGGCGGCCGACAGCCAGACGCAACAGGCGGCCGGGTGGCGCGTGCACCTCGGCACCGTCGATGAGCCCCGGTACCCGACGGTGCCCGTGAACCTGGCCCGGACTCCGGAGCTGATCGAGCAGATCACCAGCCTCGACACCGGCTCCCGGCTCCGGATCGACGACCTGCCGGCGGACTTCCCGCCCGGCCCGATCGACGCGCTCGTGCAGGGCTACACCGAACAGCTGTCGCAGTACCAGTGGGACTGGACGGGCAACTGCACGCCCGCGTCGCCGTACACAGTTGCCGTGCTCCAGGACGGGGACGCCGTCCCGCGGGCTGACACCGGCGGCAGCGAGCTGGCGGCCGCGGTCGACGCGGACGCCACCACGCTGGCAGTGACGACGACCGGCATCTGGCGGTGGATCACCAGCGACGACTTCGCCGACGACTTCCCCTTCGATGTCCAGGTCGGGGGCGAGGTCGTGACGGTCACGGCAGTCGCGGCCGGGGCTCCGTCGCAGCTGTTCACCGTGACGCGCGGCGTCAACGGCATCCGAAAGCCACACCCCGCCGGCGAGGACGTGCGCCTTGCCTCACCGTCCTACGTCGCCTTGTGAGAGGAGTACCGGCCCATGACGCAATGGCTCGCGGGGATGCGGATCACCGCCGACCGGCTGAACGACCACAGTGAGTACGACGACACAACGACGACCGGGCTGGTCGCGGCGACTGGCTTCACGGTGTCCGCGTTCTCCGGGAAGAAGCGCAGCGGCATCACGTACGTCGACGTTTTCGTGACGCGGACCGGCGGCGACATGACCAGCAGCGGCGGCAACATCACCGACACCCAGATGTGCGTGCTGCCCGTCAACTGGCAGCCCGGAGAGGTCATCAACGGGCAGTGGGGCCAGGGTCTCGCGGACGGCGAGTGCACGATCAACCCCGACGGCACGATCGTGCTCCGCTCTGCGAACGGCACCATCGGCAACAACACCAACCTCCGCGTCACTTCCTCCTGGCCTACCCCCTGACCTGCAACAACCTGGAGAGATCATGCCTATTGTCCCTGCCTTCCGCCGCTTCACCGAGTCGCCGGACGCCCCGTACCGGCTCGGCCGACACCAGGTCCACGACGCGCTGCCGCCGCGCCTCGCGGCGGTCGTCGACCACACCGAGCCGATCAAGACCGTCGAGCACGAGGAGTTCGTCCCGCCCTTCGACCAGGGCCGGATCGGCAGTTGCACCGCGAACGCTGCGCTGGGCACCCTGGTGACCGCGCCGTACGGGCACGCGGGCGTCGCCTACACCGAGGACGATGCCGTCGAGCTGTACGAGCTGGAGACGAAGCTGGACGACTCGCAGATCCCGGGGAACTACCCGCCGGACGACACCGGCTCGACGGGACCGTGGTCGATGCAGGCTCTGGAGAAGCGGGGCCTGATCCACTCGTTCCGACACGCGCGCGACCTGGCGACCGCGCTGCGCATGCTCAACACGGGCCCGATCAGCATCGGGGTCACCTGGTACAACGCGATGTTCACGCCGGACGCTACGAACGCCATCCACGCGGACCCGTCCAGCGGCATCGGCGGCGGTCACCAGGTCTGCATCGTCGGCAACGACGTCGAGAACAAGCGCATCCGCATCCGCAACAGCTGGGGCACCAGCTGGGGCGACAACGGCCACGCGTGGCTCTCCTGGGCCGACTTCGGGGCCCTCCTCCGGGACGGCGGCGATGTCGTCCAGCCCATTCTGAACGGAGCCTCTGCATGAGCACCCCCGGCGTTGACTACGCGTGGAGCCACCCCGGCGGCGCCGCGCTGAAGGCCGCGGGCAAGAAGTTCGCCTGCCGCTACCTCTCCAGCGACCACAGCAAGAACTTGACCCGCACCGAGGCGGACGACCTGGCGGCGCACGACGTCGCGTCCGTCGTGGTGTGGGAGACCACCACAGACCGGGCCCTCGCCGGGAAGACCGGCGGCACGGCCGACGCGAAGACCGCCGCGTCCCAGGCCGCCGCCGCGGGCATGCCGGGCGACCGGCCGATCTACTTCGCGGTGGACTTCGACTCCACCCCCGGCCAGCAGACCGCCATCAACGCCTACCTCGACGGCGCCGCGTCCGTCATCGGCCGCGCGCGGGTCGGTATCTACGGCGGGTACTACCCGGTGAAGCGGGCCCTCGACGCGAAGAAGGCGACCTGGGCGTGGCAGACCGCGGCCTGGTCGGGCGGGCAGTGGGACGCGCGGGCGCACATCCGGCAGGGCGCGCAGAGCACCATCGGCGGGGTGTCCTGCGACCTGAACACAGGCATGGTCAGCGACTTCGGGCAGTGGACGCCCGGCAGCGCCCCGTCCCCGGACGACGGGTTCCCGGGCGCCTCGGCGTTCGGGCCGGGCGCGAACAACGCGCATGTGACGCAGCTCGGCACCTGGCTGTGCGCGCGCGGCGGCTCCCGGTTCTACAAGGTCGGGCCCGGCCCGAAGTGGACGCAGGCCGCGGACGGAGCGGCCACCCAGGCGTTTCAGAAGGCACAGGGCTGGACCGGCTCGGACGCGGACGGCATCCCCGGCCCGACGACCTGGTCCCTGCTCGCGCACGACCAGGGCCACGACATCCCGGCCGCCGCACCGGCGAAGCCGAAGGTGTCGCTCGCGAACCTGATCGCCGCGGCCAAGCGGGACCCCGGCCTGCCACAGGGCGGTACCACGCACCCGGCCGACGTGAAGATCTACGAGGCCGCGCTCAGGGCTGAGGGCCTCCTCCCCGCGAAGTACGCATCGGACGGGAGCTTCGGGTCCACCACCATCACGGCCAACAGCGCCTGGCAGAAGGCGTACAGCAAGGCCCACGGGCTCGGCTGGTCCGGCGCCGACGTGAACGGAATCCCCGGCAGGACCTCCGCAACGGCGCTCGGCGCGAAGCACGGCTTCACCGTCGCCTGATCACAGAACGGAAGAACACATGTCTCAGATACACCTCGACCTCGCGTACTGGCTCGGCCTCGTCACCTCGGTGCTGCTGCCGGTCCTCGTCGGCCTGGTCACCACGAAGGTCACCAGCGGCGGCACGAAGGCCGTCCTCCTCCTGGCGCTCAGCACGATCAACGGGTTCGTCGTGGAGTGGGCTAACGCGGGCGACGGCTGGAGCTGGGGCACCGCCGCGGTGCTCTCCCTCGTCTCCTTCGGTACGGGCGTGCTCAGCCACTTCGGCTTGTGGAAGCCCACCACCGTGTCGGCCAAGGTGCAGGCGGCGCGGCTCTTCCGCAAGAACGTCGGCTTGGCCGCATGAGCTGGGACACCGCGGCGGCCGTCGCCGGGGTGGCTATCCCTGTCCTCGGCGTGGCCGGGGCCGGCGCTCGCTGGGTGGGGAAGCGGTGGGCGAGGATCGACGAGTTCATCGACGACTGGCAGGGGACCCCGCCGCGGCCGGGGGTGCCTGCGCGACCGGGGGTGATGGCGAGGCTGGACGCGATCGAGCACGAGCTGCGTCCGAACTCGGGGTCGTCGCTGCGGGATGCGGTCAACCGTGTGGATCGGCGTACGGCTCAGGCGATCCCGACGCCGGACGACGAGTAACAGCACCGTGCGCGAGAGGCCTCTCCGAATCGTCGGCGGGGCCTCTGGCGTGCTCGGCTACTCGTCGGGGTCTGGGTGTCGTACGTGCTTCTTCAGGGCCATCTCGACGGCCATCCGGCCCTGCTTGGTGGCCTCTGCGTGTGCGGTGATGGCGGCCTGTACGGCGACCGCCGTATCCACGGTGAGGGCGCCGGCCTGTTGCTCGACCCAGGCGCGTCTCTCCAGCTCGATCAGTTCGTCGGTGAGTTCGATTGCCACGCCGGGAGAGCTTAGGCGGCAAGCACTGTTACGGCGCGGACCGCCTCGGCGTACTCGACAAGGAGCTGGTGGTAACGGTCGCGCTCGATCGGGGTGAGGCGGGGCTCGGTGCGGCCGGCCCAGAGGGTGCGTATGTCGGCGTTGATGACCTCAAGCGAGCGCGCGGAACTGGCTGCGGGGGCCGGGGACATGACCCAATTCTACTGGTCAAGCGCGCCATGTCTCCTGGTAATCCGGGTGGTCTGCCCACTCCGCTGCCAGCTGCGGCAGGATGGCGCGCCGGTACTCCGAGAGGATCGCCTCGACGCCCGTCACGACGGGCACATCCGCCTCCATCGCTTCATACCGGCTCAGGAGTTCTCGCGCAGCGGCGGTGCGGCGCAGGACGCGGGCCGGATCGTGGCGGGCGATGTGTTCCATTTCCGCCGCGTTGAGGGCGCTGACGTTGTCGAGGTGCTGAGTGCCCAGGTCAACATAGGGATTGTCGCCCGAGTGGAAGGTCCACGCCGTCGTCGCCCATGCTGCGTCGGCGGGTGCATTGGCCACCGCTTCGTCCTCATCGAGTCGGGCCTGGACGAAGGCGATCAGGTCTCTGAAGTCGTTCACTCGGTGGTGTCCTTTCTGGGGCGCCCGCCCTTGCGGGCCCGGCGCGTGGCCAGTTCTTCCTCGGCGGCCGAGAGCCGCGGCTCGTCGCGCCCGTTCCGGGTGGCGCGTATGTCGGCGTTGATCTGGTCCAGCGGGCGCGTGGAACTGGCGGAGGCTGGGGACATGCCCGATTTTACTCGGGCTGTTCGAGGAACGCGGACCCCCAACGGGCCTGGTAATCGGGATGGTCGGAGTAGATCGCGGCGGTCTGTTCGACCGCGAACCACAGGCCGTTCACGTACCCGGAGTCGCCCTGCCAGTGGGACGAGACGAGGTTCTCCGGCGTGTCCACGGCGGCAGCTGCGGCTTCGTACGCGTCGAGGATGGCGCGCTGCGCGGCGATGCGGCGCAGGGTGCGAGCCGGGTCTTGACGCTCGATGTGCACCCCTCGCCATGACCGGGTGCATGCGACGACGCGTTCGAACGAGTAGTCCACATCGACTCGGCGGGTCCCGGTCTGTTCGTTCTCCTCGAACGCTGTCCAGGTCTCTGGCGCCTCGATCGCAGCACTTTCCTCGTCGAGCCGGGCCCGCACGAACGCGATCAGGTCTGCCGTGTCACTCATGAGCTGGTCCCGTCTTCGGCCGGCCGCCGGGGCAGCTTCGCGCCGGGACGCCGGAGGTACCAGGCGACGAGGTCTTTGATCACGGCGGCGCGGTCGCCGCTGGGAGCGCGGTCGGCGAGGTCTTTCCAGTCGTCGTCCGGGATCCGTACGGATCGGTGCTGTGTGCGTGGGGCGTTCGGCATGGGCCGATGGTAGCGGGTGTACGTACAGATGGATGGCGGAAACCCCTTGCGGTGTACGTACACCTATGTCTAAGGTGTACGTACACCAAGAGCGAGAGGGACCCCGATGGCCAGCACCGAGACCCACGCCCACTGCCTCCGCTGCGGCCGTCGCCTCACCTCCGCCCACTCCATCGCCACCGGATACGGCCCCACCTGCGCCCGACACATCCGCCACGCCGCCGTTGACGCCACCGACTACAAGCCCCACCAGATCGCCTCCGCCCGCGAGCTCATCGAGGACGCCGCGATCGTCCCCGTCCGGGGCGCGGTCTTCGCGGTCGTCTCCACCGACGGCACCGAGACCTACCTCACCCACCCGACCAACTGCACCTGCACTGCAGGCCTGCGCGGGGCCCGCTGCTACCACCAGCTCGCCGCCCGCCTCCTGCTCGCCGCCTGACCCCGAGGGGACCCCGGTGGCCCAGAGCCTGATGACCCACACCGGTGCCGCTCACGCACCCGGTCGCGCGTACAAGCAGCTCCGCGGCGGTCGAGCACCGAAGTGCTGCGCCAGCCTCTATGCACTCAGCCGTTACCACTTCCCGGTCCCGACGGATGACTCGGTTACCTGCAAGCGGTGCCTCGCAGCACTCGCCAAGGAGTCCGAGGGTGCGCGCCGCTGATCACCTCCTGCACGCCTCCCCTACGCGCCCTGTTGCAGGCTGCCTCTATGGCGCTACGGTGCGCGACAGAATCAGCGAGCGAGGGAGAATCAAACGTGCGTATCTTCCGCAAGGTCGGCACCAACAGCGGCAACGACGGTTGCCCGACCCTCTACACCGAGCCCGCCTCCGACACCTACGTCGTCCAAGGCGACCCCGTCACCGACCCGGGCGAGCTCGCGCAGCTGGACCTGGCGCGCGGCGAGAGCGCCGTCACGGTGCCCCGCGAGCTCCTCGCCAATTTCGGCCCGCAGGAACCTGTGCACGTGCCGCAATCCATCAGCTTCGACGAGTTCACCGGCATGTTCTCCAGCCTCCGACACTCCGCATGGCGGTTGGAGACGCGCCGTCGGTACGCATCCGACGAAGCCACCGACACCTACCATCAATTCCTCGCCGAAGGTCGGGCCGATTGGGACCTCGACGACCCATGGTGCGTGGAGCGCCGCAGGCAGCACGAACTCGGCAAGCGGTTCGAGCGCGTGAGGCTGCTCGACGAGCCGCCGACGATCGGGCAGCGGTACCTGCTCGACAACGCACGCCGCAACACCGAGGTAGGCGAGGACATCCGCACCCTCACCCGCGCCGAGGCGGACCACCTCCGTCTGCCCGCCGAAGACTTCTGGATCTTCGACTCGCGCGTGGTCGCCCTGCTCCACTTCGACGACGCCGACGAGATGACCGGCGTCGAGCTCATCACTACCCCCCGTCGAGGTGCTCCGGTACGCGCAGGCCCGTGAGGCTGCCTGGCACCACGCCTCCCCGTACCGGGTTGCCGGGTAGCCTGCCCGCGTGAGCACGGACTTCCAGCAGGCCAGGGTGGCCCTCGGCGCGCGGCTGCGTGAGCTGCGCGCCGAGGTTACCGGCAGGGAACTGGCGGCCCGGCTCGGCTGGCCGCAATCCAAGATCAGCAAGCTTGAGACCGGTCGGCAGACGGCGACTTCAGCCGACCTCACCGCGTGGGCCGAGGCAACCGGCCACAGCGACGCGAGCGCGGAACTGCACGCCCGGCTCTCCGGGATGGAGTCGCACACACGCTCGTGGCGCCGCCAGCTCGCCGCCGGCCACCGCCCGGTGCAGGACGCGCTCAGCGTCGAGTACGAGCGCTCCACCAACTTGCGGGCCTGGGAGGGCGCCATGGTGGTCGGCATCCTCCAGACGCCCGACTACGCCCGCAGCATCTTCTCTGCGTACGCCGACCTCCAGCAGTCGCCGCGCGACACGGAGGCCGCTGTCCGGGCCCGCATACGACGGCAGGAGCTCCTCTACCGGCCCGGCCGGGTCTTCCACATCGTCATGTGGGAAGCCGCCCTTCACGCGCGTATCGCTGCGCCGGACGTGATGGTGGGGCAGCTCGACAGGCTCGCGGGCACGGTGGGCATGGACACCGTCCGCCTGGGGATCGTGCCCCTTGGCGCGCCTGTGCCGATCCCGCCCGCCAACGCTTTCTGGCTCTACGACAACCGCTTGGCCATCACCGAGGATTGGCACGCTGAGCTGTGGCTGGATGACGCCGACAGCCTGGCGACGTACCGGCGCGTCTGGGACCGCCTCGCCGAGGCCGCGGTCTACGGGCCGACGGCTCACCGCCTGATCGCTGGGGTTCGCGCGCGGGTCGAGTCGTAGCCCATACGGGCCACTTCGTGCCCTGACGGAGAATATTCGAGAATCACGGCCCCCGGTCTCGGCGAGGCACTCGTACGGTCCTCGGCATGGACACCCGGACCTCCGCCGCCGGGCCTGCCGAGCGCCTCTGCCACTGGCACTCCGGCACTTCCACGACGGCCCGCCTCGTCGCCACCTACCCGCCTGTCAGCGGCGGTGGCGCCGCCGACCTCTACGCCTGCGCCGACTGCCGCGAACGGCACGGCCTCACCCCGATCGACACGCTCACCACCGACGAGCTGTACACGCACCTCCGCGAGGCCGTGGCCCCGTACCTCCACCTGGGCCGGGCCTCATGACGACCACCGCGGCCAGCACGGCCGCCATCCAGGCCACCATCGACCGCGCCGGCGAAGTCCGCCGCGGACAGGGGCGGCACATCGAGATGGCGCACCTCGCCGACCAGCTCGCCCTCCACATCGGGCAGATGATGCCCGCCGCGCGCCGCGCCGTCGAGGAGCTGTGGCACGGAGACCCGCGGTGGTACTCCCTGCGGTCGCGGCTCGACGGCATCGAGTACCAAGCCGCGCGCGGGCTCGGCGACGGCGTCCTCGCCGCCCACGTCGAGCTCGGGCTGCTTGCTGCGGATGCCGCGTGGCTCCTGGCCCGCTACGGGCCCACCGAGTAGCCCACCCGACCGCCTCGCACGCGTCCGCCGACGGATCGGCCGCGCGCGAGGCTGCCCCGCTCGACGGACGGCGGAGATCCGCGGCGGGGCCCTGCTCCGGCCGACCGCGCGCCCCGCTCTCGGCCGGAGCAACCAACACCCCCGCCCCGAGCCATTCCGGCAGCCGCCGCCCTGGGCGGGGTCCGTAAGTGCAGTGCACCACCCCCACGAAGGGACGTACAGCACATGAGCACAGCAGTCATCGCGACCGCAGAGCAGACGAGGACCCGCGATCCGCAGGCCATCCTCAACGCGGTCGCCCCGCACATCACGGAACTGACCACCAACGTGTTCGACAGCGGCATGAGCCTGTGGGACCGCGAGGTCGCCCTGCTCCTGCGCGACCACACCATGGTCCGTGACATGGCAGAACGCATTCTCGGCAACGCGATCATGTACGTCATGGGCTCCATCGAGAACCCCGACGTCCACCTCGGCGTCGGCCAGCTCGTCGACATCGGCGTTCACCAGCTGATCCTCGACACGCCCGTGTGGTGGGGAATCTGCCGCCTCTACAACGAGGGCCGCTTCAAGCACCACGCACCGTTCATCGAGCGCCGCAGTGACGGCCTGTGCCTGCGCACCGGCGACTTCCTGCGCTCCCAGGGCTGGCCCGTCGACGAGGAACTGTGGGCCATCGACGGCGCCAACTGCTCGCCCTGCGACGACAAGGTCCCCGACAGTCACTGACGCTCTACCCTGGCCCTCGTCCGCTCCGGCGGGCGAGGGCCGCCGTCCATCCGCATCCACGAAGGAACGCCCGTGCCTGCACTGCACGACATCGCCGCCGAGACCGAGCTCTGGGACACGTTCGCCGAGTCGGCGTTCAAGGCCGACGCCGAACCGTCGTTCTGCTGGACGCAGTACGCAGGTCACGGCCCCGGCCCCGAGCTGCTCGGCGAGCCGGACACGGTCCTGGAGATCGGGTGCGGCACCGGGCGCGCGCTGGCCTTCCTCGCCACCCGCGGGGTGAAGGCGACGGGCCTGGACCTCTCGCCCGTGATGGTCGCGAAGGTGACCGAGCGGTGGTCGGCGACAGGCGCGCAGTTCGAGCAGGGCGAAGTGCTCGACTACCTGCGCGAGACGTCGGGCACCTTCGACGCGATCTACTCCATCTTCGGCGCCGCCTGGTTCGCACCGCCGAACCTGCTGTTCCCCCTCGTCGCCGAACGGCTCACCCCGGGCGGCCGATTCGTGTTCTCGCAGCCGCCCGCGATCCCGGGCGCCTACGGGCCGCAGGGCATGTACAAGGGCGGCTTCGCGGGCAAGGCGATGTTCACCTACCGCTACAGCTACAAGCCCCAGGTCTGGGAGCGGCTGCTGTTGCGCGCCGGGTTCCGCTCGGCCGAGGCGCGCGTGCTCGGAGCGCCGGAGGCCGGCCACATCGGCACGCTGATCGTCGAAGCCGAGCGCTGAGCCACCGCCCTCTGGAGCCCCGGCCGCCACCACGGCGGCCGGGGCCTTACTCGTCTCGTACGAGATGCGCGAGCGGCACGCCGAGCGCGTCGGCGATGCGGATGAGGGTGTCCAGAAGCGGGCTCGCCTGCCCCTGCTCGATCCGCACATAGGACGCTCGGTCCATCTCCGCCCGCAGCGCGACGTCCTCCTGAGTGCGCGCGGCCGCGAGACGAGCATCCCGGATCTGGCGACCGATGGCGCGGCGGCGCGCGAGCACGCGGTCACTGGGCGGCGGAAGGGGCGGCACTTCCTCACGCTCGCCTGCTGGCGATCTTGTGTCTGTAGGGTCCGCCCTACAAAGTGAGCTGCGCCGCGCGACCCGCTCGCGCGGCGCGTGCGCGGCCGACCGGCGTACTCGTCTCCGCCAGGTCGCGCCGCCCGGCGCCACGACCCAGTCGAGGCGCCCCGCCCCACACCCAGAAAGGTGTGGGGCGGTCTACGTTGAACGCACGACGCCCCCCGCCGAGCTATCCGGCAGGGGGCGTCGCTCCCGCAGGGCCAGCCTCCCCGCTGACCACCACAGGCACGCGGGAGGCCCGTCTCAGGCGCATGAGGGGAGTCACGCCTGCCCCTCCCGGGGCCGCCCACTCTACGACGCAGACCTCCGCGGGCCATCCCCTGATCGAGTGACGGCCATCTGCCCCCACCAGGCCATCAGCTGAGCCGTGGTGTGCATGCCGAGCGCCGCCCGCGCCTCCGCCAGCTCCTTGCCGACGGTGCGGGCGCCGACGCCGACCCGGGCGGCCGTCTGCTCCTGGTCGTACCCGGCCGCCAGCTCCCGCAGGATGAGCGCCTGGCGCGCGCTGAGGGTGCCATCCGTCGGGGAGGTGTCCTGCCATCGGCGTCCGGCGTCCCAGAAGAGGGAGAAGATACTGCGGGCCCACATGACGATGGCCCGGTCGAACACGTGCCAACCGGAGTTGCTGCTCGCGTCCTCGACGACGAGGTTGTCGATGAACAGGTGCCTGGCGTCGATGATCAGCATCCGGGGGAACGGCATGTCGACCGCGCGCACTTCGGCGCCGGCCTCGATGATGCTGTCCACGTACGCCCGCGTCTGGCCGTGGCAGACCGCAGAGGCGGGGTAGAGCGAACGGGCGCGCACGCCGCGCTCCAGGACGCCGACCATGCGCTCGACGCCCGCGCGCTGAACCTCCGGGTCCCGGTCGACAGGCCGCGCCGGCTGCGCAGTCCACGTCTCCACCTCCGCGGCCGCTGACACGTCACCGATGCGCCGGTTCATCTCCTCCGGCGTCGGAAGGAACTCAGCCGCGGCACCGCTGTACCAGCGCTCCGGGTCCCAGTAGGTGGCGAGGCCGTCAAGGTGTGGAACGTCCGCGAGGCGGGCGGCGGCGCGCTCCAACTCGGCGCGAGCGTCGGCCAGCTGGCGGCGCGCGGCCCCGCGGGGATCGAGCGCCGCGTACATTCCCGCGACCCATGCCTCGCGGTCGGCCAGGCCGAGGCCGACCAGGCGCTCGATGTCCGGCTCGGGGACGTCAGCGCCTTCCGTAAGGAGGCGGTACGCCTCTCGGTCTCGACTCGTCAGCCCGTCATCCATCCCGCTCAATCCCCCCACACAGTCACCGCATTTCGCGGATTCCCGCATTGCCGATTCCTGCACGCGGAAGACTCTGGCGGTGGCCGTGCGCATATGTCAACGTACTGAACGTACTCATCGGGGCGCCGCGAACAGGCGCCGTACAGAAGGAGGCCCCGTCGTGCGCGCACTCGCCGTCCGTATCGCCACCGCAGCGCTGATCGTGGCGGGCGCCCTCCCGGTCGCGGCCGGGCATATCGGAGCCGACCGCCCCGCGGTGCGGCCGATGGCGAGCCAGCAGGATCTGGGCTGGGGGAAGTCTGACTCCGCGTCCGCGCCGACTGCCCCAGACGCATCGCTGGCCCAGCCCGCGCCGGCCTCGACGCTCAACGACCTCGGCTGGGGCTGACACTGCCGACAAGGACCCCTGCGGAGCAACACCTGGGGAGGAACGCCCCGCAGGCAAGAGGCCCCCACCCGACCGAAACGGGTGGGGGCCTCCTTCTTGCTGCATCGTAGGACAGATCGGGCACTTAGCCCAGCCCCGAGACTTGACGGCTTGACCGCCTGGGGTTGTGGACTCTTTGTGGATTCAGGCCCGTTCGTGACGCTCGGGTGCAATCACGATTGGGCCTCTGACCAGCCACTACGAATGGTGGGCGCGGACGGTTTCGAACCGCCGACATCTGCTTTGTAAGAGCAGCGCTCTACCCCTGAGCTACGCACCCGTGGAGGCAACAGGGTACATGGCGGGCGGGGCGCGGCCGCACACCCGGCCGGGCCGCGGAAGAGGGGGGTTCGCCCCACCACGGGACGGTGGCCGGCCGGATCGGCGGGGCGCGGTGCGGCTCCTACGGTGGGAGCACCGCTCGACACCGAGCCGTCCGACCCTGGGGGACCGATCACCGTGACCACCACCGCCCGCCCTCACCCGGGCACCCGCGCCCGTGCCGTACTCGCCCTCTGCGGGGCCGTCGCGGTGGGGGCCACCGCGACGGCCTGCGGTTCCGACGTGTCGCACGCGCCCGTGCGGGAGCACACCTTCGCGTTCAGCGGCAGGAAACTGACCGTCGACGCCGACGACTCGGGGGTGCGGGTGGTGCCGGGCGACGTCACGGGGGTACGGGTGCGGCGGCAGGTCGGCGGCTGGGTGTTCCTCGGCAGCGGGCCCGACGCGTCGTGGCGGCTGGCCGGGGACACGCTGACGCTCAGGGTGACGTGCTCGGGTCTCGCCGCGGACTGCGACGCCCGGCACACGGTGACCGTGCCGCGCGACGTCGCGGTCACCGTCAGGAGCGGCAACGGCGCCGTCACCGCGTCCGGTTTCCGTACGGCCGTGTCGGTGCGCACGTCCAACGGCAGCGCCGAGGTGCGGGACAGCTCGGGACCCGTCAGCCTCAGCTCCCGCAACGGGTCGGTGACCGGGACCGGGCTCACCGGCGGGAAGGCCACGGCGCGGAGCAGCAACGGCGCGGTCAGCCTCGGCTTCTCCACCGTCCCCGACGACGTCGAGGCCGTCAGCCACAACGGCCGTATCCGGATCAGCCTGCCGAAGGGCCGCACCGCGTACGCGGTCGACGCGGGCAGCGGGAACGGCAGGACCGACGTCGGCGTGCCGCGCGACGACGCGAGCCCGCACGCGGTGAAGGCGCACGCGGCCAACGGCGGTGTCTCGGTGCGGGCGGCGAACTGACCGACCCGTGTGTTCGTCCTTGCCGGGTGGGACAATGAACCGGCAGGACGCAACCGGCACGGGAGAGGCATGTGACACACGCGCATCCGCACTCCGGGGGCTCCGGAGACTCGGGAGCGAGGGCGCGCGCCGTCCATGACCCGACTGGCCCGGCAGAGAAGACCGCCGTACGCGGTGCCCGCACGGCCCCGGGCCCGCGGCGCCGCGGGTCCGGCGTCTTCCGCGATCTCTGCGCGCTGGTGCTGCTGCCCGTTCCGCTGCTGGTGGCGGCGGTGCCCGCCGCGCTCGCGAGCGGGGGCGGCGGCAGGCGCTGGTTCGGGGGCGGGCGCGGCGGCAGCGAGCAGCAGCGCGCCGCGGCGCAGGCCGCGAAGGACGCGGCGGCCGAGTCGTTCTACGAGCTGGACACCGCCCAGCGCGACCTGCGGATCTCCGTCGAGACGATCAGCGCGGTCGACAGCGGCCCGCGGGCCCGCGAGGCGCTCGACGACTTCGCGGCGCTCGGGCGCAGGATCGACGAGGTGAGCAGCCGCTACATCTCCGCCGTGGACGCGCACGACCTGGACCGGCCCGACCTCGACCTCGCGACGGCGACCCGCGCGCACAACGAGCTGACGAAGGCCAAGGACGACCTCGACCGGGTCAAGGGCGAGCTGGAACGCTTCGCCCAGGGCATCGGCCCGCTGCTGGGGGACGCGGAGACGCAGCTCGCGCGGCTCGCCCCGGCCGTGGAGCGGGCGAAGCAGGCGCTGCTCGGCGCGAGCAACGCGCTCGACGCGGTGCGCGGCTCGGGCCTGCGCGCCGACGACCTCGCGGCCCGGCTCGCCGCCCTCTCCCCCGAGCTGACCAGGCTCAACGAGGGTGCGGGCCGCCATGGCGTCCCCGAGACACTCCAGCGCGCCGACCGGGTGCTGCGGGAGGCCGAGGGTGTCAGGCGGGACGCGGAGCGGCTGCCCGAGCGGGCCGCGGAGATCGACCGCCGCCTGGTGTCGCTGCGCACGCGGGCACAGGCGCTGGCCAACCGGGCGGCCTCGGTCGAGCCGGTGCTGAGCGAGCTGCGGCGCAGGTTCTCCGCCGCGTGCTGGCAGGACCTCCAGTCGGTGCCCGCGCAGGCCGGTGAGAACGTGCGCCAGGCCGAGGCCAAGCTCGCCGAGGCGACGCGGGCCCGCGAGGAGCAGCGCTGGCCGGACGCGACGGCGCTGCTCGGCACGGTACGGGCGCTGCTGAACGACACGGACGAGGCGGTGTCCGCCGCGGGCGATCGCCTCCAGCGGCTGAACGCCGTGCAGAAGGACCCGCAGCGGGAGGTCGAACGGGCGCGGTTCGCGGTGCGCGACGCGCAGCGGCTCGCCATGGCGGGCCGCAGCACGCCCGACCCGCGGCACGCACGGCCACTGGACGACGCGGTCGGCCGGATCGACCGCGCGCTCGCCGGCCTCGAAGGGCGCCACCCCGACTACTGGCACTTCCTCACCGAGATGGAGGCCGTGCGCGAGACGGCGGCCCGGGTGGTCACCGAGATCCGCGAGGAGCGCGCGGGCGGCGACCGGCGACCGCGCTGAGCCACCGGCGCCCGCCTGTCCCGCGGGCGTCCGCCACGCCCCGGCGCGGACGTCCGCGCCGGGGTGAGGTCGTACGCCCCGGGGTGGGGTCGTACGCCCCGGCGCGGGCAGCGACCTGCGGCGCGCCGAGCCGGCCGCCTGCGGGCCCGGGGGCGTGCGCCCCGCCGACTCGTACACCCCGGCGGGCGCGGACCGTGCGGGGTCCGTACGCTCAGGCCCCGGGAGCGGGCCGTGCGGATCGCGGGCGCCCCCGGCCGCGACCGCCCCGCACCGGCTACGCTCGGACCATGCCTCGTTACGAATACCGCTGCCGCGCCTGTGGCGCCACGTTCGAACTCCGGCGGCCGATGGCCCAGTCCGCGGCGCCCGCGCCCTGTCCCGCCGGGCACGACGACACCGTCAAGCTGCTGTCGACCGTCTCCGTGGGGGGCACCGCCCGCGGCGGCGACGCCCCCGCGCCGAGCGGCGGCGGTGGCGGTTGCTGCGGCGGTGCCTGCGGCTGCGGCTGACCCGCGGGGCCCCGTACGGCACCGCCGCGCGCGGAACCGGCCGCGCGTCGCGGCCCCGCCACGGCGCCCGCCCGCGGCCCGCGGCCCCGGCCTCGGGCGCGCGTCACAGGGCGTGCAGCCGCCGTACGGCCTCTTCGAGCACGGCCGTGCTCGTGCCGAAGTTGAGCCGCGCCCAGCCCGGCGCGCCGTACTCCTCGCCGTCCGAGAGCCGCACGCCGGTGCGCCGCTCCACCTCGGCGGCGGTGGGCGCGCCGCCCGGCAGGCCCCGCAGGTCGAGCCAGGCGAGATAGGTCGCGGCCTGGGGCGTGTACCCGATCGCGGGCGCGTGCTCGGCGAGGCTGCGGGTCAGCAGGTCGCGGCCCTCGCCCAGGTACGCGCGCAGGCCCGCGAGCCACGCGTCGCCCTCGGCGAAGGCCGCCTCTCCCGCGAGGACCCCCAGCAGGGAGATCCGGTGGGAGACCAGCTCGGGCAGGCCGCGCAGCGCCGCCGCGGCGGCCTCGGTGACCGGCAGGAGCAGGGCGCACTTGAGTCCGGGCACGTTGTACGCCTTCGACGCCGACGTGAGGACGACCGTGCGGGCCCCGTCCCCCTGCGGCAGGGTGGCGTACGGGACGAAGCCGGGCGCGCCGTCCAGTACGAGGGGTGCCCAGATCTCGTCCGCGAGGACCGCGACGCCGTGCTCCGCCGCGAGCCCCGCGACGGCAGTGAGCGCCGCGCGGTCCGCGAGGAAGCCGGTGGGGTTGTGCGGGTTGCACAGCAGCATCGCCCGCGCGCCCCCGGCGAACGCGCGGCGCAGCCCCTCGGTGTCCCGCCGCCAGCCGTCCTCCGTCCGCAGCAGCGGTACGGGCACGAGGGTGCGGCCCGTCTCGCGCAGCACCCGGAAGTACGGGCCGTACGCGGGCGTCTCCACGACCACGCCGTCCCCCGGCGCGGTCAGCACCCGCAGCGCCTCCACCACGCCGACCATCACCTCCGGCACCGGCACGGCGGCGGCCGGGTCCGGGTGCCACCCCCAGTGGCGCCCCGCGAACGCGGCGAAGGCGGCGGGCAGCCCGAGCGCGCCGGGCGGCGCGTAGCCGAGGTCGCCGTCGGCGAGCGCGCGGCCGAGGGCCGCGGCGACGGGCGGCGCGGGCGCGAAGTCGGTCTCGGCGACGGAGAGCGCGAGGACGCCGTCGCCCGCGCCCTCCCACTTGGTGTGGTGGCGGCGGCGCACGGCGGCGAGGTCGACGGCGTCGAAGTCGAAGGGGGCTGAGGCGTACGGCACGGGCATCCGTTTCTGGCGCTGGCGGACGGACGGGGGGGCGGGACGGGCGGGGCAGACAGGGCTGCGGGCTGGCGGGCCGGTCGGCGGGCGGCCCGGTCGGCGGAACGGACAGGGCATGCGTCGGGCGGGCAGCGGCTCGGGCCGTCCGTCCACCTGGCAGGCTAAGCGCCCGCCGCCCCGGCGCGCCACCGTCCGGCACCGCGAACCCGCAGGCCAGGGGCGCGGAGGCGGCCGGACAGCGCGCCCACGCTCACTCCGTGGCCGCTCGCAGGAACGCGCGCAGGATCTCCTCGCCCGCCAGCACGCCGGCGGTGGGGAGGGCGGTGACGCCGGGCGCCGTCCACCCCGCGTCGGCCAGCTCGCCGTGGCCGGGGCGCCAGGCGCGGTCCGCGGCCGTGAGCAGGTCGGCGTCGAGGAGGGAGTCGCCCGCGGCAAGGGTGAGGTCCGCGCCGGTGCGCCGCACCACCTCGGCGAGGGCGGCGCTCTTGGTCAGCGGCTGCGGCACGACATACACCTTGCGGCCCTGGAGGGAGACCGACCAGCCGCGCCCGGCCGCCCACTCGGCCAGATCGTCCAGCCAACTCTGCGGCATCAAGGCCCTGTTGACGACCGCGTAGACGAACAGGTCCTCCGCGACCCGCTCCTTGAGCAGCCAGGCCCCGTCGGCGCCGGCGGTCAGCCGCTTGCGCGCCTCGGCGAGCGGCGCTGAGGCGTCGGCGAGCAGCCGGGCGACCCGTGCCTGCCACGCCGCGTCGGAGACCCCGTCCACGAGGAGGTGGCCGCCGTTGGCGCAGATCGCGAACCCCGGTGGCGGGCAGGGCAGTCGGATACGTCGGTACTGCTCCCTCGTGCGGGTCGTCGTCGGCACGAAGACCGCCGCGCGGGCGAGCGCGTCCAGCAGCCCCGCCGCGGTCTCGGTGAGGTACGACAGCGGCCTGCCCCCGTACACCTCGACGCACAGCAGCCGGGGCGCGACGGCGTCCGGCACGGTCAGGCCGAGGGCGGCGGCCGAGTAGACGAGGGTACGGTCCAGGTCGCTCGCGACCACGGCGCGCGGGTCGCTCACAGCGCGGGCACCGCCCTGCCGTCCGCGCCGCTCGCGCCGCGGGTGAAACGCGGGTGGATCAACCCCACGCAGCTGTACGGGAGTCCGTCGACCTCCTCGACCGGCACACCACGCTGCGCGGCGAGCAGCCGCACATGGTCGAGGTCCGCGCCGGCGCCGCGCGCGGCCAGGACGCGCCAGGGGACGCGGCGCAGCAGCACCCGCGTGGTCTCGCCGACGCCGGGCTTGACGAGGTTCACGTCGTGGATGCCGTACTCCTCGCTGATCCGCTCGACCGCGGCCCAGCCCGCCCAGGTCGGCGCGCGGTCGGCGGCGAGCAAGTCCTTGGCGTCGGCGTCGACGCCGTCCGCCACCTCGGCGAACCGCGCGGACACGGTGTCGAGGAACAGCCCGGAGACGTCGGCGCCGGCGAGCGAGCGGTAGAACTTCGCGCCGTGGAAGTCGTCGGGGCCGACCAGGTCGGAGCGGAGCACGGTGCGCGAAATCAGCCCGGAGACGGTGGAGTTGAGGCAGGCGGACGGGATGAGGAAGTCCTCGCGCGTGCCGTACGTCCGCACGCAGCCGCCGGGGTCGGCGAGCACCGCGACCTCCGGGTCGAACCCCTCGAACCGCCCGATGGCCGCGGCCAGTTCGCGGGTAATGGCGCCCTTGCCCGTCCAGCCGTCCACGAACACCACGTCCGCCGGGTCGTGGTGGGCGGCGAGCCAGCGCATGGCGGTGGTGTCGATGCCTCGGCCGCGCACGATCGAGACCGCGTAGTGCGGCAGGTCGAGGCCGTGCCGGTGGGCGGCCCAGCGCCGCATCAGCACGCCCACCGGGGTGCCCGCGCGGGCCAACGACACCAGGACGGGGCGCGGCGAGCGTTCGGCGAGCACGGTCTCGGTGACGGCGCCCACGGCCCGCGCGACGCGGGCGGCCGAGGCGTCGAGGGCGGCACGGAACAGCTCCTGGTAGGCCGCGCTCGGCTGGTACTCGACGGGCAGCGACTCGGCGTAGTGCGCGCCGCCGCTCTGGATGGCCTCCTCGCGCTCCTCGGTGGGCGCCTCCAACTCCACGTCGGACAGGTCCTGGAGGAGCCAGCCCACCTCGTCGGGGGCGTACGAGGAGAAGGCGGGGCCGCGCAGCGGCTCGGGCAGCATGGGCGTGTCCTGTCGTTCGGGGGCGGCGGGCGCGTGCCCCCCGGGCGCGGGCCGTGCCGCGGCCGGCGCGTAGGTGGGGACCACGGCGAGCACCACCCGCGGCACCTGCCCGGTCAGCTGCGCCAACAGGCCGCCGGGGGCGTGGAGTTCGGGTGTGTCGCCGGCCGAGTCCACGACGAGCACGACCGCGTCGAAGCCCCCGCCCGCGACGTTGTACGCGTACCGGGGGCCGGAGCCGTCCGGCGACCCCGGGGGGAACTGGGCGGTGTCGTGGGCGGGGAAGACGAGCCTGCTGCGGATCGCGTAGCCGGGGTCGTCGACGGCGAGCACCGGCGAGCGCGTCGTGGTCGAGAACCGCACCTCGGCGCCGCCCCGCGCCTGGAGCGCCTCCGCGATCCGCAGCGGCGCGTACATCAGCTCCTCGTGGCCGAGGACCAGCACGCGCCGCGCGCTCTGCGGCAGGGCCGCCGCGACGGCCGCCGCCATGCCGGGCAGCGCCGCGTCGAGGACGAGCCTGTGGGCCGGGAGGAAGCCGTGCCGTCCGCCGTCCGGAAGACCGGCAGGCCATGCCAGCGGGGCGCGTACGACCGTGCCCTCCGCGGGCGCGGGCGCCGCGGCCAGCCCCGCGGCGCCCGGGGTCTGCGCGTCCGCGTGCGCGGCGACGAGCTCCCTGCCGCGGCCGAGCACGCCCTCGGGCAGCCGCACGGTTCCCGAGGCGAGGGCGACGAGGTCGACGCGCGCGCCGATCTCCGCGGCGAACGCGGCGGACCGCTCCCGGTCCGCGGCGCAGCGCATGTCGACGAGCGCCACGATCACGTACCAGGCGCGCGGGGCGCGGTCGTGGAGCGCGCGGATCGTGTTGAGGACGGTGTTGCCCGTGGAGAACTCGTCGTCCACGAGCACCAGCGGCCCGTCCCCGGCGAGCAGCGCGGGGTCCTCGGGCAGCAGCAGGTGCGAGGAGGCGTGCGAGTGGGACTCCTCGAAGCCGCCCGCCGGCACGACCCCGGCCACGGGGCGCCGGGTGGAGTGCAGGTAGGGGGCGTGCCGCAGGCCGTCGGCGACGCTGTGGCCGAGGGCCGTCGCGGTCTCCGCGTATCCGAGGACCACCGCGCGGCGCACGCTGTCGCCGAGCAGTCCGGCGACCCGCTCCCCGAGCCGTACGCCGGTGCCGTGCACCACGGAGGGAAGCTGGGGCACGTGCTTGCCGAGCACGGTGGAGACCAGCAGGTGGGCGCGCTTGGGGTTGTCGCGCAGCGCGAGGCCCAGCAGGCCCCGCAGGCCGGGGTCGCCGCCGAGCCCGACGCCGAGCCGCTCGGTGACCCAGGTGCCGGGCCAGGGATCCCCCGGCTCCGGGATGCCGCACGGGCCGCCGCCCTGTGCCCCGCCGGTCGTCACCCGCGCCGCGCGCCCCTCGTCGGCCCTACGCGCCATCCGCCGCACATCTTCCTCCACCGATCCCGCCGATCCCGCCGATCCCACTGATCCCGCCGAACTCACCCGTTCCGCCCGTTCCGCTTCCGCCCGTTCCGCCCGTTCCACTGGTGCCGCCCGTTCCGCTGGTGCCACTGGTGCCGCCCGCCTCACCGGCCGAGTCCTGCCGCGAGGAGCTCCACGAAGCCGATGTCCTCGCGCGCCACTCCGAACACCTCGGCGCGCCGCAGGGTGCGCTCGGCCCAGGCGCGGTGCGGCTTCACCTCGTTCATCTTGTTGGTGTACGCGGAGCGCAGCACGCCCCCGCCGCCGCGCTCCGGACGCAGAATGTCCCGCGCGTCGACGTACTCCTCGTGGCTGACCACGGAGAGCGCATGCACGGGGATGACGTGCGAGGGGTGGATGCAGGTCTTGCCGAGCAGGCCGTTGGCCCGGTCGAGCTCGATCTCCCGCAGCAGCCCGTCGAGGTCGTGCTCGATCAGTGTCCTGCGGAGCGACTGGGCACGTCCCTCCTCGAAGGGGCTGGCGCGCAGCTGCGGCTTGAACATGCGCTCCTGGAGGCGGAAGTACTCCCACACGGGCCCGGTGATGGTGAAGCCGCTGCCGTCCGCGCGGCCCAGCACGTTCACCACGTCCGCGATGACGTGCGCGACGATCCCCACGTCGTACGCGGTCGTGTCGGCGGCGCGCCGCAGCCCGTACGCCGAGCAGAAGTCGGTCACGCCGAGGCGCAGCGCGAGGACGCGGTCGCGGTACTTGTCGACGACGGTCGCGATGTCGACGAGGGTGCTGGTGCGGGTCTCCAGGTGCAGCAGCTCGGGCGACTCCAGCACGGGCATCGCGAAGAGGCGGTGCCCCGAGGAGTACTCGGCCTCGGCGAGCGCCTCAAGGAACGGCTCGCCGCGCTCGTAGGTGAATTTCGGCAGCACGAATCCGGACAGCAGCCGGGCCGCGGGGCCGAGCCTGCGCACCAGGTCCGTGATCTGTCCGGGCGCCCGGACCCGGACGAACAGCAGCGGCGTCTCGGCATCCCGCGCGGCCAGCTCGGTGAGCTGCTCGACGAGATTGGCCTCGCCCACGGCGACCTCGCCGTCCGCGATGGAGTCCTCAAGGCAGAGCACCATGGACCGCACGCCGAGCCCGGTCTGTCTGACGACGGCGTCGGCGAGGCGCGGCCGGGTCGCGGGACTGTAGAGCGTGGCGCCCAGGGCGGTCGCGAGGAGGCCCGCGGGGTCGTCTCTGGTGAACTCCGCGGGCTCGCGGTGGAAGAGGCGCTGCCGGTCCTCCGGCGAGACATGGCCGAAATGACGCATCTGTCATCCCCCGAACTACCCGTAGCACTGAACCGGCCACCCGCACAGGTGGCCGGTAATAGTACGTATGGATCGATGTCGGCGGTTCCCGCCCCGCGTGAAATCCTGGTTGCCGTCCCGCCACACCAGGGTGCGCGCGCCGCGCGGGGTGCGCACCCGGGCCCCGGCCGCGTTGTCCCGCCGACGGGCGGGGAGGCAGGATGTCCGGCATGACGCAAGCGATGCTGAAGGGCTCCAACGTCCCGCTCGACGCCACGGCCGTGCGGGCCGTGCTGCGCTGGACCCCGGGCGCGGGGGTCCCGGACGTCGACGCGTCTGCGCTGCTGCTGGGGCGCGACGGGCGGGTGCGCTCCGACGAGGACTTCGTCTTCTACAACCAGCCGCGCCACCCCTCGGGCGTCGTGCGGCGGCTGGCGAAGAAGCAGCGCCCTGACGGCCTCACGGACTCGGTGGAGGCGGACCTCGCCGCCCTCGACGCGTCCGTGGACCAGGTGGTGCTCGCGGCGTCCTCGGACGGCGAGCCCTTCGGGCACGTACCGGACCTGCGGATCCTGCTGTACGACGCGACCGCGCCCGAAGGCGACCCGATCGCGGTGTTCGACGTGCGGCCCGAGACCGGCGAGGAGACCGCGATCATCTGCGGCGAGCTGTACCGGCGCGGCGACGGCTGGAAGTTCCGCGCGGTCGGCCAGGGCTACCCGACAGGCCTCGTGGGCCTCGCCACCGCCTTCGGCATCTCGGTCGACGAGGCGGAGGAGGCCGGGGCGGCGCCAGGGGCGCCGGGCGAGGCGTCGGCGCCCGCGCCCGCCGCCGCGAACGGGACGCACGCCGCTCCCCCGGCCGCGCCGCCGCCCGCCACCTACGGCTATCCGCTCGCGGCGCCCGCGCCCGCCGCGCCGCCCGCGTACGGCTACCCGCAGCCCGCGGCACCCCGGCCCTACGGCTACGGCTATCCCAGGCCCGCCGCAGCCGCGGCGCCCGCGCCCGACCCGGGTTTCAGGCTGCCGCCGATGGGGCCGCAGTTCCTCCCCACCGCGTAGGACGCGGTGCGCCTCACACCACCACGGCGTAGGCGAGGAAGAAGCCGGCGACCACCACGACGAGCGCAAGGATCACCGTGAGCGGGGCCCTGCCCCACCCCGGCGACGTCTCCTGCAGGGGCCCCGCCTCCGATGTGCTGCCCTCCGCGGGCGGTGTCTCGCCCGGAGGGACGCCGCCCCCGGGTTCGAGCCCGGCGGTGGTGCGCGGATCGGGGTCCGGATTGGCGGTCTTCATGCCGACCGGGTACCCCTTGCCCGCTTTCCATGCCGGCAGGCGGGCGGCGATCTGCCCGCCGGGGGGCGGGGGTGCGCCTCAGGCCTTGGTCTTGTAGCCGCGGCCCCACTGGAGGCCCCAGCCGTAGAGGCGGTCGAGCTCGGCCTGGAAGCCGTAGACGAAGCGCACCTCTCGGCGCACCAGCAGGTCGCCCTTGACGTTCTCCAGGGAGAAGACGGCACAGGAGCGCGCCTCGGGGGCCCGCTCGTCCAGCTCGATCTCCACCCGGGGGCCGCTGCTCGGATAGAGCGTGACCTTGGCGTGCGTACGGTCGAAGGCCGGAGTCTGGTCGTAGATGTAGACGAAGAACAGCAGGCGCTTGATCTCGTCGCGGTGGTCGAGGTTGACGAAGATCGTCTCCCCGGACGGCGCGCCGAACCGGTCGTCGCCGCTGAGCTTGATGTACGGCGAGGTGTTGAGGTCGCCGAAGAAGCCGCCGAGCGGCTGCACGACGCCCTTGCTGCCGTCCGTCAGCTCGTACAGGCAGCCGAGGTCCAGGTCGACGTTGACCATGCCCTGCGTGTGCGCCTGCACCACGTCGGGCTGGAACATCTTCAGCGGGTGGCGCAGCAGGCCGCCCTGCTTCGAGCGGCCCTCGATGTCCGAGGTCCGCATCCGCCACGACAGGTTGACCCGGAGGTTGCCGGTGGCCGCGTCCTGCTTGGACAGCGACACCGAGGAGTGCCGCTTGGTCAGTTCGATGGCGTTGCTGGCGGCGCTGCCCGAGTCGAACTGCGCGACCCTGCCTCCCGGCCGCAGACCGTCCCAGAAAGACATGCTCACTCCCACCCTCGTGCATCCGGCCTGAGACTGCGGGGGGCGGCCCTCCGGACCCAGGTCCGGTGGCCACCCCCCGCGAGAAAGCGTTCCCTGGCTGACCGGCGCCGCACACACCCGTCCGCGCCCTCGACGGGTCACACGGGGTCGCACGGAGTCGCACACCTGTCGCGCGCCGGCATATCCGTACGACAAGGGCGCCGGGCAGGCGCGCGCCGGCGCCCGGCTCAGGCCTGCGCGCCCGCCTTCTCCTGGGCGCCGGGCGACCCGCTGTCGCCGCCGTCTCCGTCGCCGCCCTGGGCCGACAGGGCCCGGTTGCGGCGGATCGACGACCAGAACGAGGCGCCGATGAGGACCACGCCGACAAGGCCGGTGACGACCTCGTTGATCTCGTGCTGGATCGTGACGAGCAGGATCACGGCGAGGGCGCCGATCGCGTAGTGCGCGCCGTGCTCCAGGTAGACGTAGTCGTCCAGGGTGCCCTGGCGCACCAGGTAGACCGTGAGGGACCTGATGTACATGGCGCCGATGCCGAGGCCGACCGCCATCCAGAAGATGTGGTTGGTGATGGCGAAGGCGCCGATGACGCCGTCGAACGAGAACGACGCGTCGAGCACCTCCAGGTAGAGGAACATGAAGAAGGCGGCCTTGCCCGCGAGGCCGACAGCGGAGACCGCGCGCCCCTCGGCGCGCGCCTTCTCCTCCTCTTCCTCCTCGCGCTCCTCGGCTTCCTCCAGGCTGTTCTCGAAGTGCGAGGAGAGCCCGCCCACGACGAGGTACGTGATGAGGCCCGCGACCCCGGACAGCAGGACCGTGGAGGACTTGTCGACGCCGTGGCCCGCACTGGTGTGGGCGTGCGCGGCGAAGGTCAGGGACGTGACGACGAGGACGATCAGCGCGACGCAGACCGAGAGCATGTCGACCTTGCCGAGCTTGGCGAGGGGCCGCTCGATCCAGGCGAGCCACTTGATGTCCCGGTCCTCAAGGATGAAGTCCAGGAAGATCATCAGCAGGAACATCCCGCCGAAGGCGGCGATCGCCGGGTGGGCGTCGGTCACCAGCGACTCGTAGCGGCTCGGGTTGTCGACCGCGAGCCGCACCGCCTCGACGGGGTTCACCTTGGCCGTGATGGCCACGATCAGCACGGGGAAGACCAGCCGCATGCCGAAGACGGCGATCAGCACGCCGATGGTGAGGAAGATCTTCTGCCAGAAGGCGTTGAGCTTCTTCAGCACGCCGGCGTTGACGACCGCGTTGTCGAAGGAGAGGGAGATTTCCAGGATCGAAAGGATCAGGACGACCCCGAACGCCTCCCACCCCCAGAACACGGCCGAGGCCGCAAGGCCGAGGACCGTGATGACCAACGGCCAGCGAAAGGTTTTCAGGATCACTGCTACCCCATCCGGTGATACGGGCTTTCCCCCGTGCAGAGCACTGCTTTACGCAACATTGACCCCGAAGTCTAGGGCGATGCCCCGCAGCCCCGACGCGTACCCCTGGCCCACGGCCCGGAACTTCCACTCGCCGCCGTGCCGGTAGAGCTCTCCGAAGATCATCGCCGTCTCGGTCGAGGCGTCCTCGGTGAGGTCGTAGCGGGCCAGCTCCTGGCCGTCCGCCTGGTTGACGACGCGGATGAACGCGTTGCTGACCTGGCCGAAGGTCTGGCGCCTGTTGTCGGCGTCGTGGATCGAGACCGGGAAGACGATCTTGTCGCAGTTCTGCGGCACCAGCGTCAGGTCCACCAGCAGCGTCTCGTCGTCGCCCTCGCCCTCACCGGTGAGATTGTCGCCGGTGTGCTCGACCGACCCCTCGGGGCTCTTGAGGTTGTTGTAGAACACGAAGTACTCGTCGCCCATGACGCGGCCCTCGCGGCACATCAGCGCGCTGGCGTCGAGGTCGAAGTCGGCTCCCGTGGTGGAGCGCGCGTCCCAGCCGAGCCCTACGAGCACCTGCGTGAGGTTGGGTGCGGCCTTGGAGAGGGAGACGTTGCCTCCCTTGGCGAGCGTGACGCCCATGGTGTTGTCCTCCCCGATGGTGGTCCGGGGCGGTGGCCCCGGCGCGGTCGTGCGGCCCCCTGCGGGCGGGGGCCCGACGCGCTTGTCGTCCTGCCCACGGGGGTGTTCTTCATGCACTTCACGCCGCTTCGGCCCGGAACGGTTCCGGCCCTCCGTGCGGCCTTCCCGCCCCTCGGGGCCCGGAAGGCCCGTGCGGCGCCGCACGGGAGCGTGCGGCGCCGGACGGGCGTGCCGTGCGCGGTGCGGCCTCGGCCGCGGCTCAGACGTTGACGCCGAAGTCCTGCGCGATGCCGCGCAGCCCCGAGGCGTACCCCTGGCCGATGGCGCGGAACTTCCACTCGGCGCCGTTGCGGTACAGCTCGCCGAAGACCATCGCGGTCTCCGTCGAGGCGTCCTCGGTGAGGTCGTAGCGGGCCAGCTCGTTGTTGTCGGCCTGGTTGACCACGCGGATGAAGGCGTTGCGCACCTGGCCGAAGGACTGCTGGCGGGTCTCCGCGTCGTAGATGGAGACCGGGAAGACGATCTTCTCGACGTCGGCGGGGACCGTGGTCAGGTTGACCTTGATCTGCTCGTCGTCGCCCTCGCCCTCGCCGGTGAGGTTGTCCCCGGTGTGCTCGACGGAGCCGTCGGGGCTCTTGAGGTTGTTGAAGAAGACGAAGTTGGCGTCCTGCGTGACCTTGCCCTCGGCGTTCGTCAGCAGCGCGCTGGCGTCGAGGTCGAAGTCCTGCCCTGTCGTCGTACGGACGTCCCAGCCCAGACCCACGGTCACCGCGGTCAGGTTGGGCGCGGCCTTGGTCAGCGAGACGTTTCCGCCCTTGCTGAGGCTGACTCCCACGAGTCCTCCCATTGGTTGTCGGGGCCGGCGGCCGTGGTCAGCGGCAGCTGCCGCGGGCCTCGCGCCCCCTGATGCGTTGCCATTCGGATCAACGTCTCGATCCTAGTGACCGGTTCCCGTGCCCCGCGCTATTTCGGCGGCGGGCCACCGGGGCGCGCGCCCCCGCGGCGCGGCACGTCAGAGCCGTGCGAGCGCCCGCAGATAGGCGTCGGTGTCCCGGGCCTCGTGGACGGGGTTGACCACGCTCCAGCGCAGGATCCCGGCCGTGTCGACGAGGAACGTGCCGCGTACCGCGCGGCCCCGCTCCTCGTCCAGGACGCCGTAGGCGCGGGCGGCTGCGCCGTGCGGCCAGAAGTCGGCGAGCAGCGGGAAGTCGAAGCCCTCCTGCTCGGCGAAGGCGCGCTGGGCGTAGAGCGAGTCGACGGAGCAGCCGAGCACCTGGGCGCCCGCGTCCTCGAAGGCAGCGGCCCGGTCGCGCAGCTCCTGGAGCTCGCCGGTGCAGGTACCGCTGAACGCGTGCGGATAGAAGACCAGGAGGACCGGGCTGCCGGGGCGGTCGCCGCCGGCGCGGTGGTCCGAGAGCCGCACGGTCCTGCCGTGCTGGTCCTGGAGGCTGAGGTCCGGCGCCTGCGCGCCGACCGCGACGGCCATGGGGCGTGTCCTTTCCCGCGGGGGCGGCGCTCCGTCCCGCGGCCGCCCGCACCCGGGTCAGCCTACGCAGCGGGGCCGTACGCCCTGACGGGCGGGCCCCAGGTACTTGCGGCAGCGCGCCGCTCCCGGCCCGCGCCAGGTCGGGCGGCGGGGCCGGGGCGGCGGGCTCAGCGCTTGCTCTTGGCCGTCTTGGGCGTGACGAGCCGGCTTCCGGTCCAGTCCTTGCCGGCGCTGACGCTCTTGGTCTGCGACAGGCCGGCCGTCTGGGCTGCCTCGTTGATGTCGCTCGGCTCGACGTAGCCGTCGCGGCCGGTCTTGGGCGTCAGCAGCCAGATCACGCCGCCGTCCTCGATCAGGCCGATGGCGTCCACCAGCGCGTCCGTAAGGTCGCCGTCCTCGTCCCTGAACCAGAGGAGGACGGCGTCGGCAACGTCGTCGTACTCCTCGTCGACGAGGTCCTGGCCTGTGACGGCCTCGATGGACTCGCGGAGCTCCGGCTCGACGTCGTCGTCGTAGCCGATCTCCTGGACCACCTGTCCGGGCTCGAACCCCAGACGTGCCGCCTGGTTGGTCCGCTCCTCCGCGTGGTCCGCGGTCGCGCTCACGGATTGCCTCCTGATCATGTTTCGGTGAGTTCTTCGGCTTCGCGCACGGGCGAAGCATTGGCCGTAGTCCACACGGGCGCGACGGATCGCGCAAGTACCCGGCGGCCGAGACCGCCGAAACGGTGACGTTCCGGGCCTCTCCCCCGTTCCCTGGGGCGGTCGGGGGGCGACCCTGTGCGACGGCCCGCGCTTCTTTTCTCCATGTTTGCCATGGTATGCCGTACGGCTACGCCATTCGGGTAGGAACCGTCGCGGATCCGCCGGGCCCGGGCGTGGCCCCGGCGCCGCCGCGCTCCCCCGGTCGCGGGGGTACGGGCACGTTACGCGGGTGGGCGCGCGTTACCCGTACGGCGCGCCCGTACCGGCCCCGCGCGGCCCGGCGGCCGCCCGCCGCCTGTTACCTCTCGGTAGAGGTGACGTCCGCGTACGTCGCGGTACACGATGGGTGCGGCGTACGACACCCCCACGGAACCAGCCCAAACAGCCCAGACAGCCCAGACAGCCCACAGACAGCGAGGGAACAGCGTGGCTTCCGGATCAGATCGCACCCCGATCATCATTGGCGGCCTTCCCAGCCAGGTCCCGGACTTCGACCCCGAAGAGACCCAGGAGTGGCTCGACTCGCTCGACGCCGCGGTCGACGAGCGCGGCCGGGAGCGCGCCCGGTACCTGATGCTCCGGCTGATCGAGCGCGCGCGGGAGAAGCGCGTCGCCGTGCCGGAGATGCGCAGCACGGACTACGTCAACACCATCGCCACCAAGGACGAGCCGTTCTTCCCAGGCAACGAGGAGATCGAGCGCAAGATCCTCAACGCGACCCGCTGGAACGCGGCCGTGATGGTCTCGCGGGCGCAGCGCCCCGGCATCGGGGTCGGCGGCCACATCGCGACCTTCGCGTCGTCGGCGTCGCTCTACGACGTGGGCTTCAACCACTTCTTCCGCGGCAAGGACGGGGGCAGGTCGGGCGACCAGATCTTCTTCCAGGGGCACGCGTCCCCCGGCATCTACGCCCGCGCCTTCCTGCTCGACCGCCTCAGCGAGGCGCAGCTCGACGCGTTCAGGCAGGAGAAGTCGAAGGCGCCCGACGGCCTCTCCAGCTACCCGCATCCGCGGCTGATGCCGGACTTCTGGGAGTTCCCCACGGTGTCGATGGGCCTCGGCCCGCTCGCCGCGATCTACCAGGCGCGGATGAACCGCTACATGCACGCGCGCGGCATCGCGGACACCTCCGACTCGCACGTGTGGGCGTACCTCGGCGACGGCGAGATGGACGAGGTCGAGTCGCTCGGCCAGCTGACGATCGCGGCGCGCGAGAACCTCGACAACCTCACCTTCGTCGTCAACTGCAACCTCCAGCGCCTCGACGGCCCGGTCCGCGGCAACGGCAAGATCATCCAGGAGCTGGAGTCGGTGTTCCGCGGCGCCGGCTGGAACGTCATCAAGCTGGTGTGGGACCGCACCTGGGACCCGCTGCTCGCGCAGGACCGCGACGGCGTGCTGGTCAACCGCCTCAACACCACGCCGGACGGGCAGTTCCAGACGTACGCGACGGAGAGCGGCGCCTATATCAGGGACCACTTCTTCGGCGACGACCACCGGCTGCGCGCGATGGTCGAGAACATGACGGACGAGCAGATCCTGCACCTCGGCCGCGGCGGCCACGACCACCGCAAGGTGTTCGCGGCGTACGCGGCGGCGAAGGCGCACAGCGGCCAGCCGACGGTGATCCTGGCGCAGACCGTCAAGGGGTGGACGCTCGGCCCGAACTTCGAGGGCCGCAACGCGACGCACCAGATGAAGAAGCTGACGGTCGACGACCTGAAGGGCTTCCGCGACCGGCTCCACCTGCCCATCGCGGACAAGGAGTTGGAGAACGGCCTGCCGCCGTACTACCACCCGGGCCGGGACTCGGAGGAGATCCAGTACATGCACGACCGCCGCCAGGCGCTCGGCGGCTACGTGCCGACGCGCGTGGTGCGCTCGAAGCCGCTCACGCTGCCGGGCGACAAGGCGTACGCGACGGTCAGGAAGGGCTCGGGGCAGCAGTCGATCGCGACGACGATGGCGTTCGTCCGGCTGTTGAAGGACCTGATGCGGGACAAGGAGATCGGCAGGCGGTTCGTGCTGATCGCGCCGGACGAGTACCGCACGTTCGGCATGGACTCGTTCTTCCCGAGCGCCAGGATCTACAACCCGCTGGGCCAGCAGTACGAGTCGGTGGACCGCGAACTCCTGTTGTCGTACAAGGAGTCGGAGACCGGGCAGCTGCTGCACGACGGCATCACGGAGGCGGGGTGCACGGCGTCGGCGATCGCCGCGGGCTCCGCGTACGCCACGCACGGCGAGCCGCTGATCCCGGTGTACGTCTTCTATTCGATGTTCGGGTTCCAGCGCACCGGCGACCAGTTCTGGCAGATGGCGGACCAGATGGCGCGCGGTTTCGTGCTGGGCGCGACCGCGGGCCGCACGACGCTGACCGGTGAGGGCCTCCAGCACGCGGACGGCCACTCGCACCTGCTGGCGTCGACCAACCCGGGATGCGTCGCCTACGACCCGGCGTACGGCTTCGAGATCGCGCACATCGTCAGGGACGGCCTGCGCCGGATGTACGGCGAGGCCGCGGAGGGCGAGGACCCGAACGTCTTCTACTACCTCACCGTCTACAACGAGCCGATCCAGCACCCCGCGGAGCCGGAGGACGTGGACGTCGAGGGCATCCTCAGGGGCATCCACCGTCTGCGGACGGCGACGGCGGGCGAGATCCCCGCGCAGATCCTCGCGTCCGGCGTGGCGCTGCCGTGGGCCGAGGAGGCGCAGCGGATCCTCGCCGACGAGTGGAACGTACGGGCCGACGTCTGGTCCGCGACGTCCTGGACGGAGCTGCGGCGCGAGGCGATGGCGGTCGAGGAGTACAACCTCCTGCACCCGGAGGAGGAGCAGCGCACGCCCTACGTGACCCGCAAACTCGCGGACGCGCAGGGCCCGTTCGTGGCGGTGTCGGACTGGATGCGGGCGGTGCCCGACCAGATCGCGCGGTGGGTGCCCGGCACCTACCAGTCGCTGGGCGCCGACGGCTTCGGCTTCGCGGACACCCGGGGAGCGGCGCGGCGCTTCTTCCACATCGACGCGCACTCGATCGTGCTCGCGGTCCTGACCGAGCTGGCCAGGGAGGGCAAGGTCGACCGCTCGGCGCCCAAGCAGGCCCTCGACCGCTACCGGCTGCTCGACGTGGCGGCGGCCGACCCGGGCGCCGCGGGCGGCGACGCGTAGGGCGCGGGGAGCGTTCGGGCGCGCCGGCCCGTGCGCGGGGCGCGCGCCCTGAACGGCGGGGCGACGGCGGCGGGGCGGGTACCCGAGGGGTCCCGCCCCGCCGCCTGTCCGGGGGCGCGCGGCGCGGAGCCGCGCAACCGCCTCGCACGGCGGGGTACTTGAAGCGGCCGTGGACCCTCACGGGCGCCGGTATGCTGATCCGACCTGACTCCTCCAGTCCTCCGAGAGCTTCGCCGCACGCTCGGCAAGGCGGGCGCGGCGAGGGCTCCGGGCGCGTCCGCCCGGGGTACCCGAGGGAGAGGAGCGGGCGTGGAGGAAGACCTCGACGGGGCAGAGCCCCCGCGGAGGCGTTGGACGGGCCCCGAGAAGTGGTCGGTCGCGCTGACGGCGGTGGGCGTTCTTGTCGCGGTCGTCGCCACGGTGGAGCAGCTCGTCCGCTAGGACGGCTGCGCACGGACCCGTCGAGACCGACGGGCGGCGCTGCGCAGGCAGCGAGCCCGGTCGCGTAGTGATCGACCGGGCTCGTGAACTGCCGCACGAAGGGCCTGTCTCCGGGTGCCACCGGAGGCGGGCCCTTTCTGCGTGGCGACCTCGCCCGGGGGCGGGGTCACGCCTCGCGGCGGCCTCATTCTATTCATTAATCTATCCTCGCGGGCGGGAATCGGGGATCTGTTACAGATATGCCAGTGGCATATCCACGTCATGCCCGGGTCTTCTCCGCCCCCGCCGCGGCCGGCGGCGGCAGGCTGAACAGGTCGTGCATCCGCGCGTTGAGGACCTCCGCGATCAGCCATGCCGTGCTCAGTTCGCAGCGCTCCCGCGCCGTGCTCCCGCGGCCCGCGATGCGGCCGATCGTGGCGGCGCTGACACCGCGCCCGGTGGGGTCGATCTCCTTGGTCCTGGCGGCGAGGCCCGGACCCGACAGGCCCTGCCGACGCATTTCGTCGCGCAACGGCTGGCCGTGTGCCTTGCGGAGCACTTTCGGCATCGGGTACCTCATGCGGGGTCGGTGAGCCTGGGGGACGCCTCCGGACGAGGTGCTGCTACTTTTCTACAGTTGCAGTTACAGGAGTGTCAACGACATCACGCCTCCACAAGTGACTCAACGCGATCATTCACACACCCTCCGTGCACACATGAGATCTGTATGGCACGGCCTTCTACTTTTGCTTGCGAAAAGTAGAAGGGGCCAGGCAGTCTGTAGTCCGTGGCAGACGCTGAACCGACCGCCGACCGTCCCACCGACCCGACGGGCGAACCGACCGCGGGGCAGAACGCTGCCCGCAACGTCGCGCGCAACCCCGCCGCCGAGCGCGACGAGGAGGACTTCGCGCAGCTCCTCACCCGGCTGAAGCAGGACTACAAGGTCTCCGAGAGCGAGATCGCCCGGCGTATCGGCGTCTCCTCGGCCACCGTCAACCACTGGGTGCACCGCAAGCGCGGCTACGGCCGGGGACCCCAGCGGACGAGCCTCGTGACGCTGTCCAAGGAGTTCCCGCGCTTCTCGCTCGACAAGATCTACGCCTCACTCGGCCGCCCGGTCCCCGGCACCGTCAGCCGCGACAAGGAGGCCGAGGTGCTCACCGTCTACGCCGACCTCACCGAGGTCCAGCAGGAGTTCACCCTGATCCAGATGCGCGCACTGCGGGAGAGCAACCTCAACAAGCGCACGTAGCCGCGGGCGCTCGGTGGCATCGCGACACCTCGGCCACCGAGCGCCCCGCACCTGCTGCCTTTCCTCGACCCTTTGAAGAACCAGTTCTCTTCTCCGGTTCCCAGAGCCTCCAGCAGCGCGTCGAGCTGCCACTTTCATGCTCTTCTCGCATCCGGCCAGATCGGCAGACGAATCTTCTCCATGGATATTTCGTCCGCATGACACCGCTCCGGGACCGAACGGGTGGCGATCCGGCCTACGTCAAGGGTGATCGACGAGATGGGGATGAAGGCGCCGGGGGGCGGTGGCTGGTACCGCCGTCCCCCGGCCGCGTGCCCGGGGCCTGCCCGGGTCAGAACAGGCTGATCAGGGCGATCACCGTGTCGATGGCGCCGAGCACCACGGCGATCACGGCCGGGACGTGGCGGCTGGACCACCGCCGGTTCATGGAGAGCCAGCCGGTGATCATCGCGACCGGGCCGAGCACGATGCCGAGGACGAAGAACCCCGCGATCGCGCAGACGAGCCCGATGATCCCGAAGGTCGCGCCGTCCGGCCCGCTCCGCGACCCCATCCGGCCGCGTGAGCGGGGGCTCATGCGTGTTCGGGTACTGCTGCCGAAGCCCGCCATGACGTGTCTCCTCCCGGAGCTACCGGCCCGAGCCACAGGCCTGTTCGGACCTTCGCCCGTCCGCGTACCCGCCCTCGCCTGGGGCACTCCCCCGGCCGCGGACAGGGGCTCAGCGCTCCCAGACCTTGAACGCGCGGACGCGGTAGGGCGACCTGGGCACCCAGGTGCCATGGCCTGGATAGGTCTCGAACTCACCGGTCTCCGCGCACTCCTCGGACTGGTAGACCGTCACCGGACGGCCGAGGCGGTTGGCGAGCGAGAGCGCGGAACCGGCGCCGCGCAGCCGCACACAGTCCTGGACGACGAGGCCGGTCAGCTCGTATCTGCTCCGGGGGCCGCCGTAGCCGCCCTCGGGCCACAGGCACAGCTCGCCCGGCGCGCAGTCACCGCGCGGGGCGGGCGCGGCCCCGGCCGGGGCGGTCCCGCCCGCGGCGCAGGACAGTGCCGCGGCGAGCAGGGCGAGCGCCGTCGTTCTCTTCGTACGTCGCATGGTGAGGGACCCCCGTCGGTCGTCGTGTCGTGGCCGGTCTGCGGGGACAGCCTGCCCGGCGGGGCGGCCGCGGACAGCCGGAGGGGCCCGCCGAAACGATCCGGCGGGCCCCTCCGAACTGCGGATTTGACCCTCTGTCAGCCGCGTGTTGACGTCAGATGTGCGCCGCTCCGCCCGCCGCGGCCGCGTTCTCACCGCGCTTCGTCAACAGCGCGACGAAGATCGCCACGAAGCCCACGGCCGCGGCCACCAGGCACGCCAGCGTCATGCCCGACATGAAGGTGTCGTGCGCGACGGCCGTGATCTTCTCCGCGATGGCCGCGGGGGTGCCCTTCGGCACGGGCGCCACACCGACCTGCACCGCCTCGGAGACCTGCCCGATCTGGCCGGAGGTCAGGGGCGGCAGGCCCGCGTCCGTCCAGTTGCCCGGCAGCTTGTCGGAGACGCGCGAGGCCATGACGGCGCCGAGCACCGCCGTACCGAGGCTGCCGCCGATCTGCATGGCGGCCTGCTGGAGGCCGCCCGCCACACCGGAGAGCTCCATGGGCGAGTTGCCGACGATGACCTCGGTGGCGCCGACCATGACGGGCGCGAGCCCGAGGCCGAGCAGCGCGAACCAGAGCGACATGGTGGCGGTGCCCGTGCCGACCTCAAGGCGGGACATCCCGAGCATCGCGGCGGTCGTGAAGATCATGCCGCCCGCGAGCGGGATCCGCGGCCCGACCTTGGTGATCAGGGTGCCGGCGACGGGCGAGGCGACGATCATCATGGCGGTCAGCGGCAGCAGGTGGAGGCCGGCGTCGACCGGGCTCATGCCGTGCACGTTCTGGAGGTAGAACGTCACGAAGAACAGGCCGCCGAGGAAGGCGATGGCCATCAGCGCCATCAGCACCACGCCGGCCGAGACCGGGACGGACTTGAACAGCGTCATCGGGATGAGCGGTTCCTTGACGCGGTTCTCCCAGAGCGCGAAGACCGCGAAGCACACGATCGAGACGCCGATGAACAGCCAGGTGCTGCCTCCGCCCCAGCCCCAGGTCGGGGCCTTGATGAGCGCCCAGACAAGGCAGAACATCGCCGCGGAGAGCAGCAGGATGCCGAGCAGGTCGAAGGACCTGGGCGCGTTCTCGGCCCGGTGGTCGAGCAGGATGAAGACGCCGAGGACCAGCGCCGCCACGCCGACCGGCACGTTGATGAAGAACACGGACTGCCAGCTGATGTGCTCCACGAGCACACCGCCGAGGATCGGGCCGCCCGCGGTGGAGGCGCCGATGACCATGCCCCAGATTCCGAGCGCCGCGTTGAGCTTCTCCGCGGGGAAGGTGGCGCGCAGCAGGCCGAGGGCGGCCGGCATCAACAGGGCGCCGAACAGGCCCTGGAACACCCGGAGGGCGACCACGAGGCCGATGGTGTGGGAGAGGCCGATGGCCCCGGACGCGGCGGCGAAGCCGACCACGCCGATGAGGAAGGTCTGGCGGTGACCGAACCGGTCACCGAGCTTGCCCGCGGTGATCAGCGCCACCGCCAGGGCCAGGAAGTAGCCGTTGGTGATCCACTGGACGTCGGCGAACGAGGCCCCCAGGTCCTTCTGAATGGCCGGGTTGGCGATCGCGACGATGGTGCCGTCAAGGGCCACCATCATCACGCCGACGGCCACGGCGATGAGCGTCAGCCAGGGGTGGCCGCGCAGCCCCTTCTTGGACGGCGCCGTCGTCGGGGGCGCCTGATCGACGGTGGTCTGACTTGTCATACCGCACACGCTAATGTCAGTAGCTGACAGTTGACAAACCAATTCACAAGTCGGTAACTGTCACGTGGCTCACAAACGCCGGGACTACCGTGGTGGAGGGGCGTGACCGGCCGGAACGCCCCGGTCGGCCCGGCAGACGCCGACAGGACAGGACGCCGGAAGAAGGAGCGAGGTTCCCCCACAGTGAGCGTCGGGCAGGGCACAGCGGCAGAACGGCCCACGGGTCTGCGCGCGCGCAAGAAGCAGCGCACGCGGGACGACCTGATGCGCGTCGCGCTCCAGCTTTTCACCACCCAGGGGTACGAGGCCACCACGGTGGACGAGATCGTGGAGGCGGTGGAGGTCTCGCAGCGCACGTTCTTCCGCTACTTCGCCAGCAAGGAGGACGTCGCCCTGGCGATCGTCTCACTGGTGGAGGGGCAGTTCGTCGAGCAGCTGCGGACGCGGCCGCCCGAGGAGGGCCCGCTGTGCGCGCTGCGTGCCGCGATCACCGAGGGCTGGGCCCGGATCGGCGAGACCATCGAGGACATCGCCCCCGTCGAGCTGGTGATGAAGGCCTACCAGATGATCGAGTCCACCCCCGCGCTGCTCTCCGCGCACATGCGCCGCGGCAGCGAGACGGAGGAGGAGATCGCCCGGATCGTCGCCGAGCGGGAGGGCCTCGACATCGAGCGGGACGCGCGGCCACGCGCGGCCGTCGCCGCCGTCTGCGGGGTGCTGCGGATGGCGGGCCGCGTCTGGGGCGGGCCTGGGCACGAGACCAGCGTGGAGGCGCTGACGGCGCTGACCGAGACGTATCTGGACGCGCTGCACCCGTCCCTGGCGGGCGACTGGCGTACGGCGGACGGCGCGGCGGAGGCGGCCACCTGTGTTCCCGACACCCGCCCTTCGGCTAGCCTGGCACAAGATGTGACCTTTACGTGATCGGTGCGTGACCTGTCGCCCCCGCTGCGGGGGCGCCTGACGACGCGCTCTAGGGTGGCCTGCCAGTGATTCCTTTCGCCTCTTCACCCGCTCTGCTGACGTGGCGGACGCTCCTGGCGCTCGCCGTGGTGTTCGTGATGCTCGCGACCACGGGCTGGACCGCCGTACAGCGGGGCCAGAGCCCGGCCGACCCGCTCAAGGCGGCCGTGGCCTCGTGGCGCAAGGGCTCGATCGGCCACCGCCGGCTGCCCGACCCGCGCTCCTCGCCCCGCCGCATCGCCGCGTTCTTCGGCGCGCTCACCTCGGGCGAGCGCTCCCGGCTCGTGTCGCGCTACCCCCTGGTGGTCGGCAACCTCAACGGCGCCCCCGTCTCCCTGCGCTACCGCGCCAACCGGCTCGCGCTGCGCCAGGAGGCGGCCGTGGAGCGCCGCAGGGCCGAGGACACGCAGCTCTCGCCCGAGGGCCGGGGCCTCGCGGCGAAGACCGAGCAGCAGTACGCGTCGATGCTGGAGCCCGGCAGGGACTTCCTCGCCTTCGACCCGTCGGGCACCGGGCGCGCGGCCGAGGTCTTCGGCGACCTCGCGCACGCCCGCAGGATCTCGGTGGTGGTGCCGGGGGTGGACACCAACATGCTGACGTTCCAGAAGACCGGCAAGTGGTACAGCGCCCCTGCGGGCATGGGCTCGTCGCTCTACACCGCCGAGCGCGCCGCCTCCCCCTCCACCAGCACCGCCGTCATCGCCTGGGCCGACTACACGGCGCCCGCAGGACTCGGCATGGACGCCGCCATAGGGACGCTCGCGCGGGCCGGCGCCGTACGCCTGACGGCACTGGCGCGGGCGCTGCCGGGCGCGGCGCCCGTCTCGCTGTTCTGCCACAGCTACGGCTCCGTGGTGTGCGGCGTGGCCGCGCGCGACCTGCCGCGGCGCGTGGTCGACGTGGCCGTCGCGGGCAGCCCGGGCATGCGGGTCGGCAGCGCGGCGGGCCTGCGCACGCGGGCGCGCGTGTGGGCGATGCGGGACACCGGCGACTGGATCCAGGACATCCCCTACGTGGACGTGGTGGGCCTCGGCCACGGCGCCGACCCGGTCTCCGCGGGCTTCGGCGCACGGGTGGTCTCGGCCGCGGGCGCGCAGGGCCACGCCGGCTATTTCCAGCCGGGCACGACGAGCCTGGACAACTTCGCGGACATCGCCGTCGGCGACTACGGGGCCGTGGTGTGCGCGGGGGACGTTTCGGGCTGCCACGACGGAATCCACGCCGGAGGGGACTCCTGACGCGCGTAGATTTCCGCGCTCGGGCTGGAGACGTGGCGGCGAACGCCGCCTAACATGTGGCACATGGGTGATGTACTGGCCGGTATCCACGCCACCTGGGAGTTCGAGGGCGACTCCGTGCTCATCCGCTTCGGACGGGGCATACGGACGCCCAGGCTGTTCCAGGTGCTGCGGGAGCGCCGCATCCCCCACGAGGCGCTTGCGTCGGTGGCGGTGTCCCCCGGCAGACGCGGCACGGTGGTGCTGCGCGCCGTGGTGCGGCCGGGCGCAGACCCCCTGATGGACGCGGCGGCCGGGCAGCTCAAGGAGGGGTACGACCCCTACCGCCTGGTGGTGCCCGCGGGCCGCGAGACCCTCGCCGAGTTCTACGCGCGGGAGCTGCGCAAGGCCCTGGAGGCCCGGGGCCCGCAGGACTCGGCGGCCCCCGCCGACCAGCACCTGGTGGCGCCGCCTGAGGCGCCGCTCGCCTTCAAGGCGTACGACGGCAGGGCCGCGTTCGACGGCAGCGAGGTGTCCTTCCGCTGGTCGTGGACGGGCGCCTCCACCGCCAAGTGGAAGGCGGGCGACCAGACGTTCAGGGTCGGCGACCTCCAGGGCGTCGAGTGGCGCTCCCCCGAGGGCTCCGACGGCTATCTGCGGCTGACCGCGCGTCAGCCGGCCGTCGCGCAGCCCGCCCTGCGGGCCGCCGTGCCGGGACAGCCCACCGCGGCGGAGGCCGAACGGCGCGCGCGGCCCGACCTCGACCCGTCCGCGGTGGTCTTCGGCGTCGGCTACGGGCCGGTCCACGAGTCCCTGCCGTTCGCCGCCGCCGTGCTCGCCGCCGTGCGCGGCGGCTCCTCGGCCCGCTCCCACCCCGGGGAGCGCCGGCACGCCCCGGCACCCGCCGCCGACCCGGGGCGCTCGGTCGCCGACCGGATCAGGCAGCTGGGCGAGCTGCACAGCGCGGGCCTCGTCACGGACGAGGAGTTCACCTCGAAGAAGGCCCAGCTGCTCGCGGAGCTGTGAGCCCCGTTCCCCGCGGCCCCGCCGGCTACTCGCGGCCCGCCGAGGTGAAGCTCATGTCGGCGTAGCGGCCACCGGCGACGCGGGAGGCGATCGGTTCGAGGACGTCCAGCTCGCTGGGGGTCAGGATCAGGTGCGTGGCGCCCACGTTCTCCTCCACGCGGGCCCGGCTGCGGGTGCCGGGGATCGGGACGACCCCGACGCCGTGCACGCCCGCCCGCTGCTGCACCCAGGCGAGGGCGACCTGCGCGAGCGTCGCGCCGTGCGCGCCCGCGACGGCTCGTACGGGTTCGAGGAGCGCGGCGTTGGCCGCCGCGTTGTCCCCGGTGAAGCGGGGCTGCTGGCGGCGGAGGTCGTCCTCGCCGAGCTCCTTGTCGGCGCTGACGAACGCCCCGGTCAGAAAGCCCCGGCCGAGCGGCGAGTACGGCACGAGCCCGACGCCGAGCTCGGCGGCCGCGGGGACGACCCTGGCCTCGATGTCGCGGCTGAACAGCGACCACTCCGACTGCACGGCGGCGATGGGGTGCACGGCGTGCGCGGCGCGCAGCTCGTCCGCGGTGACCTCGCTCAGCCCCAGGTGCTTCACCTTGCCCTCGCGCACCAGCTCGGCCATGACGCCGACGGTCTCCTCGATCGGGTACCGCACGTCGCGCCGGTGCATGTAGTACAGGTCGATCGCCTCGACACCCAGCCGCGACAGGCTCTCCTCCGCGCTGCGCCTGATGTACGCGGGGTCGTTGTCGATGATGCGCTTCGTGCGGTCCTCGCGGTCGATGGCGAGGCCGAACTTCGTGGCCACCACCACCTCGTCGCGGTGCGCGGCGAAGAACGGCGCGAGGAACTCCTCGTTGCCGCCGTCCCCGTAGGCCGCGGCGGTGTCGAACAGGGTCACCCCCAGCTCCAGCGCGCGCTCCAGCGTGGCGCGCGACTCGGCGGGGTCGCTCGGGCCGTAGGCGAAGCTGATGCCCATGCAGCCGAAGCCCTGGGGGCCGACCTCGGGCCCGTGCGTGCCCAGGCGGATCAGGGTGGGGGGCGGGGTGTCGCTCATCGGTGCTCAGCACCTCTCCGACGCCTGGGAGGCGTCCGCGTAGAAGCCGATCTTCTGGTCGAGTACGGCGACGGTGTCCTGGAGCTCCGCGATCCGCGCGTGGACGTCCCGCCGTGTGTGCAGCAGGAGTTCGTGCCGCTCGGCGAAGGTGCTCTCCCCGGCACGCACCAGCTCCGCGTAGCGGACCATGTCCGCCACGGGCATGCCCGTGAGCCGGAGCTTGGCGACGAGGGAGAGCCAGTCGAGGTCGCGGTTGCTGAAGCGGCGCTGGCCGGTGTGCGAGCGGTCGACGTGCGGCATCAGGCCGATGCGCTCGTACCACCTGAGGGTGTGCGCGGTCAGTCCTGTGAAGGCGGCGACCTCGCTGATCGTGTACTGGTCCTGCCCCTCGGGCCGGGGGTGCCCTGGCGGTCCTGAGGCACAGGTGTCCGTGGCCGATGCGTCCACCGGTGTGCTCTCGGTCAGCGTCATGCCCCCACGCTAATTCCTTGGAGTGCGCTCGAAGCAAGGGCGGCGCGTCGCGGGGCCGAACCGGTATCGCCGCCCGGGTCCGCCGCCCTACGCTGCGCGCCATGGAGCCGACCACCGACACCGCGCCGCACGCCGCTGTGACCACAAGGGCCGCGGGCCCCGGGGACGCGGAGGAGCTCGTACGGCTGCGCGCCGTCATGCTGGACTCGCTCAACCCCGGTAGGGACGACGGCTCCTGGCAGCCCGCGAGCGTCGCGATCCTGCGGCGGGCGCTTGCGGAGCCGGACGGGGACCTGGCGGCCTTCGTGGTGGACGCGCCGGGCAGGCCCGGTGTCCTCGCGGCCTGCGTGGTCGGCACCGTCACGCAGGGGCTCGGCTCCCCCGGCAACCCCGCGGGGCTCGGCGGCCATGTCTTCAGCGTGGCGACGGACCCGTCGATGCGGCGGCGCGGCTGCTGCCGCGCCTGCATGGAGGCGCTGCTCGCCTGGTACCGGCGGCGCGGGGTCGTCAAGGTCGACCTGCACGCGTCGCGGGAGGGCGCGCCGCTGTACGCGTCCCTCGGCTTCCGGCCGACGCGGGCGACCGCCATGCGGCTCCTGCTGTGATCCGGGCCGCCCCCGCTCCCGGCCCCCGCGCGGCCTGAACTAGGGTCGGGCGCATGCAGCGCCACGAGTCCTCGCCGTCCGCACCTCCCCCGGGGCCCGCGGGGTCCCTGAGGTCCCTGCGCCGGGTCGGTGAGTGGCCGGTGCCGCACGCGGCGGCGGCCGTCGTCCGCGCGGACGGCACACTCGCCGGGTCGTACGGGCCCCAGGACCTGCGGTTCCCGCTCGCGTCCGTGACCAAGCCGCTCGCCGCCTACGCGGTCCTCGTGGCGTACGAGGAGGGCGCGGTCGAACTCGACGAGCCCGCGGGGCCCGAGGGGTCGACCGTCCGCCACCTGCTGGCGCACGCGAGCGGCCTGGCGCCGGACGAGCAGCGGGCGCTGGCCGCGCCCGGTACCCGGCGCGTCTACTCGAACGCCGGATTCGAGGCGCTGGGCGCGCATGTGGCGCGGGCGAGCGGGATCGCCTTCCCCGACTACCTGCGCGAGGCCGTGCTCGAACCGCTCGGCATGGCGGCGACGGAGCTTCCCGCGGGCGGTTCGCCGGCCCGCGGCGCGGTCTCCACCGTGGCCGATCTGGCGCGGTTCGCGGCGGAGCTCCAGGCGCCCAGGCTGCTCGACCCGCGCACGGTGGCCGAGGCGATGACGGTGCAGTTCCCCGGGCTCTCCGGAGTGCTGCCGGGCTACGGCGGCCAGAGGCCCAACGACTGGGGGCTCGGCTTCGAGATCAGGGACGGCAAGTCGCCGCACTGGACGGGCGCCGCGTCGTCGCCCCGTACCTTCGGCCACTTCGGGCAGTCCGGCACGTTCCTGTGGGTGGACCCGGACGCGGGCGCGGCCTGTGTCGCTCTGACGGACCGGGATTTCGGCCCCTGGGCCGTCGAGGCGTGGCCGCCGCTGACGGACGCGGTACTCGCGGAACTGCGCGCCTCCTGACGCGGCGCACCCCGCACGGGCGGCCAGGGATCACGCGGGCCGCCTGCCCCGGGTGCCGAGGCCGCGCGGGCGAACCGCCCCGAGATCGCGCGGGTGACCTGCCCCGGGGCCGCGCGGGCGGACCGGCTCTGCGCCGCGCGGGCGCGCCACCGCGGCGGCCCGCGCGCTCGGCTCAGGCGCGGCCCTCCGCGTGGGCCGTGACGTTGCGGGTGAGGCGGCGCAGGCTGGCGCGGGTGCGGTCGAACTCCTCGTCGGCCAGGCCCATCGCGTCGCCGATCGCGCCGGGGATGGCGCGGGCGCGCTCGCGCAGCGCCGCGCCCTCGGGGGTCAGCGCGATGCGGACCGTGCGCTCGTCGTCGGCCTGCCGCTGCCTGCGCAGCAGGCCCGCCGTCTCCAGCCGCTTCAGCAGCGGCGTCAGCGTGCCGTAGTCCAGCTGGAGCGCGGCACGCAGGTCCTTCACCGGCACCCCGTCGCGCTCCCAGAGCGCCAGCAGCACCAGGTACTGCGGGTAGGTGAGGCCGAGCTCGTCGAGGAGGGGCCGGTAGAGCGCGGTGACCGCGCGCGACGCGGCGTACAGCGCGAAGCACATCTGGTCGTCGAGCAGCAGGGACAGCTCTCCCTTTGCGGCCTGCCCGCCGGTGCGGGCGTCCTGGTCCGCGCTCATACCTGCTCCCCTTCATCCGTCTGGTGCGGTTGACCCGGCTGATCCGGTTCGTCTGGCTGGGCGACTGCGCGGCGGCCACCCGTCCGTCGCCGGGCGGCCGCCTCTCCAGCGTATCCCCTCGCCCACGATGGACCGTGAGGCACCTTCCTCGTGCGCAACTAAACCGCCCTCAACCCACTGTCCCAAAATTAGCTTGCGCACGATTTAAATGTGCCCTAGCCTTCTGGTGGTCCGAACGGAAACCCTCCTGACGGAGCCCGATGGCAGGGCAGCGAACCCACCGCGGCCCGCCGGAACGAGGAGAAGACCCCATGTCCGAGAGCACCACCACCCCCGCGGCCCCCGTGCTCGAACCGGCCGCCGCCGCCTTCGCCGAGGCCACGTCGACGCCGCCCTTCCTCTTCCAGCTGCCGCCCGCCGAGGGCCGCGCCGCCGTCGACGAGGTGCAGTCGGGCGGCCTCGACGAGCTCCCGGCCGCGGCGAATCCCGCCGCCGACGAGGAGTGGGTCACCGTCCAGGGCGGCCCCACCGGCTCCGTGCGGGCCAGGATCGTCAGGCCCGCCGGCGCCACGGGCACGCTGCCCGTGATCCTCTACCTCCACGGCGCAGGCTGGGTGTTCGGGAACGCCCACACCCACGACCGGCTGGTGCGCGAGCTCGCCGCGGGCACCGGCGCCGCCGTGGTCTTCCCCGAGTACGCGCTCGCCCCCGAGGCGCGCTACCCGGTCGCCGTCGAGCAGAACTACGCGGTGGCGCGCTGGATCGTCGCCGAGGGCGCGGCGCACCGCCTGGACGCGGGCCGGATCGCCGTCGCGGGCGACTCGGTCGGCGGGAACATGACGGCCGCGCTGACCCTGATGGCCAAGGAGCGCGGGGACGTGCCGCTGGTCCAGCAGGTGCTGTTCTACCCGGTGACGGACGCCTCCTTCGACACCGCCTCGTACCACCGGTTCGCCGAGAACTACTTCCTCGCCCGCGAGGGGATGAAGTGGTTCTGGGACCAGTACACGACCGACCCGGCGCAGCGCGCCGAGATCACCGCGTCGCCGCTGCGCGCCACCGAGGAGCAGCTGGCGGGGCTGCCGCCGGCCCTCGTCATCACCGGCGAGGCCGACGTGCTCCGCGACGAGGGCGAGGCGTACGCGAACAAGCTGCGCGCCGCCGGCGTCCCGGTCACCGCGGTCCGCTTCCAGGGGATCATCCACGACTTCGTGATGCTCAACGCCCTGCGCGGGACCCACGCGGCCGACGGCGCGATCCGCCTCGCCGTGGACACGCTGCGCCGGGCGCTGGCCGCCTGACGCGCCACCTCGGCGGCGGCCGGGGCCAGGGCCCCGGCCGCCGCGGCATGTCTCAGCCCGGCGGAGCCATCTCCCACACCAGCGTCTCCGAGCGGCCCGCGTGACCGGTGAGTTCGAGCCCGCGCGCGTCCGTGACCCGCGCCGAGTCGCCGGGCCGCAGCTCCTCGCCGTCGAGCAGCACCGCGCCGCGCACGACGTGCGCGTAGAGGAAGGCGGCGTCCGGCACCGCGGAGCGCTCCCCCTCGGCGAGCCGCCGCACATGGAGCATGGCGCCGGCTTCCGGCAGGGCGTACGGCGTGGAGTCGGCGATGCCGCGCACCAGGTCGTACGCGGGGTCGCCGCCCGGCTCCCTGGGCGCCAGCCACATCTGCACGAAGACCAGCGGCTCGCCGCCCTCGTTGCGCTCGCTGTGCCTGACCCCGGACGCCGAGCTCAGCCGCTGCAGGTCGCCGGGGCGCACCACGGTCGTACGGCCCTGGGAGTCGCGGTGCGTCAACTCGCCGCTGACCACCCAGGTCACGATCTCGGTGTGGCTGTGCCGGTGCTCGCCGAAGCCGGCGCCGGGTGCGAGCCGCTCCTCGTTGCAGGCGATCACCGCGCCGAAGCGCAGGTTGTCGGGGTCGTAGAAACCGCCGAAGGAGAAGGCGTGCAGGGAGACGATGCCGGCGTCCTCGTCCCCGCCGGGGTAGCGGTCCTCTGCGTACCGAAGGGACATCACGGGCCCCACGGTAGCCCCGGCCCCGCGTCCCGCCGCCCTGATGAGGCAGTCTTGTCCCGTGCCTCGACCCGCGAACGAACCCCATCCGCACGCCGCCACCCTGCGCCGCCTCGAACAGTCCTCGGGGCGGCTCGCCGCCAACGCCATCGCGCTGATGGACGAGACGCTGCCGTGGTACCGGGCGATGCCGCCGGAGAACCGTTCGTGGATCGGGCTCGTCGCACAGGCCGGTGTCGCCGCCTTCACCGAGTGGTTCCGCCGCCCCGAGCGGCCTCAGGCGATCTCCACCGACGTGTTCGGCACGGCGCCGCGCGAGCTGACCCGGGCGATCACCCTCCGGCAGACCGTCGAGATGGTGCGCACGACGATCGAGGTCGTCGAGTCCGCCGTGGAGGAGATCGCGGCGCCCGGCGACGAGGCCGTGCTGCGCGAGGCGCTGCTGGTGTACGCGCGGGAGATCGCCTTCGCGACCGCGCAGGTGTACGCGCAGGCCGCGGAGGCGCGCGGCGCCTGGGACGCGCGTCTTGAGTCCCTCGTGGTGAACGCGGTGCTCTCGGGCGAGGCCGACGAGGGCGCGGTCTCCCGGGCCGCGGCGCTGGGCTGGACCAACCCCGAACACGTCTGTGTGCTGCTCGGCACGGCGCCCGAGGGCGACAGCGAGCTGACCGTCGAGGCGATCAGGCGGGCGGCGCGACACGCCAGGCTCCAGGTGCTGACCGGCGTGTTCGGCAACCGCCTCGTGGTGGTCGCGGGCGGCTCCGACAATCCGCTCCAGGTCGCGAAGGGGCTGATCGGGCCGTACGCGGCGGGGCCCGTCGTCGCCGGGCCCGTCGTGCCCGACCTGCAGAGCGCCACCCGGTCCGCGCAGGCCGCGGCGGCCGGGCTGCGGGCGTGCGCGGCCTGGCAGGACGCCCCCCGCCCCGTGCTCGCGGACGACCTGCTGCCGGAGCGCGCGATCGCCGCCGACCCGGCCGCGCGGGAGCAGTTGGTGGAGGAGATCTACAGACCGCTGGAGGAGGCGGGCTCGGCGCTGCTGGAAACGCTGAGTGTCTATCTGGAGCAGGCGAGCAGCCTGGAGGGCGCGGCCCGCATGCTGTTTGTGCATCCCAACACCGTGCGCTACCGGCTGCGCCGTGTGACAGACGTCACGGGGTGGTCACCCTCCGACGTACGTTCCGCCTTCACGCTGCGGATCGCGCTGATCCTCGGGCGGCTCGCGGACGCTGACGTCCAGTTCTGAGCTTGTAGAGTCTCCACAACTACCCTCTCGGTTCTTGGTCCCTGTCATCACGGGCGCCCCGGACCGTCGGCAAGAGAGAGTGTGAGGGTGCTCGTACTCGTCGCTCCCGGCCAAGGCGCCCAGACGCCCGGCTTCCTGACCCCCTGGCTCGAACTCCCCGGCGCGGAGGAGAAGCTGCGGCAGTGGTCGGCCCTCATCGACCTCGACCTGGTCCGCTACGGCACCGAGGCCGACGAGGAGCAGATCCGCGACACCGCCGTCGCCCAGCCGCTGCTCGTGGCCTCCGCGCTGCTGTCCGCGCGGCAGCTGTTCCCGTCCGACGGCGACCTGCGCGGCGCGGTCGGCGCGGTCGCCGGCCACAGCGTCGGGGAGTTCGCCGCCGCCGCGCTCGCCGGCGTGCTCGGCGACGACGAGGCCATGGCCCTGGTCGGCGCCCGCGGACGCGCGATGGCCGAGGCGTCGGCCGTCACGGCGACGGGCATGGCCGCGCTGCTCGGCGGCGAGCGCGACACCTCCATCGCCCACCTGGAGCGGCTCGGCCTCACCCCGGCCAACGTGAACGGCAGGACGCAGATCGTCGCGGCGGGCACCCTGGAGCAGCTGGCCGTGCTCGCCGAGGACAAGCCCGAGGGCGTACGGCGGGTCGTACCGCTCAAGGTCGCGGGCGCCTTCCACACCCGCCACATGGCCCCCGCGGTCGACGCGCTCGCCGTGGCGGCCAAGGAGCTCGCGCCGCGCGACCCCGCGCTGCCGTACGTCTCGAACCGGGACGGGCAGCAGGCCACCACGGGCGCCGACGCCCTGGCCCGGCTCGTCGGCCAGGTCGCCAACCCGGTGCGGTGGGACCTGTGCATGGAGACCTTCAAGGACCTGGGCGCCACCGCCCTGGTCGAACTGTGCCCCGGCGGCACGCTGACCGGGCTGGCCAAGCGTGACCTGCCCGGGGTCACGACACTCGCGCTCAAGACCCCTGACCAGCTCGACGCGGCCCGCGCGCTGGTTGCCGAGCAGTCCTCAGCGGCCGGATAAAGGAGCCTCACGAGCATGTCGAAGATCAACCCCAGCAAGGGCGCGCCGTACGCGCGCATCATGGGCGTGGGCGGCTACCGCCCCACCCGCGTCGTGCCCAACGAGGTGATCCTTCAGACGATCGACTCGTCCGACGAGTGGATCCGCTCACGCTCCGGCATCGCGTCCAGGCACTGGGCGTCCCCGGAGGAAACCGTCGCCGCGATGTCCGTCGAGGCGGCGGGCAAGGCCATCGCCGCCGCGGGGCTGAGGCCCGAGCAGGTGGACGCCGTGATCGTCGCGACGGTCTCGCACTTCCACCAGACCCCGGCGATCGCCACCGAGATCGCCGACCGGATGGGCGCGGGCAAGCCCGCCGCGTTCGACATCTCCGCGGGCTGCGCGGGCTTCGGCTACGGCCTCACGCTGGCCAAGGGCCTGATCGTGGAGGGCTCCGCCTCCCATGTCGTGGTGATCGGCGTGGAGCGCCTCTCCGACCTGACCGACCTCACCGACCGGGCGACCGCGTTCCTCTTCGGGGACGGCGCGGGCGCGGTGGTCGTCGGGCCCTCGCAGGAGCCGATGATCGGCCCCACCGTGTGGGGCTCCGAGGGCGACAAGGCGGAGACGATCCGCCAGACCGCCCCGTGGACCGACTACCGCGACGGCGCGCCCGCCGCGTTCCCCGCCATCACCCAGGAGGGCCAGGCCGTCTTCCGGTGGGCCGTCTTCGAGATGGCGAAGGTCGCGCAGCAGGCCCTCGACGCGGCCGGCATCGGCCCCGGGGACCTGGACGTCTTCATACCGCACCAGGCGAACATGCGGATCATCGACTCGATGGTGAAGACTCTGAAACTGCCGGAGAGCGTCACGGTCGCCCGTGACGTGGAGACCACCGGCAACACCTCGGCCGCCTCGATCCCGCTCGCGATGGAGCGGCTTCTTGCGACCGGGAAAGCAGAGAGCGGCGACACCGCCCTCGTCATCGGCTTCGGGGCGGGTCTGGTGTACGCCGCGACGGTCGTTACCCTCCCCTAGGGTCTTTCGGTGCCGGGGCACGCGAGCCCGGCACGACCCACACGGGAGGCCCCCAGCACGCCCCCCGGCCGCAGGCCGGGGCCCGTGCCCGAAGTACAACCGCCACTATTGAAGGAGCGCCCGACATGGCCGCCACTCAGGAAGAGATCGTCGCCGGTCTCGCGGAGATCGTGAACGAGATCGCCGGGATCCCGGTCGAGGACGTCCAGCTGGACAAGTCCTTCACCGACGACCTGGACGTCGACTCGCTGTCCATGGTCGAGGTCGTCGTCGCCGCCGAGGAGCGCTTCGACGTCAAGATCCCCGACGACGACGTCAAGGAGCTCAAGACCGTCGGCGACGCCGCCGACTACATCGCCAAGCACCAGGGCTGACGGACCCGTCAGGAACTGATGGCACCCGGTCCGGCCGTATCCCGGCCGGATCGCACGGCTGAGGCCACCCGGTGGTGGCGCCGTAAGAATTCAGCCCCTCTACACGTGGAGAAAGAATTCCAGTGAGCTCGACCAATCGCACCGTGGTCGTCACCGGTATCGGCGCAACCACACCACTGGGTGGCGACAGCGCGTCAACCTGGGAGGGCCTGCTCGCGGGCCGTTCCGGGGTACGCACCCTCGACGACGAGCGCTACGCCGACCTGCCGGTACGGTTCGCCGCCACCGCGGCGGTCGACCCGAGCGAGGTCCTGGCCCGGCCCCTGGCCCGCAAGCTCGACAGGTCCGCGCAGTTCGCGCTGGTCGCCGCGCGCGAGGCCTGGGCCGACGCGGGCTTCACCGCCAAGGCCGGTGAGGACGCCGCGGTCGACCCCGACCGGCTCGGCGCCGTCGTGGCGTCCGGCATCGGGGGCATCACCTCCCTGCTCGACCAGTACGACGCGCTGCGCGACAAGGGCCCCCGCCGGGTCTCCCCGCACACCGTGCCGATGATGATGCCGAACGGCCCCTCGGCCAACGTCGGCATCGAGGTCGGCGCCCGCGCGGGCGTCCACACCCCCGTCTCCGCCTGCGCCTCGGGCGCCGAGGCCATCGGCTACGCGGTCGAGATGATCCGCACCGGCCGGGCCGACGTGGTCATCGCGGGCGGCACCGAGGCCACCATCCACCCGCTGCCGCTCGCGGCGTTCGCCAACATGATGGCGATGTCGAAGGAGAACGACGCGCCGGAGAAGGCGTCGAGGCCCTTCGACAAGTCCCGCAACGGCTTCGTCATGGGCGAGGGCGCGGGCCTGATCGTCCTGGAGACGGCGGAGCACGCCGCCGCACGCGGCGCCCGCGTCTACTGCGAGGTGCTCGGCCAGGGCATCTCCTCCGACGCGTACCACATCACGGCCCCCGAGCCGACGGGCGACGGCATCGCCGCGGCGCTGCGCCACCTCATGGACAACACGGGTCTCAAGCCGTCCGAGGTCGTCCACGTCAACGCGCACGCGACCTCCACCCCGCTGGGGGACCTCGGCGAGATCAAGGCTCTCCGCCAGGTCTTCGGCGACGAACTCGACCATGTGGCGATCTCCGCCACCAAGTCGATGACGGGCCACCTGCTGGGCGGCGCGGGCGGCATCGAGACCGTCGCGACGATCCTGGCGCTGTACCACCGCACGGCCCCGCCGACCATCAACGTCACGGAGCTGGACGAGGAGGTCGACGCGGACATCGTGCGCGACAAGCCGAGGGCGCTGCCCGAGGGCACGATCTCCGCGGTCAACGACTCGTTCGGCTTCGGCGGCCACAACGTGGTGCTCGCGCTGCGCTCCGTCTGACGCGCCGCGGCACCAGGGCCCCGGCCCCCTCCGCCGAGGAGGGGCCGGGGCCCTTGCGTACGCCCCGGCGGGCCGGTGTCAGCCCTGCTGGCTGGCGAAGTAGGTGGCCGCCATGTCCTCGTCGCCGTGGCCCGCTGCCTCGGCGCGGCGGAAGCGCTCGGCACCCGCCTCCGTGAGGTCCATGCGCACGCCCGCCGCCTCGGCGGCCGCGATGATCAGCCGGGCGTCCTTGGCCGCGTTGGACAGCGCGAAGCTGGGCTCGAAGTCGCCGTTCATGATGGCGGCGCCCTTGAGCTGGACGTAGCCGCTGTCCATCAGGCCACCCTTGATGGTGTCGAGGAACGCCCGCGGGTCGACGCCGAGTCCCTTGGCGAGGGCCACCGACTCGGCGGCGGCGTGGGTGAGCGCGAGCGTCCAGTTGTTGCAGACGAGCTTGAGGCGGGTGGCCGCGGCCGTCGAGCCGTCGTCGCCCGCCCAGACCGTGCGCTGCCCGATCGCGTCGTGCACGGAGGCGAGCGCCTCGCGGGCGGCGGCCGGCCCGGCGGCGATGGCCGTGAGCTTGCCGGCCTCCGCTGGGGCCTTGGTGCCGAGGACGGGGCCGTCGACGAAGAGGAGGCCGTGGTCCTCGCCGAACGCGGCGAGCCGCGGCACGTCGTCCACGCCGACGGTCGTGGACTGGAGCCAGACGGCGCCCGGCGCGAGCCCGGGGGCAGCCTCACGCATGGTCTCCAGGGTGGCGGGGCCGTCGTACAGCATCGTGATGACGACGTCGGCGCCGGTGACGGCTTCGGCCGCGGTGTCGGGGACCTCGGCGCCGTCCGCGGCGAGGGGTTCCGCCTTGGCCCGGGTGCGGTTCCAGACGCGCAGGGCGTGCCCGGCGCGCAGCAGGTTGCGGGCCATCGCCGCGCCCATGATGCCGGTGCCGAGCAGGGCTACGTTCTTGTGGTCAGCCATGGTCACCACCGTACGGCGCCCGGCCTGCCGTCGCGGCTCTGGCGGGTCAGACGACCTGGTGCAGCCAGCGGACCGGGGCGCCCTCGCCCGCGTACCTGAACGGTTCGAGCTCGTCGTCCCAGGGCTTGCCGAGCAGCTTCTGCACCTCGGTCTCCAGCGCGCTCTCGCCGCGCCCCGAGCGGGCGAGCGCGGCGCGCAGCCGGTCCTCGGGGACCAGGATGTCGCCGTGCACGCCGGTGACGGCGTGGAAGATGCCCAGTTCGGGGGTGGCGCTGTACCGCTCGCCCTCCGCCGCCGCGCTCGGCTCCGCCGTCACCTCGAACCTGAGCATCTGCCAGCCGCGCAGCGCCGACGCGAGCTGGGACGCCGTGCCCGCGCGCCCCTTCCAGGAGAACTCCGCTCTCCAGGTGCCCGGAGCTGCCGGCTGCCTGATCCAGTCGAGTTGGACCCGCACCCCGAGCACGCCCCCGACCGCCCATTCGACGTGCGGGCACATCGCGCGCGGTGCGGAGTGCACGTACAGGACTCCACGTGTCGTCACCGGGACCTCCAGTGTGGGACGAGGTTCGCCTTCCCAGCGGCCTCAGTAAACATCATCGAAAGCGGAACCCCGCAAAACGGACAGGATGTGACGTGATGCAACCTACCGGAGCGGTGAGGATCGAATGCCACCGGGCAGACGGGGAAAAACTACCGTGCGCCGGGGTCCCGGGGGTGACGTACCGTCGGTCCCGGGCCCGATTTACGCGAAGCTTTCACTCGCGAGGACGGGCCCGGGGTGCGCATAGTCCACGGGCGGTTTCGCCCGGCACGGGACCGGGAGGGCGGCGTGTCATGCGGTGGCTGAGGCGGTCGGGGCGGTCGCGCGCGGCGCGCGGCGGGTCCGCGGCCTGCGCGGCGGCCCTGCTCGCGCTCGCCGGGTGCGGTGCCCCCGGCGACGGCGCGCACCACCACCGGCCGCGCGCCACCCACTCGGCCGCGCCCGTGTGGAACACCAGGCCCGCGTCGCTCGCGGCGGTCGGCGACTCCATCACGCGCGGCTTCGACGCCTGCGGGCTGCTCAGCGACTGCCCCGCGGTGTCCTGGTCGACGGGTACGGACGCCTCGGTGGACAGCCTCGCGGTGCGGCTCCTCGGCGCGGCGGGCGCCCGTACGCACAGCTGGAACGCGGCGCGCTCCGGCGCCCGGATGGCGGACCTGCCGGCGCAGATGGCCGAGGTCGCGCCGCACAGGCCCGCCCTGGTGACGGTGCTGGCCGGCGCCAACGACGCCTGCCGGCCCTCGGTGTCCGGCATGACGCAGGTCGCGGCGTTCCGCGCCTCGTTCACTGCGGCGCTGCGCCGGCTGCGGGCCGCCTCGCCGTCCTCGCAGGTGTACGTGGCGAGCGTGCCCGACCTGCGCCGCCTGTGGTCGCAGGGGCGCGCCAACCCGCTCGGCCGCGAGGTGTGGAAGCTGGGGATCTGCGCGTCGATGCTCAAGGACGCGTCCAGCACAGGGCCCGCGGCCACGGCACGCAGGCAGGCGGTGTACGACAGGGTCGTGGCGTACAACGGCGCGCTAAGGGACGTGTGCGGGCGCGACCCGCGCTGCCGGTACGACGGGGGCGCGGTCTTCGACTACCGTTTCTCCGCGGCGCTGCTGAGCCCCTGGGACTGGTTCCACCCGGGCAAGCCGGGCCAGGGCAAGCTGGCGGAGATCGCGTACACCCGGGTCACGGCGGCGCGGGCGGCCCCGTAGGCTGCCGGACCGTGACGAGCGTGGACACGACAGTGGGCAGGGAAGCGGCGGGCACGGCGCCGGGCGGCAGGCCGGCCGAGCGGTGGACGCTGGAGCGCGGCGGCACCCGGGTGCGGCTGCTGACGTACGGCGGGATCGTGCAGTCGGTCGAGGTGCCCGACCGGTCGGGGGCGCGGGGCGACGTGGTGCTCGGCCTCGGTTCCGCGGCGGGGGCCACGGAGTACGCCGCGTGCCGCGGCCCGTATCTGGGCGCGCTGGTCGGCCGGTACGCGAACCGGATAGCCGGCGCGTCCTTCACGCTGGACGGCACGGCGTACGCGCTGGTGCCGAACGAAGGACCGAACTGCCTGCACGGCGGCGCCGAGGGGTTCGACCGCCGGGTCTGGCGGGCCGAGCGGGTGCCGGGCGGGGTGCGGCTCACACGCGTGAGCCCGGCGGGCGAGCAGGGCTTCCCCGGCCGCCTCGCCGTCTCCGCCACCTACACGCTGGACGCCGCGGGCGCGCTGGCCATCGCGTACGAGGCGGCGGCGGACGCGCCGACGCCGGTGAGCCTGACCAACCACACGTACTGGAACCTGGACGGCGCGGCGTCGGGGCCCGTCGTCGGCACCCACGAACTGCGGCTCGGCGCCTCGCGGATGACGCCGGTGGACGCGGCGGGCATCCCGACGGGCGGGACCGTGCCGGTGGCGGGCACCCGCCACGACTTCCGGACGGCGCGCGTCCTCGACGCGGGCCACGACCACAACTTCGCGCTGGACGGCGCGGCGGACGGCGAGCGGTTCGCCGCCGAGCTGTACGCGCCCGCTTCCGGGAGGGTTCTGACGATCCGTACGACGGAGCCGGGCGTCCAGCTGTTCACGGCGGACTCCTTCGCTCCGCCGCTGCCCTTCGGGCCCGGCGCGGGGGTGGCGCTGGAGACGCAGGCGTTTCCCGACGCGCCGAACCGGCCGGAGTTCCCCCCGGCCGTCCTGCGGCCCGGCGAGCGGTACACCTCGCGGACGACGTACGCCTTCTCGGTGCGCTGACGGCACGCGGCGGAGCGGGCCTCGGCTCAGCCGGCGGCGGGGCCCGCGTCGCCGCCCCGCAGCAGGGTGAGGAAGTCGCGGAAGACGGCGGGCATGTCGACGGCGTCGGGGTCGAGCAGCCACTGGTACTGGAGGCCGTCCATCACGGCCGTCAGCAGCGGGCCCGCCTGCTCGGGGGTGAGGCCGCTCGGCAGGCGGTCGCCGAACTCGTCACGCAGCGATTCCGCCATGTCGGCGCGCACCTGCTCGTAGCGGCGGGTGAAGAACGGGCGCGCCGGGTGGTCCTCGGTGACGCTCTCGCCGAGCAGCGCGGAGAAGGTCTGCACGACGCCCGGCCGCATCGCGTTGTAGTCCACGAGCGAGGTGAGCAGTTCGAGCCGCCACCCCTCGCGGCGCCGGCCGCCGCCCCCGGTGTCCCAGTGGTCCCGGTCCTCAAGGACGGCGAGGAGCAGCGCCTCCTTCGTCGGGAAGTGGTGCAGCAGGCCCTGCTGGGTGAGGCCGACCCGCTCGGCCACCGCCCCCAGGGTGGTGCCGCGGTAGCCGCGCTCCGCGATGACCTCGAGCGCGGCCCGCAGGATCTCGGCCCGCCGCTCCTCACCTCTGGCTCTCGCCGCCATCCGCCTCGGCCCTCCGGTCGTCTCCTGGGACAGGACCGTACGCCATGCGCACAGACCTGAGATTACGAAACAATAACGAAGCCTACTCATCTACAGGTTCGTGGCCCACCATGTAACCGTCGGTGGGGCCCTGGACAGCCACGGCCCCGCGGCCACCGGCCCCACCGGCCCCTCCCCCGCACCCCGCACCCCGCACCCCGCACCCCGCACCCCGCACCCCGCAGTCTCCCGCCCCATCCCCGGTACCTGGAGGTACGGCCTTGTCTTCCGGCGCACCCACCACCACCGCCGACGACGACGCGCGGAACGCCGCGGTCGAGGCGGCGCTCGCCACGCTCGACCTGGACACGAAGACCCGGCTGCTGGCCGGGCAGGACCAGTGGTCGCTGCCCGCCGTGCCGGAGATCGGGCTGCCGTCGCTGGTGATGTCCGACGGCCCGGTCGGTGTCCGCGGCGTGCGCTGGACCTCCGAGGACCCGTCCGTCGCGCTGCCCTCGCCGACCGCGCTCGCCGCGAGCTGGGACCCCGCGCTCGCCCGCCGCGCCGGACACCTGCTGGCCCAGGAGGCCCGCCGCAAGGGGGTGCACGTGCTGCTCGCGCCGACGGTGAACCTGCACCGCTCCCCGCTGGGCGGCCGCCACTTCGAGGCGTACAGCGAGGACCCGTACCTGACGGGTGAGATCGGCACCGGGTACGTCAGGGGTGTGCAGGACGGCGGCGTCGGCACGACGGTCAAGCACTTCGTGGCCAACGACGCGGAGACCGACCGCTTCACGGTCAACAACGTCGTCGCGCCGCGCCCGCTGCGGGAGTTGTACCTCGCCCCGTTCGAGGCGATCGTGAAGAACGCCCGCCCGTGGGGCGTCATGGCCGCCTACAACACCGTCAACGGCACGTCGATGACCGAGCACCGCCACCTCCAGCAGGAGGTGCTGCGCGGCGAGTGGGGCTTCGACGGCTACCTCGTCTCCGACTGGCTCGCCGCCCGCTCCACCACGGGCGCCCTCCGCGGCGGGCTCGACGTCGCCATGCCGGGACCGCAGACGGTGTACGGGGAGAAGCTGGCCGCGGCCGTACGGGCGGGCGATGTCGAGGAGTCGGCCGTGGACGACGCCGTGCGCCGGGTACTGCTGCTCGCGGCACGCGTCGGCATCCTGGAGGGCGCGCCGCCCGTCGTCACCGAGCCGCCCGCACCGGTCGACGGGGACGCGCTGACCCGCGAGATCGCACGCCGCTCCTTCGTCCTGGTGCGCAACGAGGTACGCGAAGGCCGCCCCGCGCTGCCCCTCGACCCGGCCCGCACACGGAAGGTCGCGCTGATCGGCGCGGCGGCGCGGGACGCGAGGATCCTCGGCGGCGGCTCGGCCACCGTCTTCCCCGCCCGGGTCGTCTCCCCGCTCGACGGCCTGCGCGCCGCGCTGCCCGAGGGGGCCCTGACGTACGCGATCGGCGCCGACCCCAACACCGAACTCGCCCTCGCGGCCGACGGGTTCGACCTGACGGCCACGGCGCGCGACGCGGCCGGCGCGGTGCTCGCCACGGTCAAGCTGCCAGGCGGCCGGGTCCAGTGGGTCGGCAGCGACCTGCCGGAGGGCGTCACCTACGACGCGCTGCACAGCGTCGAGGTCAGCGGCACGTTCACCGCGCGCGACGCGGGCGAGCACACCTTCGGCACCCGGGGCCTCGGCGGCTTCACACTCAGCGTCGACGGTGCGGTGCTGTTCGACGGCTACCAGGACAGGGGCGACTCCTCCGACCCGTTCGAGGCGTTCTTCGGTGCCCAGACCGAGCGGGGCCGCGTCGTGCTGGAGGCCGGGCAGCGCGTCGAGATCTCGCTGCGCGACACGGTCTACAAGGTCACCGAGGCCCCGATGAACGCGATCGGCTTCTCGCTGCTGCACCTGGGCCCGCAGCACGACCCGGACGAGCTGATCGCCGAGGCGGCCCGCGCCGCGGCGGACGCCGACACGGCGGTGGTGGTCGTCGCCACCACCGAGCGCGTCGAGTCCGAGGGCTTCGACCGCGAGGACCTGCGGCTGCCGGGGCGCCAGGACGACCTGGTGCGCGCGGTCGCCGCCGCCAACCCGAACACCGTGGTCGTCGTCAACACCGGCTCCCCGGTGGAGCTGCCGTGGCGAGAGAGCACCGCGGCGGTGCTGCTGAGCTGGTTCCCAGGACAGCAGGGCGGCGCGGCCCTCGCGGACGTGCTGCTCGGCGCGGCGGAGCCGGGCGGCCGACTGCCCACCACCTGGCCGGCCGCGCTGGCCGACGCGCCGGTCGTGGACACCACCCCGAAGGACGGCGAACTCCACTACGAGGAGGGCGTGTTCATCGGCTACCGGGCATGGGAGAAGGCGGGCGGCACGCCCGCGTACCCCTTCGGCCACGGCCTCGGCTACACCGAGTGGGACTACGAGGCGGTCGACGCGTCGCCCACCGAGGTCCGGGTGCGGCTGCGCAACGCGGGCGCGCGGCCCGGCCGCGAGGTCGTCCAGCTGTACGTGGCGCCCGAGCAGCCACGTCAGGACGCCGGCGGCGCCGAGCGCCCGGCCCGCTGGCTCGCGGGCTTCGCCGTGGCCGAGGCGGAGCCGGGCGAGACGGTCGAGGTCACCGTGGACCTGCGGCGGCGCGCCTTCGAGATCTGGGACGAGGGAACGGATTCCTGGTCGCTGATCGAGGGCAGGTATGAGATCCAGGTGGCGCGTTCCCTGACGGATGTGCGCCTGTGCGCGCCGCTGGCCGTGGCGCGCTGACCCAGTACGTACGGCCCCGAGGCGGAACCTGACACCGCCCCGGGGCCGTATGCGTGTCCCGGGGCGCGCCCGTGGCCGCTCCCCTCGTCAGCGCTCGCCCGGCGCCGGCGCGGCGGCCGGGCCGTGCGGCGCGGGGCCGCCCTGTCCGGGCAGCGGGGCGGGGCCGGTGGGGCCCCCGGGAGCGGCGGCCCCGGCCCCAGCCCCAGCCCCAGCCCCAGCTTCGGCTTCGGCTTCTGCTTCTGCTTCTGCTTCTGCTTCGCGCGAGCGGGCCATCAGCGTCGCGCCCGCGACGGCCCCCGGCATCAGGAAGATCGGCACCACCGGGACCAGGAACGCCAGGGTCAGCGGCACTCCGAAGCCGAGCGCCATCAGCCTGCGGCCCTTGAGCCAGGCGAGCTGCTCGCGGGCGCCGACCCGGCGGCGTTCGAGCGCGACCGCGGTCAGTTCCTGCGTCAGGTAGAAGCCGGAGACGCAGAATCCCACGGCGGGCACCACGGTCTGGCCGACGAAGGGCAGGAAGCCGAGGGCGAAAAGCAGCACGCCCCACCCGGCCACCCGCACCAGGACGTACAGGCTGTTCCTGAGCGAGACCAGCATCCCGCGCCACCAGGTGAGGCCCGGCTCGGGCACCGTGCCGTCCGGCGACCGGTCGCGCTCGACGGCCTCGGACAGGGCCTCGTAGAAGGGCTGGCCGACCAGCAGGGTGACCGCGGTGAAGGTGACGACCGCGAGAAAGAGCCCGAGCGCGAACAGCAGGACGGTCATCCCGCCGCGGAACAGGCCCTGCCAGGGGGAGCCCCAGCCGTCGGCGAAGGGCGTCGCCCAGGCCACGGCGTCGTCCGCGCCGTAGGCGAGGGCGACCAGCGCTGCGGCGTACACCACCAGGGTCACGAGGCCCGGCAGCAGCCCGAGGCCGAACCACCTGCCGTGGCCGCCCACCCACCGCTGGCCCTTGACCAGAAAGCCGAAGCCCGCCCCGAGATCGCCCATGCGGGCAACCCTAGCGGGGCGGGCGGGCCCGGCCTGCGCCGTGCCGCGGCGGCTCAGGCGGCCGAGAGGGTCACCTCGATGTTGCCGCGGGTCGCGTTCGAGTAGGGGCACACCTCGTGCGCCTTCTCCAGCAGGTCCTTCGTGGCGGCCTCGTCCAGCGAGGGAACGGCGGCGACCAGCTCGACGGCGAGGCCGAAGCTGCCGTTCGACAGCTTGCCGATGGAGACCTTCGCGGTCACCGTCGACCCCTTGATGTCCAGCTTCTGCTGGCGCGCCACGACACCCATCGCGCTCTGGAAGCAGGCGCTGTAGCCGGCCGCGAACAGCTGCTCGGGGTTGGTGCCCGCACCGCTGCCGCCCATCTCCTTCGGGGGGTTGACGACGACGTCGAGGTGGCCGTCGTCGGAGGCGACCCGGCCGTCCCGGCCGTTCTCCGCGGTGGCGACGGCGGTGTACAGGGGCTGAATCTGTTCAATGGCCATGTCGGACTGTTCCGTTCTGCTTGTGCGCCGCGACTCGCGCCCGAGGCCGCGGCGGCCGGGGAATTCACCTTAGTGGGCGGGCGGGGGATCCACCGTCCGAGGCGGCGGACGGCGGCCCTCGCCCGCTGGGGTCTAGCGGCCGAGCGAGACGATCATCTTGCCGGTGTTCTCGCCGCGCATCACGCCGAGGAACGCGTCGAAGCCGTTCTCGATTCCCTCGACGGTCGTCTCCCGGTACTTGAGGCGGCCCTCGGCGAGCCAGCCCGCGACATCCTCGACGAAGCGCTTCCGCAGGTCCATGTGGTCCATCACGATCATGCCCTGCATGCGCAGCCGCTTGGTGAGGACCTGGGCCAGGTTGCGCGGGGCCGCGGGCGGCTCCGTGGAGTTGTACTGCGCGATCATGCCGCACAGCGTGATCCGCCCGAAGTTGCGCATCCGGCCGATGGCCGCTTCGAGGTGGTCGGCGCCGACGTTGTCGAAGTACACGTCGATGCCGTCGGGGGCCGCGGCCTTGAGCTGGTCCTTGACCGGGCCGTTCTTGTAGTTGAAGGCCGCGTCGAAGCCGTACTCGCGGGTGAGGAGGTCGACCTTCTCGTCGGTGCCCGCCGAGCCGATGACCCGGGAGGCGCCCTTGATCTTCGCGAGCTGGCCGACGATGCTGCCGACCGCGCCGGCCGCGCCGGAGACGAACACCGCGTCGCCCTCCTTGAAGGAGGCGGTCTCGAAGAGGCCCGCGTAGGCGGTGAGGCCGGTGGTGCCGAGCACGCCGAGGTAGGCGGAGAGGGGCGCCACCGACGCGTCCACCTTGACGGCGCGGTCCGCGGGGAATTCCGCGTACTCCCGCCAGCCGAGGCCGTGCAGGACGTGGTCGCCGACAGCGAAGCCGTCCGCGTTCGAGGCGATGACCTCGCCGACCGCGCCGCCGTCCATCGGCCTGCCGAGCTCGAAGGGCGGCACGTACGACTTGGCGTCGCTCATGCGGCCGCGCATGTACGGGTCGACCGAGAAGTACAGGTTCCGGACGAGGACGCGGCCCTGGCCCGGCTCTGCCACCGGGACCTCGCGCAGGGCGACGTCGTCCGGCACGGGCCAGCCGTGGGGGCGGGCGATCAGATGCCAGGCGCGGCCCGACGTGGGAAGTGCGGCCATGGTCCGGATACCTCCTTGGAGCGTGGTGGGCTTGGAATGTGGCGGGCAACAAAGCTTCACCACATGAAACAACAGTGCATCTGAATATTTCATGTTGTCAAGCAAGCGGGTACGCTGTGTCCATGGCCACCTCCCGCACCGACCCGCTCACCCTCGAAGTCGTCGAGCTCATCGGCTCCGTCGTGGCGCGCTACTACGAGGAGTACGAGCAGGCGGCGGCGGAGCACTCACTCACCGGGGCACAGGCCCGCGTCCTGCGCCTGCTGTCCCTCGAACCGCTGCCCATGCGCAGGATCGCGAGGAAGCTCAAGTGCGAGCCGTCCAACGTGACGGGGATCGTCGACCGGCTGGAGGCGCGCGGCCTGGTCGAGCGCACGCCGGACCCGTCCGACCGGCGGGTCAAGCTCGCCGCGCCCACCCGCAGCGGGCTGGCGACGGCGGCCAGGCTGCGGGACTCGCTCGACTTCGCGCGCGAGCCGCTGGCCGAGCTGTCGGCACAGGAGCGCCGCACCCTGCGGGACCTGCTGCGCCGCATGGTGGGCGACGACGACGCCTGACGGGCGGGCCGGAACACCCGCGTCAGGCGCACCACCACAGGATCGGTGTGCACTGGCTCCCGGTGGGCTCGGGATCGGGCGGGGAGGGCTCGGCGGGCGAGGTGGCGGGCGGCGGGTCGGCGGGCCCCGCCGGGTCGGCTGAGGACGGGTCGCCCGGGCCGGTCGCGGGCCCCGTGGGGGCGGTCGGCCCTGTGGGGCCCGGCGTGCCCTCCGCGGTGCCGGACGGGCTGCCGTGAGTGCCGTCGCCGTCCCCGGGGCTCGGGCTCGCGCCGTCGCCCGGCGCGGTGGGGTCCGCGCCCTTCTTCGAGGCGGCGGCCGAGGAGCCGTCCGCGCCGGGGCCGTCGCCCGGGTCGCCCGGCACGGCGGGTCTGCCGGAGGCCGACGGGTCGCCGTCGTGGCCGGGGCCGGTGCCGTCGTCGGTGACCCGGCTGCCCGACCCGGCGCCGGTTCCGGTGCCGCGGGCCGGATCGAGCGCCAGCTGCGCGAGGCTGAGGGCGCCGGAGGCGAGGACGACGCCGAGCACGCCGACCACGACCCTGCGGCCCCGCTTGCTGCGCGCCCTGCGCGGGGCCGGCCTTGGCCTGCGCGCCGCACGGTGGTGACTGCGGCCGTGGCCGCCCGCGACGCCGCCGCCCGCGGGCCCCGGGGCGTCCGCCGTGTCCCGGGCGTCCGCAGGGCCCGGGGCGCCCGCCCGGCCGGCGGGGCCGGACTGCTCCTGGCCTGCGGCCGGCTCCCGGCCATCGGCCCCCGCGAAGCCGGCGGCGTCCCGTACGCCGTCCGGCGCGGATCCCGCCGGTGTCCGCGCGTCGCCCGGCTCGAACCGCGCCGGTGTCAGGCCGCCCCCGGGCTCGAACCGCGTCGGCACCCGTGCCTCCTCGGCCGGGGTCCCGGCCGGCTCTCCGGGGCCGGGCAGACCGGGACGGGGGAAGGGCTCGGCACCGGCCGGGGCCTGCGGCACGGTGTCGTACGCCGCGTACGACTCCCGCACCTCCGCGCCCTCAGGCCCGAACCGAACCGGTACGCGCCCGCCCTCGCCCTCGGACTGCGTCGGTACGCGCCCGTCCACGGGCTCGAACCGAGCCGGGATCCGCGCCTCCTCGGCCAGGGCCCCGGGCGGCCCTCCAGGGCCGCGCAGTCCCGGGTGCGCGAAGGGCGCGGGGTCCGCCGGGACCTGCGGCCCGGGGCCGTACGCCCCGTACGGCAGGTATCCGTCCGGGCCGCCGTCCTGCCCGTAAGGCCCCTGCCGCGGCCCGGCCGCCGGCTCCCGCGGGGCCCGGCCGCCCCACCGCGCCTCCTCGGCGGGCCTGCCGCATCCGGCGCAGGTCAGCGCGCCGTTGAGGTGGCGTCGGCAGTGGTCGCAGTAGTCCATGGCGCTCGCAGGGTATGCGGCGCGGCAACCCCGTTGGCCGCCACGGGTGTGGAGATCCTGTGCACAACCGTGTGTCACACGCCGTGTTGTCCGATTGGCGAAAATGGCGTCATGACCTCAGGCAGCGCACCGGGCGCGTTCGGCCCGCTCTCCTTCCAGCTCGTCCTGCTGCGCAGGATGGCCGACCACCAGCCGGACCTCGCCGACGAGGCCAGGCGCGCGCTGGGCGCGTCCCGCGCCGACCTGCGGGAGGCGAACCGGCGCTGGCAGGCGATGGTGCGCTCGCCGCGCGGCCGGGGCGCGCGGGCCAGGTACCTGTCGGTGCTCGGCGAGCCGGAGCGCGCGCTGCGGCGGCGGGTCGGCGACCTGGAGTGCGAGGCGCTCCAGTGGCCCGTGCCGCTCTGGCCCGACCTGCGCTTCGAGGTCATGGTGGCGCCGGGCGGCGCGGTGTGGAACGAGTGGCTGGTACGGGCCCCGGGCGCGCCCGCACCGGTCCTCGCGACGGCGGCGGACCTGCGCCCGTGGGGCTGCACCGTCGATGAGCTGGCACGGGCCTTCCCGCCCGCGCGACCGCGCGAAGGCACGGCGCCGACCCGCTTCGGCCTGGCGTTTTGCGCGCCCGCGGGCCCGGAGCCGGAAGGACCCGGGCCGGAAGGACCTGGGCCGGACGGCGGCGGGACGGACGGCGACGGGCCGGGCGGCGACGGCCGGCGCGGGTACGTCGCCGAGTTCACCTGGGGGCTGCTCCAGCGGTGGTCGGCCGGCTGAGGGCACCCGCCGGGCCCCCGTACACCGACCGGCGCAGCCCAGCGAGCGCCGGAGCCCTGGCGGCCGCAGGATGTCCGTAACGACACCGACCGGCGCCCGCCCCGCCGGTGACCGTCCCTGCCGCTCGGGAGATCCGCCGTGACCGTCAGCCTTGAGAACCTGCGCCGCTGCCACATCGCCGTCGACATGGGGGCCGCCAGGACGCGGGTCTTCGTGAAGGGGGCGGGCCTCGTCGTCGACGAGCCGAGCTGTGCCGCCATCAACTCCCGTACCGGGTCACTTATCGCGGTCGGCGCCCTCGCCGAGCAGATGACGGGCCGCACGCCCGACTACATCCGGGTCGTACGGCCCGTCACGGGCGGCACCGTCATCGACATCGAGATGGCGCAGCGCATGCTGCGGCACCTGATCGGCGACAAGCTCAGGCGCCAGCTGCGGCGCAAGCCCCGGCTGCGGGCCGCTGCCTCCACCCCGCACGACAGCGACCCGCTGGCGCAGCGCGCCGCGGTGGAGACGCTGGTCGGGCTCAGCGCGAGCCGGGTGGAACTGGTGGACACGGTGATCGCCGCCGCGGTCGGCTGCGGGCTGCCCGTCGAGGAGGCCACCGCCACCATGATCATCATGTGCGGGGCCGCCACCACCCAGGTCGCGGTGATCTCGCTCGGCTCGATCGTGACGGCGCAGCGCATCCCCGTCGGCGGCAACGCCATCGACCAGGCCGTCATCCAGTACCTGCGTCACCACCACGAACTGGTGCTGCCGAGCCAGTCCGTGCGGCCACTGCAGCTGGCGCTGAGCGACAACGGCCTGACGGCGGAGGGCCCCACCTCGATGGAGATCAACGGGCGCGACGTGGCCACCGGCGTGGCGCGCTCCGTGAAGGTGGACACGGCGGCGGTGCGCGAGGCGATCTACACGCCGCTGACGGCCGTCAAGGACGGCATCGGGCGGGTCCTGCGCGAGTGCCCGCCCGACCTGGTGGCGGACCTCGCGGACACCGGCATCAGGATGGTCGGAGGCAGCGCGCTGCTGCCGGGGCTCGACACCATGCTGCGGGAGGCGACGGGCATGCCGGTGGCGATCGCCGAGCGGCCCGACCAGTGCACCATTCTCGGCATGGGCGCGATGATCGAGGGCCAGGTGCAGCCCGTGTCCATGGACCCGCTGGCCGACGCCCACTGACCGCTCCCCCACCGCCGTGCGAGCCGGAGAGCCCCGAGAGGCCGGGGCGCCCGAAGAGACCGGGGCGGCCGGGACAGGAGGTGGCGGGGCCGGAGCCGCGGGCGGCGGCGCCGAGGGGGGCGCCGCGTACACCGACCGCCTGCCGGGGCTGCTCGAATCGGTCCTCGGCATCGGCACCGACCTCGAACTCGGTGTCACGCTCCAGCACATCGTGGACACGTCGCTCGTCCTGGTGGGCGCGCGCTACGGCGAACTCGCCGTCGTACAGCCGGAGAGCGCGCCGCTGACCGAGCTGTTCTCCGCGGGCTCGGACCCGGGCGGCGCCCCGGACGCGGACGGCGCCTTTGCCGAGGTGCCGGTACGGGTCGGCGACGAGGTGTTCGGCAGCCTGCGCGTCACCGGCGGCGCCTTCACCGCGCGCGACACCGTCCTGCTGCACACGCTCGCCGCGCAGGCGGGCATCGCCATCGGCAACGCCCGTACGTACGGCACGGCGCGCCAGCGCGAGCGGTGGATCCAGGGCGCGGCGGCGGTCACCACCGCGCTGCTCACAGGCGAGTCGGCCGAGGACGCCCTCACCACGGTCGCCGAGTCGGCGCGGGTGCTCGCCGACGCGGACGCGGGCGCGGTGCTGCTGCCCACCGCGGACGGCGGCATGAGCATCGCCGCCGCGTCGGCCGCGGACCCGGCGGTCGCGGACGGCATGGTCGGCACGACGATCCTGCCCGGTTCCGCCGTGCTGGACCAACTGCTCGGTGGGGAGCCGGTGTTCCTTGAGGACTCGGCGACCGATCCCCGGATGACGACACCGGTGCGCGACCGGTTCGGTCCCAGCATGATGCTGCCGCTCCAGCACGGCGGCCGGCTGATCGGCACACTGACCGTGCCGAGGACGCGCGGCAGGCGCCCGTACACCGACGCGGAGCGGCTGCTCGCCTCCCAGTTCGCCTCGCAGGCGGCGCTGGCGCTGGTGCTCGCGGACGTGCAGCACAACAGGGAGCGGCTCGCCGTCTACGAGGACCGCGACCGGATCGCCAGGGACCTCCACGACCTCGTGGTGCAGCGGCTGTTCGCCACGGAGATGATGCTGGAGTCGACGCGGCGCAGGACCGGTGCGGGCGGGACGGGCGAGCTGCTCGACCGGGCCACCGACGAGCTGGACTCGATCATCCAGGAGGTGCGTACCGCGATCTTCGCGCTCCAGCAGCCGCCCGCCGAGGCCCCGACGAGCCTGCGCGGGCGCGTCCTGCGGGAGACCGACGGCGCGGCGGCGCTGCTCGGCTTCCGCCCCTCGGTGCGCTTCCTCGGCCCCGTGGAGTCCGCGGTGCACGAACCGGTGGCCGCGCAGTTGCTCTCCGCGCTGCGGGGCGCGCTCGCCGCGGCCCACCGCAGGGAGGGCGTGACGGCCGTGGACGTGGCGGTGGACGCGCGCGCCCGGCTGCCCGACGGGCGCGCGGCGGTGCGGCTCACGGTGCGCGACGACGGGGTGCGCGAGGACGGCGGGGGCACCGGTACCACGGTGTCCTGGCAGGCACCGGAGCTGTGAATTCCCCCTCCGCCTGGGCTTGTCGTGGCGCCGTCCCCGCCGCGTGCCCCAAAGGCGCGCGGCAGGGACGGCGGTGTGCTTGCTCTGCGGTCTGCTTGCCCGCTACGCGAGCGAGAAGGTGGCACTACAGGACGGGGCCGCTGTGGCGCACGAGGGCGAGGTCGAACTCCCCCATCAGGGCGGTGGCGTCGCGGGGTGGCACGGCGCGGCGGTGAAGCCGTGCCGGCGCAGCCACCCGGAGAGCCAGATGTCCCCGTCGCAGTAGCCGGCGGCCCGCCGCCTCGTAGCCGGGGCCGGTGACGTAGGGGATGCGAAGCACCGCAGCACGCTACGGCACGTGCGCCAAGGCGCCCCCGGACCGCACGTTCGGCCGTCCCGGCACCGGGAAGACGACTATCAGTAGCAGATCCAGCGCGCAGAGTGAAGGACGGAGGTATCGGCCATGCCGGACACTGCGGGAGTCGACTATGCGTGGGGCCGTCCAGGCGGGGCCGCACTCAAGGCCGCGGGCAAGAAGTTCGCCTGCCGCTACCTGAGCGGGGACGAGGGGAAGAACCTCACGGCGGAGGAGGCGCGCGAGCTCGCCGCGCACGGCGTCTCCTGCGTGGTGGTGTGGGAGAGCGGCGCACAGCGCGCCCTGTCGGGGAAGAAGGGCGGGGAGGAGGACGCGCGGAAGGCGGAGACGCTGGCCGCGCACGCGGGCATGCCGGGCGACCGGCCGATCTACTTCGCGGTCGACTTCGACGCCACACCCGGCCAGCAGGACGACATCAACGCCTACCTGGACGGCGCCGCTGGCGTGGTCGGGCGCGAGCGCGTCGGCATCTACGGCGGCTACTACCCGGTCAAGCGTGCCCTCGACGCGAAGAAGGCCGCGTGGGCCTGGCAGACGCCTGCCTGGTCGGGCGGCCAGTGGGATGCGCGCGCCCACATCCGCCAGGGGGCGCAGCAGACCATCGGCGGCACGGCCTGCGACCTGAACACGGCGAAGGCCGACGACTACGGGCAGTGGACCCCGCACTGACCGGGGCTCCCGCCCGGGGTCGGCGTCGCTCCGCCGTCCACCGGCCCCGGCCGTGCGCGCGGCCGTCACCGCGTGTGTTCACCCGGGCGCCGCGGCCGTGGCTTCCGGGGCCGGGGCGGACCGCGCCGCTAGCGTGGCGCGGGCGCGTGAAGCGGGATTTCTCCACTGATGCGGTGGTTTTCCGTGAGAGGCCGAGTCCGGCGGGAAACCCGGTGGGAGCCGGGGTGCGTGCGAGCCACGAGGACACCGGAGGGATCCGGGGAAGGCAGGGATGGCGTGGGAGTACGCCGCAGATCGGGCCCCGTCCTGGGCGCCGCGGTCCGCGCCGCCGCGGTCGCCGCGGTGGTCGCGGCCACCGGGGCGTGGACGCTCGACGCCGGGCAACTCGGCACCGGGCAGGCGGCGGGCCCCGCGCGGGCGGCGGCGCACCGGGCGGTCCTGGCACCCGTCTCCTTCGCCGCGCTGCCGCGGCGCGTGCTCGACGCGCACCGGGGCGGCGGCGGCGAGCCGGGCATCAGGGAGAACAGCATCTCGGGCGCGGAGAAGTCCCTCGCCTCGGGCCGGGTGCAGGTTCTGGACATCGACACCCGCCGCCTCAAGGACGGCACGCCCGTCCTCATGCACGACGCCACCGTCGACCGGACCACCGACCACACGGGGCCGGTGTCCGGCTACACGCCGGCCACCTGGAAGCAGGTCAGGCTCGACACCGGCGGCGGCGCCCCCGAACCCGCGCCGACGCTCGACCAGTACCTCGACGCGCTCGGCGGCAGGGCCGTCATCACCGTCGAGGCCAAGGACGCGAGCGAGGTACCGACGCTGGCCTCGATGATCAAGGGGCGCGGTCTGACCCCGTCAGTCCTCGTCAACACCAACGACCCGGCCGTCGCACGGCGGATCCACGCCGCGGGCCTCCTCACCCATCTGTGGCGCAGCGCCACGCAGTTGGCGCACGACGACCCCCGCGCGTGGACGGGCTTCGTCGACCTGCTGGACATCGACCACCGGGCCACCGACGCGCAGGTGGGGGCCGCCGTACACAGCGGCGTCCCCCGGGTCTGGGCGCACACCCTCACCACCGCGGCGCAGCGGGACCGGATGCTCGCGCTCGGCGTCCAGGGCATCATCACGGACTATCCGCTGAGCCTCGACCAGCGCTGACGCCACGTCAGCTCCATGGCTCTCAGAGCTCGGTGTGCCCGTTCACCAGCTCACTCGCGAGGGAGGAGAGCAGGGCGCGCCGCGCGTCGGTGAGATGCGCGGCGAGCGCGCCGACACGCCGCCCCGCGTCCTCGGCGAGGCGGCGCGCCGCCTCGTGCCCCTCGTCGGTCAGCGAGACCCGTACGGAGCGCCCGTCGTGCGGGGCGCGGGTGCGGCGCACCAGGCCGCGGCGCTCGGCGCGGTCCACGAGCCCGGTCATGCTCGACTTGTCGAGGCCCAGGTGGCGGGCGAGCTCCTGCATGCCGGGCTCGCGGTCGCGCAGCACGCCGAGCAGCCTCAGCTGGATGACGGAGAGCCCCTGGTCGGCCGCGACCCTGCCCAGTTCGGCCTGGACCAGGAACGACAGCTGGGCGAGGCCGTCCACGATGCCGAGGTCGACGGGGGCGCGCCGCACGGTGTCTTCGGTCATGCCGCCATCCTAGGTTTGACGCAGTACGTGACACAAACTAATTTGGTTCGCGTCACGTACTAACTCCGCGCGGTGCCCGCCGAGGGTCCCGCACGTCCTGGAGGTGCCGCCATGCTGGCCGCCGTCGTCCGCTCCTTCGACCGCCCGCCCCGCTACGAGGAGTTCCCCACGCCCCGCCCGGACGGGGACCGCGTCCTGGTGGACGTGCTCGCCGCGGGACTCCACCCGAGGGTCCGCTCCGGCGCGGACGGCACCCACTACACGAGCGAGGGGCGTCTCCCGATGGTCCCCGGCGTCGACGCCGTGGGCCGGCTGCCCGACGGCCGCCGGGTGTACTTCGTCGCCGACGACGGCGCCCCCGGCACCTTCGCCGGGCAGGCGCTCCTCGACCCGCGCCGCGCCGTCGCGCTGCCCGAGGACGCCGACCCGGTGGTCGTCGCGGCGGCGGCGAACCCCGCCATGTCCTCCTGGGTGGCGCTGCGCCGCCGGATCGACTTCCGGCCGGGGCAGAGCGTCCTCGTGCTCGGCGCGACCGGCAACGCCGGGCAGATGGCCGTACAGATCGCCCGCCACCTCGGCGCGGGCCGGATCGTCGCGGCGGGCCGCGACCCCCGGCGGCTCGACCTGCTCACCGCCCTCGGCGCCACCGACCTGGTCTCCCTCGCCGAGGACCCGGACAGCCCCGCGAGTGCCGCTGCCGCCGACGAGCGCCTCGGCGCGGCGGCGGCCGACGTCGACGTGGTCATCGACTACACCTGGGGCGCGCCCGCCCAACGGGCGATCCCCGCGATCGTCACCCGCCGCGCCGACCGGGCCAGGCCGCTGCACTGGATCCAGATCGGCTCCACGGCGGGGCCCGAGATCGCGCTGCCGTCCGCGGCGCTGCGCGCGGCGGACCTGCGGGTGCTCGGCAGTGGCCAGGGCTCCGTCACCACCGCCGGTATCGTCGCGGAACTCCCGTCTCTGATCGAACAGTTGTCGGTGGGCACGCTCACCGTCGACGCCCGGCCCCGCCCGCTGGCCGAAGTCGAGAAGGCGTGGAAGGAGCCGGTCGAGCCGGGCAGCAGGACGGTGTTCGTCCCGTGACCCGTACGAGCGGCGCGCGGTGGCACGGGCGGGGCCCGCGCACCACCGCGCGCCTGCGGCGCGTCAGCGCCCGGTCAGGCCGTAGACGCCCACCTCGCTCACGGCCGTCTGGCCGCCGGTCTGGCCACCGCTGTCGGGGCGGTCGGCCGTGACGCGGGCGTACCGTGCCGCCACCGGGCGGCCGAGCTGCACACCGGTCACACCGGCCGCCGTGTCGGTGTGCCGCGCCACCGTGTACCAGGTCGCGCCGTCCGCCGGGACGTCCATGTGGAAGTCCGTGGCGAACTTCCCGTCCTGCTGCTGGAGCGTGACCAGGTCCATCGAGCGCGAGCGGCCCAGGGCGACCTGCTGGGCCCAGCAGTACTGGCGTTCGCGACGCGATCGCGCACTACGGGCGGATCGCGAAGACCCTGCACATCCTGCGCCTGGCCGACGAGCCCGGCTACCGCAGGCAGATCAAGGTGCAGGCCAACCTCCAGGAAGGCCGCCATGCCCTGGCACGGGAGATCTTCCACGGCCGGGCCGGGCAGCTCTGCCAGCGCTGCCAGGCCGGCATGGAGGACCAGACCGGCGCCCTCGGCCTCGTCTTGAACGCCCTCGTGCTGTGCAACACCCGCTACATGGACGCCGCCCTCACCCTGCTCCGCGCCGACGGCTTCGACGCCCGCGACCAGGACGTGGCCCGGCTCTCCCCGTTCGTCCGCCATCACGTCAACGTGCTGGGCCGGTACTCCTTCCAGCTCCCCGATCTGCCCGGCGGGCTGCGACCCCTGCGCGACAAGCACGCCACTGTCACTGACGACGCGTGAGGGCTGCTTGCGCCGCCGCCGGGGAGGTGGGCGGGTCCACTTTCCCGGAGGCGTGTGCGTAGCTGTGCTACACCCCTTGGTCGGTGACAGTATGTGATGGCTGGGCAGGTTCGTTCACTGTGAGGTCGGGGCGGGGACGTGTGCGGACATCACAGCCTTGCGTTGGCCTCGCATGAGTCCTATAGGCGATCAGCGCAGGTCGAGTACGGCCTTTCCGATGAGGCCGTTCTCGACGGCCTCGTGGGCGAGCGCCACGTCGTTGAGGCCGAAGGAGTGCACCGGCAATGGCGTGAGAGCGCCCTCACGCAGGGCAGCGGCGATCTCTGTGGCGGCGCGCAGCAGCGCCTCCCGTGGTTCGGTGAGGAACAGCGCGAACCGCAGCACCAGGTTGGACCACATGAGCCGGAAGACCGGCAGGGTCGGGTCGTCGGGCTGTGCTGCGTAGGTCACGATGGTCGCGCCCGGGCCGGTGACGGCCAGGTCCAGTTCGAGGTTGTCGGTCAGCGACACCTCGATGATCCGGTCGACGGGCCCGGCTCCGTCGAGGATCTGCTGGGCGGCGTCGGCGTCACGGTAGTTCACGACGAGATCCGCGCCTGCGGCCCTGGCCAGAGCGGCCTTTTCCGGGCCACTGACCGTCGTCACGACCCGTGCGCCCGCGATCCGGCCGAGTTCGATCGCGTAGTGCCCGACGGCGCCCGCACCGGCCGCGACGAGTACGGTGCGGTCGCGGGGCGAGCCGTCAGCGTGCAGGCACCAGTGCGCGGTCATCGCCGGGATGCCGAGCCCCGCGCCGAGTTCGTCGGCGATCCCGTCCGGCAGCGCGACGGCCTGCTCGGACGGTACGACGGTCCATTCGGCCGCGGTCCCCCACGGATGGCCGGCGCCGGCCATCCAGATCCACACACGTTCATCGATCCGGCTCGGGTCGACGCCCGCGCCGACCGCGTCGACCGTGCCGGTGCCGTCCTGGTGCGGGATGCGGCCCGTGTGCTCGCCGACGCCCCGGAAATCCTGCGGGGTGGAGTTCAGCCGCATGAACATGTCGCCCGGGTTGATCGCAGAGAGCGCGACGCGGATGCGGACCTGGCCGGGGCCGGGCTCGGGGCGCTCGACGTCCAGCACCCGCAGCACGCTCTTGGCGGGACCGGGCGTGTCGTAGAAGGCTGCCCTCATTGGTTCCTCTCTCTTCTTGAGTGCGGTGCGATCCACGGCACCGGCCTGGGGAACGCGCACGTCACCACGGATGGTCCTTCACCATGTTTGTGGTGTGATTCGGTGGCCGCGAGATTGCCGCCTCTTGAAACGGCCGGTCTAGGCGGATCGAATGTGCCACCGGCCATCAGCTGGCCTGGCCACGCCTTCAGTTGGCTTGGCCACGCCGGCCACGTGCTGTGGCCAGCATCTGAGCCTCGCGCACCTCTATGTGCTGGCGAGACACCGGCTGAGCCGGGGTGGACGGAACGTGCCTCCGGCATGCCGCTCGTCGGGGCGGGCGGACTCCGCCTACGGGCTTCCCGACTCGTGCCTCTCGCTTTACAGACCGGCGGCGACGCTTCGCATGACCGACTCCAGATCGCGCTCGCCCGCAGGGGTCTGCGCACCCTGCTCCAGGGCTCCTGCCATGAGCCGTGGAGGCAGAGCCCCGCTCACCAGCTCGGCCCACGCGTCGTTCTCCGCTCGCAGACCGTCGGCCAGGTCCGCCGGAGGAACCAACTGCTTGGCTGCGGCGATGAGCTCCGGGGAAAGCGCGGCAATCTTCTCCACCACCCCGTCAACGAACGCGTCCAGCTCGGCCGCGGGCACCGCTCGGTTGATCCACCCGTAGGCGGCCGCGGTCTCCGCATCCACCAGATCGCCGGTGAGCAGCAGCTCCAGCGCCCGGTTGCGCCCAACCCGCTCGCGCAGGTACTGCGTGCCTCCACCGCCGGGCACGATGCCCATCAGCGCCTCGCTCTGCCCGATACCCGCGCTCTCGCGCGCGGCGAACGCCATGTCGGCCGCCGCAACGAACTCGGCGCCGCCAGCCCGCGCCTTGCCCGCCAGTTTGACGATTGTCACCTGCGGCTGGTGACGCAACAGCTCGCCGACGCCCTGGAAAAGATTGGCGTCCGGGTTGCGGTCCGCGATCCCCTGCAGTTCGTCCATCTCATCGATGATGTGGATGTCGACGTGGGCGATGAAGAACTCGGGATTGGCGCTGGAGAACACAATGACGCGGACCGAGCGATCGTCCCGCAGCGTCCCGAGGACATCGTGCAGTTCCCGGATCAGGGTTCCGCTCAGCACGTTGACAGGGGGATTGTCCAGAGTGATCCACGCGACTCCGGCGTCGATGGCGACGCGGAGCGTCGTGTACGAGTTCAGCTTCATGAGTGTTCCAAGGTTTGCGGTGAGCCAGTAGGTTTGCAATGCATACCTACCCTGGGCTCTGCGCCGAAGACGGTCAATAACGCACTTTTCAACAACCAAGGATCATGATGGATACCAGCCCCACGTCCCTGCCGCCCCGGAGCATGCCGCGTTTCAGTGCCGAGTGCCCGAGCCGGCCCATCCTCGACCAGATCGCCGACAAGTGGTCCATGATGGTCCTGGCGGTCCTGGAGCAACCGACGCGATTCAACGAGATCAAGCGACAGTTGGAGGGCGTCACACAGCGGGTACTGACCCAGACGCTGCGCAAACTCGAACGCAACGGCCTGATCCAACGCCGGGTGCTCCAGACATCCCCTGTTGGCGTGGAGTACTCCCTCACACACCTCGGCGAGTCTTTCCGTGAACCCTTCACCCGTCTGTACGACTGGACGGTCGAGCACAGCGACCAGGTCCTGGTGGCACAGCTCGAATACGACGCGCGGTCATCAGGGCAGCGGACAGTCGCCCGGCCAGTCTCTCGGGCGGGCGTGGCCGGCCGGATGGATTGAGGCGCCCCGCCTCCCGCCTCCAAGCTGCAGGAGGGCCCCGAACGCGTTGAGCCTTCCCCACGATGGTCACCAGAGCAGACCGAAAGCTCGCCTGTCCACACGCGAACGTCTTGCCCATGTCCGCCTCCACGAGGAGGCGGGCCCATCCGGTCCGGCGACTCAGCGCCGGGCGTCGCCGGGCGCGAGGAAGCTGGTCAGCTCCGCGATGGCCTCGGAGGACGGTTTGAAATAGCGACGGACGTTCTCCGGTTTCTCGTGCCGGGACTTCGCCATGAGCATCAGCGGGGAGGCGCCCTGCACACCCAACTCGGTCAGTCCGGAATGGCGGTACTCGTGCAGGTCCCAGCCGGTCCCCGGCCCGCGTACGGCAGTGTGCTCGTCGAGGAGGGCGCGGGCCTGGCCGTAGGAGAGGCGGGCCAGGCCGGTGTCCGGGCATACGTCGCGCGCGCTGACGACCTTCCCCGGCCCGGGGCGGCAGTGGGTGACGAACACCGGGCCCCGGGTACGGCCCTTGAGCACCCGGGGCAGGAGTCGGGCCGTGCCTGCGTCCCAGTAGACGGTCTCCAGCACGAAGTCCTCCCGCGCCTGCGGGCCTTGCTCCGGGCGCCCTTGGCCTTGACCGGGCAGCGACGGGCGGCGAGGTCCAGGTCCTCGATGTCCACGCCGAGGATCTCCTCCGCGCGGGCGCAGGCCTCGTAGAGCATCCGCCACAGCGTCTTCTCCCGCAGGTGCACCTCGCGCCGGGCGATGAGCCGGTCCACGGCCATCGGGGCGTTCTTCCCGTGGGCCGGGGGCGGTGCCCGCGCGCTCCCGGCCCACGCGGACCGCGCCGGCCGCTGGGCGGCCCGCACGGCCTGGCGCAGGGACGGCCGCTGCTTCGTCGCGCTGCGCGGGGGCGTCTGACGGACACGGCGGCCGTCCTCGGGCCCGGCCCGCGGGCGGGCGGGCCGGGCCCGGGTACAGGGGCGGTCGCCGCGCGGCCGGCGCCCGTCAGGCCGCGTGGTGGTAGGCCGGGTAGGTGAGGTAGCCGGCGTCGCCGCCCTGGTAGTAGGTGGCCTCGTCGACGGGGGCCACGGGCAGGCCGGAGCGCAGGCGCTCCACCAGGTCCGGGTTGGCGATGAAGGCACGGCCGAAGCTGATGAGTTCGGCGCCGAGGGCGAGCCAGTGGTCCGCCGCCGCCAGGTCGGCCTGCTTCGGGCCCATGGGAAGGACCGGGTTCACGATCAGGGTGCCGGGCCAGGCGCGGCGCAGGGCGGTGAGGACGTCCTCGGGGGCGGTCGCCTCCAGATGGACGTAGGCGAGGCCGAGCCGGGCGAGTTCGGCGAGCAGCGCGGTGTTGAGCTCGACCGCGTCGTCCTCCCGTACGCCCCAGAAGACGCCGCCCGGGGAGAGGCGGATGCCGGTCCTCTCCGCGCCCACCGCGTCGGCGGTGGCCTCCGCGGCCTCCACCGCGAAGCGGATGCGTCCTGCGACCGTGCCGCCGTAGCGGTCGGTGCGCAGGTTGGCGTTGGAGGAGAGGAACTGGGAGATCAAGTACCCGTTGGCGCCGTGCAGTTCGACGCCGTCGAAGCCCGCGTCGACGGCCAGGCGCGCGGCCTGTGCGTACGCCTCGGCGTGCCCGGGCACCTCGGCGGTCTCCAATGCGCGGGGGACGGGAGCGGGTTGCGGCCCCTTCGGCGTGAAGACGTCCCCCGTGGCGGCGACCGCGGAGGGGCCGACGGGCGTGAGCCCGGTGGTGTCCGGGTGCGAGACCCTCCCCCCGTGCATGAGCTGGGCGAAGATCCGGCCGCCGTTGACGTGCACGGCGTCGGTCACGGCCCGCCAGGACGCGGCCTGTTCTGCGGTGTACAGGCCGGGCGTGCCGGGGTTGGACTGGCCGACCAGGCTGGGCTGCACCCCCTCGGACACGATGAGCCCCGCGGTCGCGCGCTGTGCGTAGTACGCGGCCATCGAGGGGGTGGCGAGGCCGCCGGCCGCGGCCCTCACCCGGCTCATCGGGGCCATCACGGCCCGGTTCGGCAGGGTCAGGCCGCCCAGCCGGTAGCCGCTGAACAACGTGGTCATGTCGGGTTCCTCCACACCTCGTATCACCCGGTTCCGGGCTCGCGGTTACGGTAGAACCTGACGTCAATGTCAGAGTCAAGCGGTGTGACACACCGCACACAGGGAGGTCGTCGTGCGCATCGGGGAACTCGCGGCACGCACCGGGGCCAGCGTCCGGTCGCTGCGGTACTACGAGGAGCAGGGCCTGCTCCACAGCACCCGCAGCTCCGGCGGACAGCGGCACTACGCGGACGAGCAGGTCGAGCGCGTGCGCTTCGTCCAGCGGCTGTACGCGGCCGGCCTGTCGAGCCGCACCATCGTCGAGCTGCTGCCCTGTGTGGACGCGCCGAGCACGCGCAACTCCGACGCGGCCCTGAAGCGGATGGCCGGGGAGCGCGACCGCCTCTCGGCGCACATCGAGGACCTCGTACGCACCCGGGACGCGCTGGACCGTCTGATGGCCACGGCCAGGGCCCACCGCGACGGCCTGCCGGAGGCGGCCGCGGCGTGTGCGTAGCGGCGCGGTGCGCCGCGGCCGTGCGGCGCGGCAGGCCGGATCCCTGGGGCCGGGGCGGTCCCCGGCACCCGGTCGGTCCTCCGCACCCTGTCGGTCCCCGGCGCCGGGGCGGTCCGGTCAGTCCTCGGCGCCGGGGCGGTCGTCGCGGCGGCGGTGGCCGGGCAGCATCTCCTGCACCTTGGACTTGATGCCCTGCCTGACCATGCCGGCCCTGTCGGCGTCGCCGTGCAGCACGGACGAGGCGGCCGCCTCGATCTGGTCGAACGAGGCGTGCGGCGGGATCGGCGGCACGGCCGGGTCGGTGCGGAAGTCGATGACGAACGGCCGGTCCGCGGCGAGCGCGCGCTGCCAGGCGCCCACCACCTCGTCGGGCTTCTCGACGCGCACGCCGTCGAGGCCGATGGAGCGGGCGAAGTCCGCGTAGCGCACATCGGGCAGGCTCTGCGACGGCAGGAACTGCGGGGCGCCCTGCATGGCACGCATCTCCCAGGTCACCTGGTTGAGGTCCCCGTTGTTCAGGACGGCCACGACGAGCCGCGGATCAGCCCAGTCCTGCCAGTACTTGGCGACGGTGATCAGTTCCGCCATGTTGTTCATCTGCATGGCGCCGTCGCCGACCAGGGCGATGCCCGGCCGCTCGGGGTGGCAGAACTTGGCGCCGATCACGTACGGCACGGCGGGCCCCATCGTGGCGAGCGTGCCGGACAGGGAGCCCCGCATGGTGCCGCGCAACCGCAGGTGCCTGGCGTACCAGTTGGCGGAGGAGCCGGAGTCCGCGGCGATCACCGCGTCGTCGGGCAGCAGGTCGTCGAGCGCGTGCACGACGTACTCCGGGTTGACCGGGTCCGCGTCGACGGCGGCCCTGCGCTGCATGACCTCCCACCACCGCGCGGTGTCCTTCTCGATCTTCTTCCGCCATGTGCCGTGCTTCTTGCGCTCCAGGTGCGGCAGCAGCGCGGTGAGCGTGGCGCGGGCGTCCCCGACGAGGTTGACCTCGAACGGGTAGCGCAGGCCGATCATGAAGGGGTCGATGTCGATCTGCACGGCCCGCGCCTGGTCGAGTTCGGGCATGAACTGCGTGTAGGGGAAGCTCGACCCGATCATCAGGAGTGTGTCGCAGTCCCGCATCATCTCGTACGAGGGCCGGGTGCCGAGCAGCCCGATGGAGCCGGTGACGTACGGCAGTTCGTCGGAGAGCACGTCCTTGCCGAGCAGCGCCTTGGCCACGCCCGCGCCGAGCAGGTCGGCGTACTGCTCGACCTCGGCGCGCGCGCCCCTGGCGCCCTGCCCGACGAGGATCGCCACCTTCTCGCCCGCGTTGAGCACCTCGGCGGCGCGCAGCAGGCCGGCCTCGTCGGGGACCGGCGCGTACCGTTCGACGCCGAGACTGGACGGGACCATCTTGAAGGCGTGCGTCGGCGGCGAGTAGTCCAGCTCCTGCACGTCGGCGGGGATGATCACGGCGGTGACCGTGCGCCTGGTGTACGCGGTGCGCAGCGCGCGGTCGAGCACGTTGGGCAGCTGCTCGGGGACGGTGACCATCTCGCAGAAGTCCGCGGCCACGTCCTTGTAGAGGCTCAGCAGGTCGACCTCCTGCTGGTACGAGCCGCCCATGGCGCTGCGGTTGGTCTGGCCGACGAGCGCGACCACGGGCACGTGGTCGAGCTTGGCGTCGTAGAGGCCGGCCAGCAGGTGGATGGCGCCGGGACCCGAAGTCGCCGCGCACACACCGGCCTTGCCGGAGAACTTGGCATAGCCCACCGCTTCGAAGGCGGCCATCTCCTCGTGCCGCGCCTGGACGAACCTGGGCTTGTTGTCGGCCCGGCCCCACGCCGCGAGCAGCCCGTTGATCCCGTCCCCCGGGTAGCCGAAGACATGGTCGACGCCCCACGCGCGCAGGCGCTCGAGTACATGGTCGGAAACCTTCATCGACACGGTCTGTCCTCTCGTTGCTGCGATCGGCTCGCGGTGCGGCCGGGGTGCGGGCCCGCGGGGCGGCCCCACCGCCCGGGGCCGGTGCGTGCGCCCGGCCGCCGGGTACCCGGGAATCCCCCGCGCACGCGCGTCCCCCGGGCCGCCCGGAGCCGGGACGGTGACCCGTGCGGACGCCGCTGCGGTACGGGGAGCGACGGCGGCGGGCGACGGCGGGGAGCGACGGGCGGCGCGGTTTCCGCCGCCGGACGGGGGGTGCCCCGCGGCCGGCGCCGCGGGGCACCTCAGGCCGCGGTGCGGGCCAGGGCCTGGCTGCGCAGCCGGGCGCAGGTCCTGCTGATCAGGCGCGAGACGTGCATCTGCGAGACGCCGAGCTCCTCGGCGATGCTGCTCTGCGTCATGTCCCGGAAGTAGCGCAGGTAGAGGATGCGCCGCTCCCTGTCGGGCAGTTCGCGCAGACAGGGGCGGACGGCCTCGCGCTCCTCCACCAGGCCGTAGGCGGGGTCGTCCTCGCCGAGCAGCTCCTGGAGCGCGGACCCCTCGCCGTCCTGGCCGAGAGCGGGGGCGTCGAGCGACAGGGCGGAGAAGCTGCCCTGGGCGCCCATCCCGCGCCGTACCTCCCGCTCGGTCAGCCCGCAGTGCTCGGCGATCCTGGCGGGGCTCGGCGTCTGGCCGTCCGGCTGCCGGGCCAGTTCCTGGCGGGCGCGCCTGACCTCGTTGCGCAGTTCCTGCACCCGGCGCGGCACGTGCACGGACCACATGAAGTCGCGGAAATGGCGGCGCAGTTCGCCCCGTACGGTGGGGATGGCATAGGTCTCGAACGCCTTGCCGAGCGTCGGGTCGTAGCGGTTGATCGCCTTGGTCAGGCCGAGCGCGGCGACCTGCTGGAGGTCTTCGAGCGACTCGCCGCGGTTGCGGTAGCCGCGGGCGACGCGGTGGGCCATGGGCAGCCAGGCGGCGGCGATCTCCTGGCGGAGCCGCTCGGCCCCGGGGCCTTCCGGTGTGTCCCTGAGGCGGCGGAACGCCTCGGCGGTGTCAGGGGCGTCGTCGTGGATGCGCGGCGTTCCTGCGGGCGGGATCATGCTGATCACCAACTCACGAGCGGTAAGGAATGCTGCCGTGAAGTCGGCGTCCCGCGCGTGCGAGTACACGTCCGGGCGGAGGCGGAACCTCACGGACGTGCCTCACATCCGAAGCACGTGTGTGCGCCTGCCCACCGCTCGCGGCGGCAAACGCCTCTCTGCCTGCCAGACTCGCGCAGATCGGGATCTGCGGCCAGTCGGCGCCGTGACGGCGCAGCGGCCGCCCGGTCGGGTCCCGGGCGGCCGCTGCGCCGTACGCGCTCGCCGTATGCCTAGTGGTGCCCGTGCGCGCTGTCCGACGCGCCGCCGAAAAGCCGCGCCACCAGGCGGAAGGGGAGCGTGACGACCGTGGCGACCGCACCTCCGATCGCCCTGAACACGTCCGCGATGGCCGAGAGCATGGTGACGTCACCTCCGTGCGGGAACCGATTCCGGTCACGGGCCGTGGTGGCCCGACGTGGACCCAGTACCCGCCGATCGGCCCCCCAGGCCCGTCCCCGCGGAATCCGGCGCCCCCGGGGTCAGGCCGCCTGCATCAGCTCGGCCTTGCCGAAGAGGAGTGCGTAGCCCCCGGGGAGGCCCTCCAGGATGCGGGCGAGGAGGTCGGGGCCGGCAAGGGAGGCCACCACGGTCAGGACGGAGCCGACGTCCCAGCGCGTCGTGGCGAGGGGTGCCTCCGCACGGGTCGCCAGGTCCTTGACGAAGCCCCAGCCGGTGAGGGGCGCGGCCCCCGCCTCGGGCCGACCCGCGAGCAGCATCCGGGCGGCCTCACCGGGCAGCCGGGCGGCGAGCTCCTGGCGCTCCGCCTCGCCCAACTGCCGCCCGAGGCCGGTGAGGACGAGCCGGACCGACCGCTCGGCCCGCTCCGTGGTGGGGTAGACACCCGCGTACCGGATGCGCTCCAGCATCTGCTCGTAGGTGACCATCGGAATCAGCCGGGTCACGGACACGTCGTGTGGCATCGCTGCTGCGTTCGCCTTTCTGCTCCACTGCGGACGCCCGCCCGTGCGGCCCCGCGCGTGCGGGGCGGTCGGCTCTCACGGGCATCTTCGGCCGTGCGGTGAGGGCGGGGGCTGAAGGACGGGTCCCCGGGGGACAGGGGGCACCCCCGGGGAGTACGGGAAGAACACCGGAGGACAAGGCCGCGGGGCACGGGCGCCCCGCGGCGGCGGTGCGCGCCGGCGGGGCGCGCACCGCGGGCGCTCTCAGCTCGTGAGCTGCTGGGGCGCCGACGTGTCGCCGCTGCTGATGGCGACCTTACGCGGCTTCGCGCGCTCGGCGACCGGGACGCGGAGCGTCAGCACGCCGTTGTCGTACGAGGCGGTGATGCGCTCCGTGTCCAGGGTGTCGGCGAGGAAGATCTGCCGCGAGAAGACACCGAGGGGCCGCTCCGAGAGATCCATGCGCACGGAGTCGTCCTTGGCCGCGGGCCTGCGCTCCGCCCTGACCGTCAGCGTGGTGCGGTCGATGTCGATGTCGATCGCGTCGGGCGTGACACCGGGCAGGTCGAACGCCATCACGTAGTCGTCGCCCTCGCGGTACGCGTCCATCGGCATGGTGGCCGGGCGGGACCAGGTCCCCGTCCCCATCAGCTGCTGGGCGAGGCGGTCGAACTCACGGAAGGGGTCAGTGCGCATCAACATGGGTGAACACCTCCACGCTTCAGTCATCTTGTGCCAATGCGCTGTCGCTGCACTCTGTTGTAGCATGTCGTCCGTTGGATGACAACCCACCACGTCATCGAACCGACGACAAGCCTGAGGTCGGTGGCCAGAAGCCAGTGGTCAGTGGCCGATGGCCGATGGCCGATGGGGAGAGGCCGACACGCACAGGGAGAGCCCATGCAGAAAGCCCACGAGCCGACATCCGAAGAACCGCAGGCCCCTGCCCGTGCGGGCGGGGCCCCCGCTTCCCCGCGCGCGGCGATCACGGCGCTGCGGGCCATCGACCGGGCGATCTCGGGGGCGGCTCCCCCGGCGGGCGCCGGCGGCGCGGCGGACGGCTCCGCCGCCTCGGGCGCCGAGGAGGCGCTCGCCTCCCTGTTGCTGCTCAGGGAGGTCAGGGAGCGGCTCGCGGGGTGGGAGACGGGGCTGATCGAGACGGCGCGGAGCACCGGGGCCAGCTGGGCCGAGCTCGCCGGACCGCTGGGCGTGGCGAGCCGCCAGGCGGCGGAGCGCCGCTATCTGCGCGGCCGGCCGGGCGACGGCGCCGCCACGGGCGAGGAGCGGGTGCGGGCGACGCGCGACCGCCGCGCCGCCGACCGCTCGGTCACCGCCTGGGCCCGGGACAACGCCGCGTCCCTGCGGGGGCTCGCGGGCCAGATCACCGCGCTCCAGGACCTGCCGGCGGCGTCCCGTACCTCGATCGACCGACTCGGCCAGGCCCTCGGCGACAACGACCCGGCGAGCCTCATCGGCCCGCTGGCCGACGCCCGCCCCCATCTCGGCAGCGCCCACCCCGACCTCGTGGCCCGCGTCGACTCCGTCACGGGGCACACCGACAGGCTGCGGCAGCACAGCGACCGGCAGCGTCGCGGCACCTGAGCGCGCGGCGCGTCGCGTACGGCGCGTCGCGTACGGCGCGGTCGCGCGGGGCCGAGCCCTGCGCGGCGCCCCGTCGCGGGACGGCCGTGCGCGCCGCCCGGCTGCGTACCGCGCGGTGCGGCGCCACCCCCCGTACCGGCGCCTACCGGCCTGCCCGTACGGACCGGCGCATACCGGCCTGCTGGTACGGGAGCGGCCCGCGCTAGCGCCGCCCCCGTACCAGCAGGCGTACGAAGTACGGCGTGCCCACCAGCGCCGTCATCAGGCCGGCGCCGAGCTGGGCGGGGGCGATGACGGTGCGGCCGAGCAGGTCGGCCGCGGCGACCAGCGCGGCACCGAGCAGCATCGCCACGGGCAGGACCCGGGCGTGCCTGCGGCCCGCCAGGCTCCGTGCGGCGTGCGGCGCGACGAGGCCGACGAAGCCGATGGTGCCCGCGGCGGCGACGGCCGCCGCGGTCAGCAGCACGCAGATCACGAGGAACAGCAGCCGCTGCCTGCCGAGCCGCAGCCCCAGCAGGCGCGGGGTGTCCTCGTCGAGGGAGACCAGGTCGAGCTCCCTGCGCCCGGCGACCGCGACCGCGGCGCCGACCGCGAGGACCACCGCCACGGGCACGACGTCGGGAAAGGTGCGTCCGTAGGTCGAGCCGGAGAGCCAGATCAGCGCCTTGGTCGCGCTGAACGGGTCGGTGAGCGCGATGAGCAGCCCGATCAGGGCGGTGGTGGCCGCGGAGACGCCGATGCCGAGCAGCACGAGCCGGTGCTGCCGGAAGCCGCCGCGCGCCGCGAGCCCGAAGACCAGCAGCGCCGCGGCGGCCGCGCCCGCCGCCGACGCCCCCGCGAGGCCCCAGGAGCCCGCGGTCGGCACGGTGGTGGTGAGCAGCACCGCGCCGAGCGCGCCACCGCCCGACACGCCGAGCACCCCGGGCTCCGCCAGCGGGTTGCGGGTCACGGCCTGCACGAGCGTGCCGGCCAGGGCGAGCGCGGCGCCCGCGAGCAGGGCCGCGCACACCCGCGGGACCCGGGTGTCGAGGACGAAGGAGACCGCGCGGCCGGCCCGCCCGGTGAGCCAGTGGGCGACGTCGCCGAGGAGCAGCACGCTGTCGCCGAGCAGCACCGCCGCGATCGCCACGCCCGCGAGGACGGCGCAGAGCACGGCGAGGGTCAGCGCGTAGGTGCCGCGGCGCGGCAGCCGCAGCCGGTCGGACGCGGCGCGGTCCCCGGTGTCCGGGGCGCGCAGCGCCATCACGATCAGGAAGACCGCGCCGACCAGGCTGGTGACCACGCCGGTGGGCACGGCGACGGACGCGTCGGCACCGACCGCGGCGCGCAGCAGCACGTCGGCGCCGAGCACCAGCGCGGCGCCGAGGAGGCCGGTGGCGGGGATGCGGGCGCGGGCCCTGGTGAAGCCGCGCAGGCGCCGGGCGAGCGGGCGCATCAGGGCGGGCGCGCACAATCCGACGAAGCCGACGGGCCCCGCGAGCGACACCGAGGCGGCCGCGAGCAGCGCGGCGAGCACGACGGCAGCGATACGGGTGCCGCGCACCGGCACCCCGACCCCGCGCGCCGCGTCGTCGCCCAGCGCGAGGGCGTCCACCCGCCGCGCCAGGACGCACAGCCCCGCGAGGCCCGCGGCGACGAAGGGCGCCATCTGCGCGACCCCGTCGAAGCCGTTCTGCCCGATGCCGCCCTGGCCCCACTGGTAGAGGCCCTCGGTGCGCTGCGGGAACAGCAGAATCAGCGCGTCGGTGACGGACCCGAGGCCGAGCGCGAGCGCGCTGCCCGCGAGGATCAGCCGGACCGTGCCCGTACCGAGGCCGGAGAGCGCGAGCACGACCGCCGCCGCGGCGAGCCCGCCCACGAAGGCGGCGAGGGACGCGGCGAGGAAGGGCACCGCGAGGCCGGTGACGGTGAGCACGACGAGGGCCAGGTAGGCGCCCGCGTTGACGGCGAGGGTGTCGGGCGCCGCCAGCACGTTGCGGCTGACGGCCTGGAGCACGGAGCCCGCCATGCCGAGCGCGGCACCCACCAGCAGGCCCGCCGTCATCCGCGGCAGCCTGGACGCCACCAGGACGGCCGCGTCGTCGGAGCCCGCGCGGCCGGTGACGGCGTGCCAGACGTCGGCGGCGGCGAGGTGCGCCGTGCCCTGGGTGATGTCGGCGACGGCCAGGGCCACGACGAGCACCACCAGGGCGGCCGCCGCGCCGGCCGTGCCCGCGCGGGCGGCCCCCGCGGGCGGGGGCCGCAGGCCGCGGGCCGTGGGCGGCGGGAGCGTCGTGGTCACGGCGTCACTTCGCCAGGGCACCGACGAGGGCGTCGACGTACTGCGTCATGGAGCCGTAGCCGCCGAAGGTCCAGATGCCGCTCCTGACGGTGGCCAGGTGGCGCTGGGCGACGAACGGCAGCGACGTCCAGACGGCGTTCTTCTTGAGCGCGCCGTCGAACGGGTTGCCCGCGCCTGAGCCGTAGACGAAGCGGGTGTCCTTGCCGAGCTTGGTGAGGCCCTCCACGTCGGTGGTGGCGAGGCCGTAGTCCTTGTCGCCCTTGACGGTCCAGGCGTTCTTCAGGCCGAGTTGCTCGTTGACGGTGCCGATGAGCGAACCCGCGGTGTACGGGCGCACGGCGACCTGGTTGGAGGCGACATAACCGTCGGCGAAGGCGACCTCGGTGCCGTCGAGCCCGGCGGCGGCGAGCTTCCGGCGGCCCGCCGCGAGCTTGGCGTCGAACTTCTTCTCCAGCGCGGCGGCCTGCGCCGTGCGGCCCGTGGCGCGGGCTATCAGGTCGAGGTTCTGCTTCATCCGGCCCATCTGGTCGGTGGCGTCACCGGGGCGCAGTTCGAGGACGGGTGCGACCTTCTTCAGCTGCTTGAGCGCCGAGGACGAGAGGTCGGTGGTGGCGATGATCAGGTCGGGCGCGAGTGCGGCGACGGTGTCCATGCTGGGCTCGCCGCGGGTGCCGATGTCCTGGGGCGTGTTGGGCAGCGGGACCACGGCGTCGTACTGGCGGTAGCCCTTGACGTCGGCGGCGCCCGCCTGCCTGACGCCGAGGGAGGCGAGGTCCTCGGTGACGACCCACTCGGTGGAGACGACCTTCTTCGCGGGTCCTTCGAGGGTGATCTTCGCGCCGGTGGCGTCGGTCAGGGTGATCTTGTGCGCGGCGGGCTTCGACGCGGTGGCCGCGGGCTCGGTCGAGCCGCAGGCGGCCAGGGTGAGCGCCGCGGCCGTGGCGGCGGCCGCGGTGGACAGGAGACGTCTCATGACGAGGGGGCGTGCCTTTCGTTGCGTGAGTGGTGGCGGCCGATCGCGCGCGTGCGCAGGTGGCCGGTGAGCGGGTCGGTGGTGACGTCGACGCGGATGCCGTACGCCGCGGTGAGGCGCCGGGGGGTGAGGACCTCGGCGGGGGTGCCGTCCGCCTGGACGCGCCCCTCGGCGAGCAGGACCATCCGGTCGGCGACCGCGGCCGCCTGGTCGAGGTCGTGCAGGACGACGCCGACGGCGATGCCGTGGCCGTCGGCGAGATCGCGTACCAGGTCGAGGAGTTCGACCTGGTAGCGGAGGTCCAGATAGGTCGTGGGCTCGTCGAGGAGCAGGACTCCGGTCTCCTGCGCGAGGCAGCTCGCCAGCCAGACGCGCTGGAGCTGTCCGCCGGAGAGCTGGTCGACGCCGCGGTCGGCGAGCGCCGTGGCGCCGGTCAGGCCGAGCGCGCGGTCCACGGCCGCGGTCGCGCCGGGGTCGGCGCGGCCGAAGCGCCCCTGGTACGGGTAGCGGCCGAACTCCACCACGTCGCGCACGGTCAGCCCGCCCGGCGTGGGGCGGCCCTGGGTCAGCAGGGCGACATGGCGGGCGAACTCCCGTGCGCCCAGCGCGAATCCGTCGGTGGCGCGGCCGGTGTCCGCGTCGAGGGCCAACTCGCCGCTCCTGGCCTGCTGGAGCCTGGCCACGGTGCGCAGCAGGGTCGACTTCCCGCTGCCGTTGGGCCCGACGAGCACGGTGACCTCGCCGGGCCGCAGGCGCAGGTCCGCGTCGTGCAGGACATCGCCCTCGTCGTACGCGACGGTGACGCCCACCGCGGAGAGGTGGTGCCCGCGCCGCGCCGGGGCGTCCTGTGCCGTTTCAGCCGCTTTCACAACACAAAGGTTAGCCTAACCTAATGCGATCTCCCTATGGGGTGGGCCGCGCCCGGTACGGGGCCCTCAGCCGGCGGCGAGGGACCCCGCCCACTCGTCCACAGTGGCCACCTCGCCGCGCCGCGCGAGCACTTCGGCGACGAGGAGCGCGTGCAGGCCGGGGCTGGGGTCGACGCAGGCGTCGGACAGCGTGGTGACCCGGTAGTCGAGATCCGCGGCCTGGAGAGCGGTCGACAGCACGACCCCGCCGGTCGAGATGCCCGCGAGGACGAGGTGGCCGATGTCCTGGGCGGCCAGGATCTGCTGGAGGTTGTTGCCCGCGAAGGCGCTGACCCTGTTCTTGTGGACGACGAGCTCGCCCGCGGCGGGCGCGACGTCGGGGTGGATGGCGGCGTCCGGGTCGTCTGCGGTGAAGAGGTGCCCGGGCAGGCCGCCGAACACCTTGTTGCGCGGGTGCGCGTCGGTGTGGCCCGCACGCATCCGCAGCGCGACGTGGATGACGGGGACGCCGGAGGACCTGGCCGTGCCGAGGGCGGCCACGGCGCGCGGCAGGTAGTCGTCGGGGACCCGGGCGATGTGGGCGGCCTGGAGGTCCATGAGCAGCAGTGCGGTACGGGACACGGGGGTGCCTTTCCGATCGGTCGTGGAGTGTTCCTTGGCGGCGGCCGGCCGAAGGGTGCCCGCACGGGCTCCCGGCGGCCGAGCGGGAAGTGGCGCGGGGGCTACTCCCCCTTCGCGTCGGCCTTCGGGACGCGGCCGAGTGTGCGGTCGAAGACGGTCAGCAGCAGGTAGAGGACGCCGGCGCCGAGCATCACCCAGGCGAGCTGGTGCACGCCCGCGGTGTCGGCGCGCCGCCCGAAGGACGCGGCGGTGGCGGAGGACGCGACCATCGAGCCCAGGTAGGCGAAGGTGCGCAGCAGCCCGGCGGAGGACGCGGTGCGCTCGGGATCGGCCTGGACGTACACGGAGTTCTGGAGCGCCAGGTTGTTCAGCCCCTGCGGGACGCCGAAGACCAGGGCGACGAGCAGCAGCAGCCACAGCGGGCTGCCGCCCGTGAGCGTGAGGATCACCAGGCAGGCGGCGATCTGTCCGACCGCGCCGGCCAGCAGCTTCCCGCGCACGCCCGGCCGCCGCCCGGAGAGGATCGAGACGCCGATCGCCATCAGGAACATGGGTATCTGCACCAGGCCCGCGTGGAACGGCGTCAGCCCGTACCCCTCCTCGGTCCACTGGCTGAAGCCGTAGAGGAAGGCGTACGAGACGACGTACGCGACGAGCGCGCGGCCGTAGGTGGCGAGGAGCGGGGTGTTGCCGCCGAGCACCCGCAGGTCGATGAAGGGGGTGGCGGCCCGCAGCTCGCGCAGCGCGAACGCGGCGCCCGCCGCGGCGGCGGTCACCAGCAGGTACCAGTCCCGCAGGTGCAGGTTCATCAGGAACAGCAGCAGCGAGGTGAGCATCGCGGCGAAAAGACCCATGCCCGGCAGGTCGAGCCGCGCGGTGACCCGTCCGCGGTCCGGCGCCTCCCCCGTCCCCGCCGACCTGGGCAGCCGCCACACCCCGAGCAGGACGGCGGCGACGGCGAGCGGCACGTTCAGCGCGAAGGTGGCGCGCCAGCCGCCCACCGCGATCAGCAGACCGCCGAGCAGCGGGCCTACGACGGCGATGGTCTGGTTGGCGACCGCGAGGGCCGTCAGCACCCCGCCGGGGCTGTCGCGCCCCGTGCGCCTGGCCTCGCTGCGCAGCAGCGCCATCGCGGCGGGGTAGCCCGCGCAGGTGCCGAAGCCGAGCAGGACCCGAGCGGCGATCAGCACGCCGAGGCCGGGCGCCAGCGTGCCGACGACCCCGGCGACGCCGACGAGGCCGGTGCTGAGCAGGAAGAGTCTGCGTGGCCCGAAGAGGTCGATGAGCCGGCCCACCACGGGCTGCCCGAGCGAGGTGGCGAGGTAGAGGGCGGAGACCAGCCACGCGGTCTGGGAGACCGGCGCGCCGAGGGCCCGGCCGATGGGGACGAGCGCGACGGAGATGATCGTCGAGTTGATCGGGTTCAGGACGGAGCCCAGCAGCATCGGCGGCAGCAGCCGCCGGTCGAAGCCCGCACCTCCCTGCGCCCTCGTGCCGTCCGCGCCGGTCCTCGCCTCAGTCATGAGTGAGCCGCTCCAGCACGGCCATGGCGGTGATCACGGTCCTGATCTCCTCCTCGGTGCACTTGTCCTGCAACTGGCCCGCGAGCCATTCCTTCCTGGCCTGCCGCCCCTCCCGCACGCGCCGCCGCCCCTCGGGGGTCAGCGTGATCAGCAGGCGCCGCCCGTCGTCGGGGTCCGGACTGCGCAGGACGAGCCCCTTGGCGGCGAGGGCGGCGACCGTGGCCGTCATCGACTGGTGCCGCACCCCCTCGACCGCGGCGAGTTCGCTCGCGGTGACACCGCCCCGGTCGGAGAGGCGGGCCAGGACGGAGGCCTGTCCCAGGGTCATGTCCTCGGCCTCGGAGGCGTTCAGGATGCGGCGGCGCAGCCGGCTGATGACCGCGCGGATCTCCCGGGACGCCTGCACGGCCGAGGGGGAGAGCCTCGGTTTCTCGCTCATCCCGCCACCGTAATGTCTACAGGGTCGATTGTACAGTTTTGGCTGTACATCTCGGCGACGACCGGCTGCCCGGCGCACACTGCGGCGCCCGGCCCGCCGCACCGCGCGCCGACCTTCCGACCTTCCGACCTTCCGCCCCGCCGCACCGCGCGCCGACCTTCCGACCTTCCGCCCCGCCGACCTTCCGCCCCGCCGTCCTTCCGTCCTTCCGTCCTTCCGCCCCGCCGTCCCGCCGTCCCGCCGTCCCGCCGTTCTTCCGTTCTTCCGCCCTTCCGCCCTTCCGTCCCGTCGTTCTTCCGTCCCGCCGTCCTTCCGTCCTTCCGTCCCGCCGTCCTTCCGTCCTTCCGT
>NZ_BAABEP010000006.1:153925-183907 GCF_039540215.1 Streptomyces tremellae
TCCGTCCTTCCGTCCCGCCGTCCTTCCGTCCTTCCGTCCCGCCGTCCTTCCGTCCGACCGCACCGTCCGGGCGGGCAGCGGCCATGGCCGGTCGCGCACCACCGCGGGCGCTGCGGTCGCCCCGCCCGGCGCGCAGGGCCGGACCGCAGGCCCTTCAGCGGCGCGCGGGCCCCGGGAAGCATGGTCCGTTCCGGATGTGGACGGTTGAGCGAAGGGCGGACCATGACGCAGCAGCAGGGGTTCTACTCCAAGGTCGCGGAGAAGTTCGGCGGCTACTCAAGCGGAGCGCAGCGCACCACCTCCTTCCCGCAGGGCGACCCGGAGGAGCGGTTCGACGCCCTGGTGCGCGAACTGGCCTCGCCCACCGGCAGGTTGCTCGACGTGGGGTGTGCGGACGGCCGCAATCTGCTGGCCGTCGCCCCCTCCTTCGGCCGGGTGGACGCGCTCGACCTGTCGCCGGAGATGCTGGCGTCGGCCGAGCGCCACCGCGCCGCGTCGGGGCTCGACCACGTCGAGTTCGCGCTCGGCGACGCCTCGGCCACCGGCTTCCCCGACGGGGCGTTCGACGTGGTGACCTCGCGGCGCGGCCCGCTGTTCCCCGAGGAGTTCCGCCGGGTGCTGCGGCCGGGCGGCTCCGTGGTCCACCTGGGCATCGCGGAGCGGGACGTCCAGGAGCTGAAGGAGGTCTTCGGCAGGGGCCAGCTGTACGGGCGCTGGTCCAAGACCCCGGTGCTGCGCGAGGAGAGCGACAGGCTGGAGCGCGCGGGCTTCACCGTCGACCACGCACGCGAGTTCACCTACGACGAGTACTTCCACACGCCCGCGGACCTGGACAGGTTCCTGCAGATGGTGCCGATCTTCGAGGACTACGACTCCGCCGCGGACCGCGACGCCTTCGAGCGCTACGCCGCGCGCGCCACCACGTCCGAGGGCATTCACCTGGCCCGCCACTGGTTCGTGCTGCGGGCCCAGCGGAACTGACCCGCCGCTCCGCAGGCCGTCCGAGGCCCGGGTTCCGCGCCGCCGCGGGGTCCGGGCCTCTGCCGTGCCTGCCCCCGCCCGGTCGCCCCACCCGGGGGACGGTGACACGGCCATGACCGCGGACGGCACCCGCCCGGCCGCGCGGCCCCGGCTCGCGACACCGTCCGCCCGGCCGCGCGGCCCTGTCCTTCCAGCACCCCCGCTGCACGGGAGGACGCCGGCGCGGCGCTGCTCGCCCGTACCTCAGGACATGTTCCGCACCCCCTGCCGCGCCGCAGCATTACTGGCGGAGCCGAGACCGAGCGGCCGGCCACCCTCCCGGTGAACTCACGAAGCGAGGACGACGCATGTCGAAGATCATTGCGGTGGTGTCCGGCGGAATCGACTCCGTCACCATGGCGTACCACCTGCGGGCGCAGGGCCACGAACTGCACCTGCTCGGCATCGACTACGGGCAGCGCCACCGCCGCGAGCTCGCCTGCGCCAGGCTGGCGGCCGAGCGGCTCGGCGCGCCGTACGAGGAGGCCGACCTCGGCGGCGCACGCGGCGTGCTGCGCGGGTCCTCCCTGACCGACCCCTCCGTCGACGTCCCGGACGAGGGGCACCCCGGCGGCGCGGCGGCCGGGGGCGGCGTCGCCGTCCCCGGGCGCCCCAACATCGTTCCCAACCGCAACGCCCTGCTGCTCTCCGCGGCGTTCGCGCTGGCCGTCGTCGAGCGGGCCGAGGCCGTCGCCTTCGGGATCATGGCCGAGGACATCGGCCCCTCGGACACCTCGCTCGAATTCCTCGACGCCTTCCTCACCATGGAGCGCATCGCGACGCGCGGCCACGCCCACCCGGACCTGGACCTCGTCGCGCCCCTCTCCCGGCTGCTCAAGCGCGAGGTCATCGCGCTCGGCGACCGGCTCTCCGTGCCGTTCGCCGACACCTGGACCTGCTTCCGCGGCGAGGAGCTGCACTGCGGGCGGTGCGCGTCCTGCGTCGAGCGCCGCGAGGCGTTCGTCGCGGCGGGCGTCCACGACCCCACCGTCTACGCCGCCCCCGCGGTGGCCGCGCGGGAGGCCTGAGATGAGCGTGTTCGAGGAGATGGAGTCCGAGGTCCGCAGCTACAGCAGAGCCTGGCCCGTGGTCTTCGACCGGGCCAGGGGCAGCTGGCTGCACGACGAGGACGGCCGCCGCTACCTGGACTTCTTCTCCGGCGCCGGCGCGCTGAACTACGGACACAACCCGCCCGTGCTGAAGCGTGCGCTGATGGACTACCTGAGCAGGGACGGGGTCGCGCACTCCCTGGACATGTTCACCGTCGCCCGGCGCCACTTCCTCTCGGCGCTGCGGGAGACCGTGCTCGCGCCCAGGTCCCTCGACTACCGCGTCGTCTTCCCGGGGCCCGGGGGCGCCAACGCGGTGGAGGCGGCCCTGAAGCTGGCCCGCCGCGTGACCGGCCGCACCACCGTGGTCGGCTTCACCAACTCCTTCCACGGCATGACGCTGGGGGCTCTCGCCGTCAGCGGCAACGCCGCCAAGCGCGCCGCCGCCGGCGTCCCGCTCGCCCACACCGTCTCGCTGCCCTACGACGGGTACGGGGACGGGTCCCCCGAGCTCCTCGACCGCATGATCGCCGACCCCGGGAGCGGACTCGACACGCCCGCCGCCGTGATCGTCGAGACGGTGCAGGGAGAGGGCGGGGTACGGGCGGCGGGGGACGACTGGCTGCGCGCGCTCGCGGAGGTCTGCCGCCGGCGCGCGGTGCTGCTGATCGTGGACGACGTGCAGATGGGGTGCGGACGCACGGGCCCGTTCTTCAGCTTCGAGGACGCCGGCATCGTCCCCGACATGGTCTGCCTGTCCAAGTCGATCGGCGGCTACGGGCTCCCCCTCGCGCTCACGCTGATCCGCCCCGAACTCGACGTCTGGCAGCCGGGCGAGCACAACGGCACGTTCCGCGGCGTGGGCCCCGCCTTCGTGACAGGCGCCGCCGCGCTGCGCGCCTACTGGTCGGGCAACGACCTGGAGAAGGCCGTACGGGGCTCGGGCGAACGGCTCGCCGCCGCGCTCGGCGAGATCGCCCGTGCCCATCCGGACGCGGAACTCACCGTCAGGGGGCGGGGGCTGGCCGCCGGGCTCTGCTTCCCCGCGTCCCCGGACGCCGCGGAGGGCCCCGCCTCCCGGGTGTCCGCGGAGGCGTTCCGGCGTGGGCTGCTCGTCGAGACGTCCGGCGCCGACGGGTCCGTCGTCAAACTCCTGCCGCCGCTGACCGTCACCGACGGCGAGCTCGACCAGGGCGTGGACATCCTCGCCGCCGCGGTCGGCGCGGCCCTGCGCGCCTGACTCTCCCGACCACGCACCACACGAAAGGAGCCACCATGAAAAGCGCCATACCCACCGTCGACCTGCGCGCCTGGCACACCGCCTCGCCCCAGGAGCGGCGCGCCGTCGCGGCGGCGCTCGACCGGGCGCTGCGCGAGACCGGCATGTTCCTCCTCGAAGGGCACGGAGTGCCGCGTGAGGCCATGGACGAACTGCGCGCCCGTGGAAGGGAGTTCTTCGCCCTCCCGCACGAGGCCAAGGCGCCGTACGCCATCGGCGCGCCCTACGAGAGCGGCTGGCTCGAAATGCACCCGGGCGGCGGCGTGGGGGTGCCACGGGAGGAGGGCGAGGCGCCTCACGCCGAGCCCGACCTGCACGAGTCCTTCTACGCGGGCCCGGCGTACCGCTCGGGCGACGAGGCGGCCGACCGCTACAACTACCCGCCCAACCGCTGGCCCGACCCGGTGCTGCCCGCCCTGCGCCCCGCCGTCGAGGCCTACACCGGCCACATGCAGCGCGTCGCCCACTCCCTGAACGTGCTCTTCGCCGAGGTGCTCGGGCTCCCCGAGGACTTCTTCAGCCGGCGGGCGGCCCACGCCACCTGGACCCAGAACGTGAGCTGGTACCCGTCGCTGACCTCGGTGGGCGAGGTGGCGAGCGGACAGCTGCGCAACGGGCCGCACACCGACCTCGGAGCCTTCACCATCCTCAGCCGCCAGCAGGGCGTGGGCGGCCTCCAGGCCTGGAACGAGGCCGACGGGTGGTTCGCGCCCCCCTACCACCCCGACGCGCTGGTGGTGAACCTCGGCGACCTCATGGAGCAGTGGACGGACGGCCGCTGGCGGGCGCTGCTGCACCGGGTGCTCGCCCCGAGCCCCAGCGCGCCCGACGAGGAACTGCTCTCGCTGGTGTTCTTCTTCGAGTCCGACCCGGACACGCTGATCGAGCCGCTGGCCCCGCCCGTGGGCGGCGGCGCGGGCCTCGAACCGGTCGTGTCGCGCCGCTCGGTGCTGGCGAAGCTCGGCGTCCACCCGGACGCGGCGTCCACGCACGCCTGAGAGCAGAGCACGGCGTCCACGCACGCCAGAGAGCAGACACGGCGTCCGCGCGCCGGAGGGCGCCGGCCACCGCGCACCACCGCACCGCCGCCCCCACCGTCCCCGTTCCCGCAGAAAGGCTCGACCCACCTCATGACCCTCCGCATCACCAAGCGGTTCGACTTCTCCGCCAGCCACCAGCTGGGCGGCCTGCACGAGAGCCACCAGTGCGCCCGCCTGCACGGACACAACTACGCAGTGGAACTCGAACTGAGCGCCGAGCAGAGTGACTTGACCCCGGTCGGATTTGTACGCGACTACGGCGACCTGTCCGTGTTCAAGAAGTGGCTCGACGAGACCCTCGACCACCGCCACCTCAACGACGTGGTCGACGGCAACCCGACCGCGGAGAACCTCGCGGTCTGGATGTTCACCCAGTGGGAGAAGGACTTTCCCGAACTGACCTCGGTCCGTGTCTCCGAGACGCCCAAGACCTGGGCGGAGTACCGGCCCTGAGCCGGGCCCCGTCCTGCCAGGCACAGCACCCACAGCAACCGGCGCACGCCCTACACGAAGAGGAGGTGGTGCCCCGTGGAACCGGAACTCGTGGTCAACGAGATCTTCGGCCCCACTTGAGGCCGTCCAGGGAGAGGGACGGTCACTGGGCCGCAGGTGCGGCTTCCTGCGGCTCGGCGGCTGCAACCTGTCCTGCCGCTGGTGCGACACGCCCTACACCTGGGACTGGCAGGGCATCAGCGACAGCGGCGTCAGCTACGACCCCAAGGTCGAGCTGCACAGGCGGCCGGTCTCCTCGGTCGCCGAGGAGCTGATGGGGCTCGGCGTCGGCCTCGTGGTGATCTCCGGAGGTGAACCGCTCAGCCAGCAGGCGCGGTTGCTGCCGCTGGTCGACATCCTGCGGGACGCGGGGACCGAGGTGGAGTTCGAGACCAACGGGACCCGCGTACCCGACAGCAGGCTGGTACGGCCCGGCGTGCGCTTCAACGTCTCGCCGAAGCTGTCGCACTCCGGGGACCCGGCCGGGCGGCGCATCGTGCCGCAGGCGCTGACACGGTTCGCCGCCACGCCGGGCACCACCTTCAAGTTCGTCTGCCGCACCACCGCGGACCTGGACGAAGTGGCCGCCCTCGTCTCCGACTTCGGCATCGAATCCGTCTGGATCATGCCCGAGGGGCAGAACCCGCACGACATCGACAAGCACATGCAGGAACTCGTCTCCTCGGTCATCGACCGTGGATGGAACGTGACCACCCGGCTGCACACGCTGGTCTGGGGACAGAAGAGGGGTGTCTGAAGTGACCATGAACACCGTCGAACCGCAGGCCGCCGCCGAGGAGGAGAGCGGGGCCGACCCGCTCGTCGACCTCGCGCAGCGCCTGCTCAAGGAGATCGGCGAGGACCCGGAGAGGGACGGGCTGCGCCAGACGCCCGAACGGTTCGCGCGCTGGTGGCGCGAGTTCATCGACTACGACCCCGGGACCATCGACACCCTCTTCGAGACCACGACCACCAGCCAGATGGTGGTGGTCTCCGACATCCGGGTGTGGTCGCTGTGCGAGCACCACCTGCTGCCGTTCAACTGCTCGGTCGACATCGCCTACCGGCCCACCAAACGGCTGCTCGGCCTCTCGAAGTTCGCCCGGGTCGCCCACCGCCACGCCCACCGGCTCCAGGTGCAGGAGCGGCTCGTCGCCGACATCGCACAGGAGGTGGCGGACATCACCGGCGCCGAGGACGTCGCGGTGATCGCCAAGGGCGAGCACCTCTGCATGACGATGCGGGGCATCAAGGCGAGCGCCGAGATGACATCGACCTCGTTCCTCGGGGCGTTCGGCGACGACAGCGCGCTGCGCGGCGAGCTGCTTGCGCTGCTGCGGTCCTGAGGCGGCACCGGCACCCGGGCTGCGGCGGCCCGCGGCGAACCTCGGGGTTCGGCGCGGGCCACCACGGTTCACGGCCCTCGCACGGGCCGGAACACACTGCCGTCAGGTGATTTTCCGGAGCTGCCGCGGGGACGCGTCACATATAGCCCTCACGAATCGCATAGGCCACCGCGTGCGCGCGATTGCGCAAATTCAGACGCGTCATGACGTCGTGCAGTATGCCCTTGATGGTGCGCTCGGAGTAACTGAGCTGCTCGGCTATCTCCTTGGTGCCGAGTCCGTGCGCCACCAGTTCCAGCACGTTCAGTTCGCGCCCGGTGGGCCTGCCGGTCGCCACGGTGCTCAACACCGTTCCCCGGGCCTGGCGTTCGAGGTGGGCGAGGAGCCTGCGCAGCAGGTCGCCCGGCATGTCGCCCTCGTTCCTCGCGGTCGCCCTGATCGCCTTCACCAGCTGCGCGGGGGTGGCCTGGTGGCGCCACACGACGGAGAGGATTCCGGCCTCGATGACCAGGTCGAGCCGGTGCTCGTCGAGTTCGCCGATCACCAGCACCACGCGTTTGCCGTAGTCCGCGGCGAGCTTGCGCAGCCTGGCGACCGACTTGACGTCCAGGCGGTCGTCGAGGACCAGGGCGACGGCCGTGGAGTCGCCGAGTGGGTGGCCGGAGTCCGACAGGACTCTCATGCCGCGCTGCTGGCCAATGTGGGCCATGATGCCGGCGCGGGTCAGGGGGTCGCCCCCGTGCAGAACGACGGAGACCGGCGGCGCCGGAACGTTTGCTGTGCGAACGGTCGACGGTTCCTGTACTGCGCGGACGGGCGCGTCACCATACAGAGAGTGCAAGCAGAGAGACATGCATGTCCTTTGCGTTCAAGCAAGCGGTGAACCCCCGGGCTGCCCAGAGATCGTAGGCGCTTGAGGCCGCGTAGCCACGGCCCCGCTCAGGACAACCGGCCATGTTGACGTGAAACGTGGGATCGTGGCCGAAAACATCAATGCGGGCCGCATGCAACTACGCCTGAAATGAGGCGAGTCGGGGACTTCCGACCGCCCATATTCCGACTCTCGCGGTGAAGAAACTCTCCTCTCCCCATCGTTTGAATTGCTTTCACCGCGGTTTCCCGGCCCTTCCGGGTCCCACGCCGGCCGGCCCTCCTCGGGGGGCGCCGGGCGCCGCACCGCGTTCACGACCGGGCACCGCCGGCCGCCGCCCGCCGCTCACCACCAGGCGCTGCCGGCCGTCGCCCACCGCCGGCCGCGGCTCCGTCCTGCCGGGCAGCGGATCTGCACCGCCGGGCGTCCGCGCCGTCCGCCGGGACCGTCTGCCGGTACGTGCCCCGCGCCCGGACCCGCGGACAGAATTGCGGGCAGCGCACGGCCGCCCACCACGGGCGCGGCCTGCGCGCACGACCGAGGAGAGGCGGCCCATGACCACCAGTGCACCTGCGATCGTCCTGGTAGACCCGGTGCGGCAGGGCTGGCCCTTCAAGGCCGCGGCGCGCGATCTCGGCTTCCGTGTCGTCTCCGTGTACACCCACGCCTACCTCGCCTCCCTCGACCGGCACGCCGAGGGCGACGACCTGTCCCTCTACACGGCGGACCCGGACGAGGCCGAGCGCCTCCTCGCCGACGCGGGCGTCGACGCCAGGGCCGTGGTCCCCTGCCTCGAAGCCGGGGTCCACCTCACCGACGTGCTGGCGCACCGACTCGGCCTCCCGGGCAACGACCACACCCTCGCCTGGGCCAGGCGCAGCAAGGCGGCCATGCGGGCGCACGGCGCAGAAGCGGGCCTGCGGATACCGGAGTTCCGCCTCGTCCACTCGGCAGACGAGATCGCGCGGGCGGCCCACGACATCGGGTTCCCCGTCATCGTCAAGCCGACGCTGGGCGCCGGGTCCCAGGGCGTCCGCGTCTACTCCACCGCGGCGGACCTAGCGGACCTGGAGCCGAGGGTCACCCATGACGTCTACCGCGAGCCGGTCCGCGAGTGGCTCGTCGAACGGTACGTACGGGGGCGGGAGTTCGCCGTCAACTTCTTCAGCTCGGACGGCGAGCACCGGATCGTCGACATGTGGGAGTACCTGCGGCCCGACGACGCGGACTACGACTTCCCGCTCTGGGACATCGTCCAAGTCGGCCGGGAACACGGCGACTTCGCGCGTGTGGAGGAGTACACGCGCAGTGTCCTGACCGCGTTCGGCATCCGCAGGGGCCCCAGCCACACCGAGGTCAAGTGCGCCGCGGACGGCGTCCACCTCATCGAGGTGGGCGCCCGGCTCTCCGGCGGCCCGGCCGTCGACCTGTGGATGGCCCACGGCGGGCTGCGCCCCTTCCACGACACGATCGCCTGCTACCTCGGACGGCGCCCGGCCCTGCTCGACGGGCCCGTCGACTTCCCGGTCCGCTTCGGCTCGGTCGTCGTGCACAACGAGCAGGGGCCGGGACCGCTCGTCGCGGTGCACGGCGCCGAGGAGGCCGCCGGGCTGCCCGGGGTGGACAGCGTGGAACTCGGCTATGCGCCGGGCGAGCACGTCCCCGCCACGCACGACAACGTCAGCATCCCGTTCAGCGCGGCGGTCCACGGACCGGACACCGACGCGGTCCTCGCGACACTGGCCCGCATCAGGTCGCTGGTCCGGGTGGAGACCCGGCCCGCGGCACCCGCCGACGGCACGGACGCCGCCGCGGCGGCCTCCTGACATGCCGGTACCCGATTCCGGAAAGCTGCCCGCGCCCGCCACCGCGTCCCCGCCTCCCCGGGCCGGCCTGCTCGCCACCTACCGGGACGTGCTCGCCGCCCCGGGCGCCACGCGGCTCGCCGCGGCGAGCCTCCTGTCGAAGTGGCCGATCAGCATGTTCCCGGTCAGCGTGATGCTGCTCGTCTCGCCCGGCTACTCCTACGCCGGGGCCGGCGCCGTCGTCGCGGCCATGCTCGTCGCCAACGCCGCCACCAGCCCGCTGCGCGGCCGGCAGGCGGCCAGGCGCGGGGCGCGCGCGGTGCTGCGCACCTGCCTGGCCGGCTACGCGGCAGGACTCGCCGGGATCGCCGTCGCCGCGGCCCGCGCGGCGCCCCTCCCCCTCGTCCTCGCGGCGGCCGTCCTCATGGGTGCCTTCTTCCCGCCCGCGAGCATCCTGCTGCGCTCCCACTGGACCGCGGTGGACCGCGGCGGCGGACGTTCCTCGGCCAACGCCCTGGAATCCGCGCTGATGGACCTGTCCCTGATCACCGGCCCCATCCTGGCCAGTTGGCTCAGCACCTCGCTCTCCCCCGTGCTTCCCCTGGCCCTCATCGGCGCCCTGATGGCGCTCGCCGTCCTCCTCCTGTCCGCCCTGCCCGACCACCGGCCCGCGCCCCCGGGGGCCACGGGCCGCGCCCGCCCCGCGCCGGGCGCCCCGCTGGTCCTCCTGCTCTGCGCGCAGTTCCTCTTCTGCGCGGCCCTCGCGGCCACCGAGGTGTCCCTGACCGTCTACGCGCAGCAGCGGCACGCGGCGGCCTACAGCGGCTGGCTCCTCGCGGGCCTCTCCGTCGGCAGCATCGTCGGCGCGCTGGTCCTCGGCAGGCTGCCGGGCACCGGCGCCACGGCCCTGCCGGTGCTGCTCGTCCTGCTCGCGGCCGGCACGGGCGGCATCGGCGCGGCCCTCTACCTCCCCCCGGCCGCGGTGGCCGTGGTCTGCGTCCCCGCGGGTCTCGCCATCGGGTCGGTCTTCGCCCGCTTCTTCACCGTCCTCGGCGCCGCGACCCCGCCGGGCGCCGACCACGAGGTCCAGGGCTGGGCCAACAGCATGACCACCGTCGGCTTCGCCGCGGGCTCCTTCGGCGGCGCCGCCCTGGGCGGCGCGCTCGGCACCCCCGCCCTCCTCCTCGCCGCCCCGACCGCAGCCCTCCTTGCGGCCTGCCTGACCACCCGCTCCGCCGCAGCCGGGCCCCGGACCCGCCCCTGAGGCCCCCACACCCTCCGCGCCCGGTCTCCCCCGGCCGCGCTCCCTGCCCGAGGGCGCCTCACCGACCAGACGGTTACCAGAGGAAGCATCAGGGCAGGATCGGCACCGTGCACCGCCCCGGATTCCGGTCGTGCACCGGGCGGTCGCCACGGTACGAGCCCGCGTTCCGGCACGACGACGAGGTACGGCGCAACGGGCGGGCCGCCGCCCCGGGAACCGACGCACCGGACGCACCGGCGTCCCGGCCCTTCCGCTGTTCGCACCGGATGCGGGACCTCAGCGCGGGGTCCTTACCCGGCAGAGATGGATCTGGAGCGCCCATGACAACCCATCAAACTGTCATGACCATGGTCGGTCTGGCGTTGATCCTCGCGCTCGCGCACGCCCTCGGGCGCCTCGCGCAGAGGTGCGGCCAGTCCGCGGTGGTCGGCGAGATCCTCGCCGGGGTCCTCCTCGGTCCGACGCTCTTCGACGGGACCCTCTCGGACGCGGTCTTCCCCTCGGACATACAGCCGATGCTCGGCGCGCTCGGCAACCTCGGCGTCGCGCTGTTCATGTTCCTCGTCGGGCTGGAGCTCGACCACCGGCTGCTGCGCGGGAACAGGCGTGCCACGGCCGGCGTTTCCGCGGGGTCGATCGTCTGTTCGTTCGGGCTCGGCATACCGCTGGCGATGTGGCTGTGGAACGACCACGCGGCCGGCGACCGGGTCGGCTTCCTCCTGTTCGTCGGCGCGGCCATGTCCATCACGGCCTTCCCCGTCCTGGCCCGCATCCTCACCGACCGGGGCATCCAGCACACCAGGGTGGGTGCGCTGGCGATGGCGAGCGCAGCCGCGGGAGACGTCGTCGCCTGGCTGCTGCTCGCCGCCGTCCTCACCTTCACGGAAAGCCAGAACTCCTGGCGAGTGCTGCTGGTGCTGCCCTACGCGGCTGTCATGATCACGGTGGTGCGCCCACTCCTCGGCAGGTTTCTGGCCGCCCGGGAGCCGACCCGCGCGGCCCGCGGGCCGCGCGGCTCCTGGACCACGCCGCACAGTGTGCTGACGGTGCTGCTCCTCGTCTCGGGCGCGCTGACCGAGTGGTTCGGACTGCACTTCATCTTCGGCGCATTCCTCGCGGGCGCGATCGTCCCGCGCCACGGCACGGAGCAGCTGCGCGCGGCGGTCGTCGACCGCCTCGACAAAATCACCTGGCTGCTCCTGCCCGCGTACTTCACGGTGGCCGGACTGAAGGTGGACCTGAGCACACTGGACGGGAACGGCCTCGGCGAGCTGTGCCTGATCCTCCTCGTCGCGATCGGAGGCAAGTTCGGCGGCGCGTACCTCGGAGCGCGCGCCGCGGGGCAGACCGGGCGGTCGGCAACGGTGCTGGGCATCCTGATGAACACCCGAGGCCTCACCGAACTGATCATCCTCGGCGTCGGACTGCAACTGGGGCTGCTCGACTCAAAGCTGTACTCGCTCATGGTCGTCATGGCCCTCGTGACCACCGCCATGACCGCGCCCCTGCTGCGGTGGGCCTACCCGCGCCAGCTGGCCGACGCCGACCTGCGGAAGCTGGCGGCACAGTGGGAAGCGGCATCGCCGCACGCCGCGTCCGCCGGCCCCCTGGGCGAGAACCCGTCACAGACGCAGCGATGAGCCTCCGGCCCCGTAAGCGCCCCGCCCCGGGCTGTCGTCACCGGAGCGCAGGTCGCATCGATTCTCCAGAGGCGTGTTCGAGTGGGGCGGGTGGGACTCGAACCTCAACGCATGACGCCTCTCACCTGCGGAAACGCCACAGAGAGAGACATGCACGTCCTGCTGGCCCCCGCTGCGTCCGGCTCGAATCCCACCGGCCGCGGTGCCGTGCGCTACGTACCGCACGGCTACGGCGCGCCCCCGTACCCGCAGTGGGAGACGGCTCGCCCGGCGCACCTGACGGAAGGCAGTCGGCCGCGCCACTCCCCCGCAGCGCGTATCTCCGCCTCCCTCACCCCCTCTCCCCTGCTTCGACGCAGTCACACTCCGTATCCGGTACCGGTCCGCGCACCACCTCGTCGAGGAGAAGAGCCGGGACGCCCGCACGCCCCGGCCGGTCATCGGCCCACGAACTCGGCGCGCACCAGCCAGCTGCGTGGGGAGCCTCGCCGCTCCCTGGGCTGGATCTCGTACGGCCAGCGCCCCTCGCCGGCCCCCGGCTGGCCTGGTTCCTTCAGGTCGCGGACCTTCCAGCCGGTCGAGGCGAGGAACTCCTCGGGCTCGTCTGTGCCGAACTGCCACGGCGTACCGTCCTCGCGAAGCGCCGTCAGGAACTCTTGTGAGAAGGGGCTGCGCAGCAGCGCCCGGCTGGCAAAGTCGACAGCGAGGCGGCTGCCGGGGGCCGAGGCCGTGCCGAGCAGGGCGAGCAGGTCCGCGGCCTGGTCGCGGGTGAGGAAGAACATCAGGCCCTCGGCGATCCACAGCGTCGGCTGCTGCGGGTCGAAGCCTGCGTGCCGCAGTTCGGGAAGCCACCCCTGCGCGAGGTCCGCGCCTACCTCGCGGCGGTCCGTCGCGGGCCTGGCGTCCCGGGACGCCAGGCGGCGTGCTTTTTCCTCCATCAGCGCGGTGTGGTCCACCTCGTACACGGTCGTGCCGTCCGGCCACTGCAGCCGGAACGCCCGGGTGTCCATGCCCGCTGCGACGAGCACGACCTGCCGCGCCCCCGACTCCCGCAGGAGCACCTCGACGCTGTCGTCGAAGTACCGCGTGCGGATGGCGATGAAGTGCAACAGGCCGCCCCCGCCGTACTTGTCGAGCAGTTCGAAGCCGCGGGGGGCGGCCAGGTCGCGTGCGTACGGGTCGTTGAACAGCGACTCCTCGGTGCGTTCCGACTCCACCGCGCGTGCGGCGGCCGTCCACTGGGCGGTGTAGGAGACAGCTTCCATGGGTTCCAACTCCTCAGGGTGCCGAGGCCTGTTCAGGCGATGGTGAAGAAGGCCTTCTCGATGGAGGAGAGGGTCTGGAAGTCCTGGAGGTCGATGGTGTCGAAGTCGATCTCCACATGGGCCGCGCCTTCGATCGCGTAGACGAGTTCGACAAAGGACAGCGAGTCGACCAGACGGTTCTCGATCAGGTTCTCGTCGAGGGGGAGTGTCGTGCGCGCGGGATGGCGGCGCAGGATCCACGCGCGTACCTCGTCTATACCGGTCGAAGCCATATCCGCTCCTTTGCTGGCGGTGGAAGGGGATGACGCAGGCGGGAGTACGAGGTCAGGGAGAGGCCGCCCCTGACAACCTGGGGGCTTCCGATGTGCACAGCGCCACCGCGATCGCGCACGGGTCGTCGTGGGTGATGCTGACGTCGATATGGGCGATGCCCTGGGTAGCGGCGTGGCGCGCGGTCCATCCGTGCAGCCGCACCTGGGGCCTGCCCCCGGCGTCCGTGAGGATCTCGATCTCGTGCCAGCACAGTGTGCGCCCGCTCGTGCGCAGTGCCTTGAAGACGGCCTCCTTGGCGGCCAGCCGTCCGGCGACGCCCTCGCAGTCGGGGCGGCCGGTGACGGTGCACTGCTCGTACTCGGCGGTGGTGAGCATCTTGCGCAGTACGGGGGCGCGTTCGGGCTCGACGAGTGCGCGAGCGCGGGCGAGCGGGACCAGGTCGACGCCGACGTGAGCAGGACCCATCTCAGCCGCTTCGCCGTGCGGCGTCGGCAACGTGTTCCAGCGCCGCTTCGGCATCGCCGCTGTGCTGGTCACACAGAACGGACACCCAGCGCTCCAGGCCGAAGGCCGCACAGCCGGTGAAGGCGTGGTCGCCGCTACGCGCGAGCCGGATGTCGCAGCGCTCGCCGAAGAAGTTCCGGTGCGTGTTGACGGAGGCGACGGCGAGTCCGCCCACCTGGAACTCGTACTTTACGGGGCTGAGTTTGGCCAGCAGGGCCCGGGAGCTCGCCGGAGTCGAAGAACGGGTCGCTGGCCGGGACTTTCTCCATGTCGAGGCCGAGGGCGTCGGCGAACGCCTGGGTGCGCTTGGCGAAGGACCCGAGCACTCGCTGGGTGTGCTCGAAGCCGCCCAGCGCGACCGTCTCGCGCATGTGGAAGCTGAGCAGGCGGCGCAGTCCGTCGTAGTGCTCCTCGCGACGGAAGCACTGGTTGACGAGTGTGACCAGGGTCTCGTCGTCCACCTCGGTGTTCTCGTAGTAGAGGTAGGCGCCGTAGCAGGTGGCGTGCGGCAGCCCGAAGGCGGCGGGCTGCACCTCCTCTGGCGCGAAGCTGCCGTCCTGCGGCTTCGGAGCCTCTGGCGTCAGGTCGAGCGGGGAGGCGACCAGGGCCAGATGCGGGAAATTCGTGTAGACGTCGAACTTCTCCAGGTCGGACACCGGGTAGAGCGGGGGTGGCAGGATCTCCTGGGCGCCGGCGCCGGTCCCCCACGACGCGAAGTGCGCGTCGAGAGCCCGCAGCAGCGCTGTTTGCTCCGGGCCAAGGATCGGCGGGTGGGCCGGGGGCCGCGCTATACCCGTGCGCCGTTCCGTGTCCAGGGGCCGCGTTTCGGCGGCGGGGCGGGCCATCAGAGGATGCCTGTATTTTGGAGGAAGCGGGACGTTTTGCGGAAGGTGTTTCGCTCCAGCTCCTCTCGCTGCGGTGACGCGAGCAGTTCCTGGCGTACGCCGAGGGGGTCGGGGATGCCCGCGTCGCGGTAGACCTGCGGGTTGTACAGCGACTCGAAGCTGAAGGTCATGTAGCGGCGCAGGTAGTCGGATATCTCCCGCAGCTCCTCCTCGGTCGCGCTCTGGCACACCTGCTCGAAGAGAGCGGCGACGAGTTCGCGCCCGAAGGCTATGTGGCGGGACTCGTCCTGGTGATGGATGCGGTTGATGGCCCGGATCGTCTCGTGGAGCCGGTCGTCCGCCGCCATGGTCGAGTTGAAGTGGTCGACGAGTTCCTCGAATATGAGGATCCTGGCAAAGACCAGGAGACTCTCGACGTCCGAGCGGGGTATCTCGGCGCTCGCACCACCGGGCTGCCGGTAGATCTTCTTGCCGTACCGCAGGCAGAACTCGGCGAAGAACCACATGTGTTCGTTCTCCTCACCGATGAAGTGGTGGAAGAACTCCGACGGCGTCTCGAAACCCGAGGTGTGGATCCGCTTGGTCACCTCGATGAGCAGTTCCCTGATGCCGTGCACATTGAGGCTGTAGAAGTTGATGCTCTCGTGCCGGGAGAGGGCGTACAACTGCTCCTGGGTGAGCCGTTCCGCCGCGGCGGTGTGGTGCGCCGTGGTGAGTTCCGGACTCATCCACCACATCCGGTCCGGCAGGGACTCGGGCCATTCGAAGAGCTTGTACGGGTTGTAGTAGTCGTCGATCGACTTGCTGGTCAGTCGATCCAGGATGCCGAGGAACCTTTCGTTCCGGTCGATCAGCTTGCTCACCATGCCTGATGTCTCCCTCCGTGTGGCAGCGGAAGGGACGCTACGCAGGGCCACTCGCTTCGCGCACCGGACTCAAGCGGCATGGCCGCAGGCGGTCACCTGGTAGAGCACCCAGGCCGGCCTCAGGCGTCGTCGGGTGCCGGAAGCCCCTCTATGGTGCGTATCTGGTCGACGATCCGGGTGGCGGCGAGCAGTCCCCTGGGCGACAGGCCCTGGGCCCGGGCCGCGAGTTTCGTCACTCCGTGGTCCCGCAGCGCTTCCCACTCACTTTGGCCGAGTCCACTCTCTCTGAGCGCCACGACGCGCTCCAGCGCGGAGTCCGTGTCGCGCGCGGTGTCGGTGTCGAAGAAGTAGGCCGGGGGGACGCCGAAGACGGCGGCCAGCGCCGTCACGTGCTGCACGGTGGGGTTACGGCGCTGCCCGTTGCGCAGGTACGCGATGTACGCCTTGGAGATGTCGCCGCCTTTCGCGCGCACCGCGCCGGCGACCTCCTCGTTGCTGTACGGGCCTCTCTCCGCGGGGTGCACGGTGGCGAAGAGGTGGTTGAGTCGCCTTCCCAGCACACCGATCTCGAATGAGGGATTTTCGGCCACAGTTCGACGTACCTCCGACCTTGATTCTCCCCGTTTGCGTTATTTTTGCGCGTAGTAGCGAACCGGCACGGGCCGTTGGTTGCTGGCATCGTTCCCCACGCGCCTCGCAAGAGGAGCCCCAAGTAGCAGATTTTGCAAGTTTCTTGTAGCGGATCACGGTGGCGGTCATGCCGAAGAAAGCCGGGAAGTGGAAGCTATTTGGCTCGTATCGGACGGTGAGGCAGCGGTAGTCGAACAGTCAGGCTCTGGATCGCTCGCTCTTCCAGCGGTACCAGCCGGGCTGTTCGCCGAACCCGATGCCGGACCGGGCGATGTATGGGATCAACCCCCGCTCACGCAGCCGGGCGAGGCGGTCGGCGGAGAAGTACGCCCCGTCGACGGAGAGTGTGGCCGGACGGTGCGACGCGGGGCCGGGCCGCGGGCAGATGGCGGACATGCCGCACGTCAGCGACTTGAGGGCGAGGCCGGCGTGCATGTTCTCGGCTGACACAGCGAGGGCGGGCGAAAGGCCCTGAGCCCGCGACGGCACGATCACTTTACTGCCCTTCTTGCCGCGATCGGCTGAGCCTGGGTTCGTCAGCGCTTCCCTCACCCGCACCGACGCGGCATCGACAATTACAGGGGGGGCCAGTAGAGCCCACCCCGGGCACCGGGTTTGTCCTGAACCGCTCGGTGCAATCGGCTCCACAGCTCCGCCCCGATCAACGCAGTGAACTGACGGTGCGCTGTGGCGGGCCACACTCCGAATGTCACCGGCAGATTTCGCCAGGCACACCCGCCGGCCAGCACGTACACCACCGCCATGAACACAGCCCGGTCATCCGGCGGCGCGGTCCCACGCCCTGCGTACGGGAGCCGGACGACGGCAGCAACGAAGCGACGAGTTCCCACAAGCCGTCAGGAGCCGGCCGCTGCGGCGGGATCGGCACTCACGAAGAGCCACCATGCCACAATTCACTTCATGACCACGTGAGGCATCCTCTAAGCTGAAATCCGGCAACTGATGTGGCCGCGCATGAAGTGCCAACTGAATTTAACGCCCCGGCAGTTGTCATCGCTACCCCCGGCGCCATAAAGGTGCTCCGGGCTCGGCCCCGAAGCCGCGGCCGACACGCACCGCCCCCACTGTCTGTTGGAAGGATGATGATGGAGAGCCTCCTCGACACCGTCCGGGTCTCCCTCGCCAGCCCGCCCGCGGCCCAGGCCCCCCGCGTCCGTGCCGCCAAGCCGTCGCCGTGCACCGTTTCCGACGAGGAGTCTTCGGCCCGCCCCTCCGACCCCGCCCCGTGCCTCTATGCGCACCTGCTCGCCGAAGGGCCGCTCCAGCGCGAGCAGATGATCGCCGACCTCCGCCTCCCACCCGCCATCGTCGACCAGGGGTTGCGCAAACTCCAGTCGATGCAACTGGCCGAGTACTGCACGACGATGCGGGCGTATCGTGCCGTGCCCCCCGACGTGGCCCAGCTCTCGCTCAGCCAGCCGCTGCAGGAGGAGATCCTCCGGCGTAACCGCGAAATCGCCCAGGTTCACACCGAACTGAGCCCCTACGCTGAGGCGTTCGGGGAGCACCACCGCCTGCTGCGCCGCGAACAGAGCATCGTTCGCCACCGAAACCCCGCGACGGCGGCACGGCTGTTGACCGAAGCCATCGGTGTCACCACCTCGCAGGTGCTCGTCATGCAGCCCCTGGGAGCGGAGGAGACCGCGCCGGAGAGCGTCCTGCCCGACGAACTACTCGCGGCGGGCAACCGCCTTCGGCTGCTGCTGCCGCACACCGCACGCACCCGTACGGCCCTGCGCCCGCGGCTGCAGGGCGCACAGGACGCCGGGGCCGACATCCGTACAGCCGGCTACTTGCTGGACTCGCTCATCCTGGTTGACGGCTACGCCGCCCTCGTACCGGACCCGACGGCACCACCCGGCACAACGGCCACGACGGTGGTTTACGAACCCTCGCTGCTGGCCCTGCTGCACAAGGTCTTTGACAACTCCTGGCAGTCCGCGACCGACTTCGACGGCGACAGCAGCGGCTACGGCGAGGCTCTCGACGAGATGCGGGCGGCCATCTTGGAACTCCTCGCCACCGGCCTCAAGGACGAGGTCGTGGCCCGGCGCATCGGTATGTCCGCCCGGACCTTCCGCCGCCACATGTCCTCCCTCATGGAGGAGTTGCACGCCATCAGCCGGTTTCAGGCGGGCGTCGCCGCCGCACAGGCTGGGCTGGTGAGCGCAGAAGCCCGGGGCGACGCCCGGTCCGTCTGACACCCGCGACGACGGGCAGCTCCGCCCGCGCCCGTCGAACGCGCTCGGGAGCACGTCGCCCGGTGCACCCGAACCGCCGGGGCACCGGGCAGTTCGGTGTCAGGCCGTCGGTCCGAGATCGCCCAGAAGGCGCACGAGGTCGACCGCGCGGTGGGAGAAGCCCGACTCGTTGTCGTACCAGCCCACCACCTTGACCAGCGACCCGTCGTAAGGGCCGCCCAGCACCATGGTCAGCGGCGCGTCGAAGGTGCAGGAGGCGGAGGTGCCGAGGATGTCGGTGGAGACCAGTGGCGCCTCGCTGTAGTCGAGGACCTGCGCGAGCGGCCCGCGGGCCGCCTCGGCGAAGGCGGCGTTGACCTCCTCGGCCGTGACGGAGCGCTCGACCTCCACCGTGAGGTCGACGACCGAGCCATCGGGCACGGGTACCCGCATCGACAACCCGTCCAGGCGTCCGGCGAGTTCGGGTAGCACCTGCCCGACGGCGCGTGCCGCGCCGGTGCTGGTGGGCACGATGTTGACGGCGGCGGCACGCGCCCTGCGGTAGTCGCGGTGCGGTGCGTCGTGCAGGCGCTGGTCGCTTGTGTAGGCGTGCGAGGTGTTCATCAGCCCACGGCGCACCCCGAAGTTCTCGTGCAGCACTTGGGCCAGCGGAGCGGCGCAGTTGGTGGTGCAGGAGGCGTTGGAGACGATGCGGTGGGCGGGAGTGAGGCCGGCGTCGTTCACTCCGTGGACCACGGTGAAGTCGGCGTTGCTTGACGGCGCCGAGATCAGCACGCGGCCCGCACCGGCCTCCAGGTGGGCCGCCGCGGCCTTGGCGTCGGTGAACGCGCCAGTCGACTCCAGCACCACGTCCACGCCCAGCTCGCCCCAGGGCAAAGTCTCCGGGTCCTTTTGCCGCAGGACCGCGATCTGCTCCCCTCCCACCGTGAGCACATCGTCGTCCTTGACGTTCACCGGGTCCGCGAGACGGCCGTGCACGCTGTCGTAGCGCAGCAGGTGGGCGAGTAGCGCAGTGTCCGTCAGGTCGTTGACGGCCACCAGCTCGATGTCCGGCCGTTGCAGGGCGATGCGGGCGACGGTGCGGCCGATGCGGCCGAAGCCGTTGATGGCGAGGCGCGTTGCCATGGAGGCAGCTCTCCTTCACGGTTGCTGTGCGTCCCAGAGGGCTCAGGGAGAAGCGTAGGCCCGTGCCACGGCGACGCGGCGGAGCCGGAGGCGGCCACTTCCGGCCTGGCCGCCGACGGGCGTTGAGCCCGGTCTCCTGCCCCGCCTAATGTCGGCGCGCCGCCTCGATGATGAGTGCGGCTGTGCGTGGTCGCGAAAACCCATCGAATCGAGGAGGCGGAATCCCCTGTGCCCGTACGTGAGAGGGAAGAGGTCGCGACCTGTTCCGTCGTCGAGCAGTTCCGCAGGCTCGTGCACCGGGACCCCCACGCACTGGCGGCCTCCGACGCCACCATGTCCGTCACCCGCGCGGAGCTGTGGTCCCGTGCCGAGTCCGTGGCGCGGCTGCTGCGCGCCGAGGGCTACAGGGACGGCCGCTCTGTCGCGGTGTCCATGGCGCCCGGCGTACCGCGCCTTGCGGCCTTGCTGGGCGTCATGGCGTCCGGGGCCCCGTACGTGCCCGTCGACCCGGGACTGCCGGACGCTCGGCTTCGCATGGTCCTGGACGGGACTGTCTGTCTGCTGGTCGATGCGGGCACGGCCGACAGGTTCGCCGAGCTGTCTCGTCTGACCTTGCGCGCCCCGGAAGGCGCCGTGGACGCGCCCGCGACCGCCGCTCCGGCGCCGCAGCCGCCCACCGGTGATGACCTGGCCTACGTCCTGTACACCTCCGGCTCCACCGGCACGCCCAAGGGCGTCGCCGTCGAGCACGCTGCCGTCAGCAGCCTGTTCGCGGACCTCGACGAGGTCCTCCCCCAACTGGCCGACCGCACGCGGCAGTGCTGGCTGGCCGCGGCGAACGTGTGCTTCGACATGTCCGTCGTCGACCTCTTCTGGCCGCTGACCCGGGGCATTCCGCTTGTCGTCGCCGACATCGACGCCCTGTCGGGCGTCTCGGAGCAGGGGGCGGAGTTTCTCACCGGCGTGCTGGCAGGCGGCGGCGTCACGCATTTCCAGTCGACGCCCTCGCTGGTGCAACTGATGCTGCGCGACCCCGTGCTGGCCGACGCGGTGCGCGGACTGCACATGCTGCTCATGGGCGGTGAGATCGTCACGCCCGCGCTCGTCGCGCAACTGGCCCCCATCCCGTACGTGTTCAACGGCTACGGTCCCACCGAGACCACCGTCTACACCACACTTCACGCCTGCTCGGCCGCCGACACCGAGCAGGTCCCCGTCGGTCGCGCCCTGCGCGGCGTACGGCTGCGCGTGGTCGACGAGGGCGGCCGCGACCGTCCGGCCGGGGAGCGCGGTGAACTACTGATCGGCGGTGCGGGGCTCGCCCGCGGCTACCGGGGTGACCTCCGTCTCACGGAGCGCCGCTTTCCGCTGCTCGACGACGGGGACGGGACGCAGCGGCGCTGGTACCGCACCGGCGACCTGGTCAGCCGGGACGCCGAAGGCATCGTGAGCTACCACGGACGCCTGGACAGCCAGGTCAAGGTGCGCGGTTTCCGTATCGAACTCGGTGAGGTCGAGGCTGCCCTGCGCGCCGTTGACGGCATCGAGGAGGCGGCGGTCTTCCCGCAGCGCGACGACACCGGACGGGTGACCGGCCTGGTCGCCGCCGCCGCGGACCCCCACGGGGCCGTGCGCGAACGCGACGCGCTCAAGCAGGCCGCAGGCACCCTGCCGGGCTATGCGGTGCCGGGCCGGCTGCACCTGCTGCCCCGGCTGCCCCTGGGACTGACCGGAAAGCTCGACCGCAAAGCGCTGGAGGGATGGCTGCTCACCCAGGCGTCGCGCGCCGCAGCCACGTCCCCGGCCCGCACCAACGGGCCCCTGCCACCCCCGGAGGCGCTGCCCGAGGCCGTGGCAGGGGTGTGGAGTGAGGTGCTCGACGAGCCGGTCGCGGCCGACACCGAGCGGAACTTCTTCGACCTGGGAGGCAACTCCCTTCTCCTCGGTCGGGTGTTCACCCGGCTCACCGAGCGCTTCCCCGAAGCGGGGCTCGGCCTGGTTGAGCTCTACCGGTACCCGACGGTGCCCGAGCTCGCCCGCCGGCTTGCCGGAACTGCTCCCGCGCCCCGCTCCCTGCGCGCGACGCACCCGGCGCCGGGCGGCGCCCAGCCGAGCGCGGCCGAGCGGCGTCGGCTGGCCCGCCGCCCGAGGTAGCACCGGCCACGATCGAGAAAGTTGGGATTCGGCAGATGAACCCGTACGACGACGAGAACCCCGACGGGACCCGGCAGACCACTCCGTACGCGGCCGACCACGCTCACGAGCCCGGGCGTACGACCCCGTACGCGGGCGGGCATCCCGACGGGCCCGGGCAGGCCGACGGAGTGGCTATCATCGGCCTGGCCTGCCGCTTCCCTGGTGCAGACACCCCCGACCGCTTCTGGCGCAACCTCGTTGAGGGGGTCGAGTCGGTCGACGTGGAGGAGACCAGCGACCTCGAGGCCCCCGCCGCCGGTCCGTGGGTGCGCTCGCGCGCCACGCTCGACGGCATCGACCGTTTCGACGCGGGTTTCTTCGGTTTCAGCCCCCGAGAGGCGGCCCTCCTGGACCCTCAGCACCGGCTGTTCCTCGAAGTGTGCTGGGAGGCGCTGGAGGACGGTGGCGCGGCCGGTGCCCGCGGCCTGCCCGGCATCGGCGTCTACGGAGGTTGCGGCACCAGCCTCTACCTGATGAACCATCTGCGCGGCCAGGCGAGCAGGCCTGCGGCGAACTTTCTCGACTCCACCGAGGACCTGCAGCTCGCCATGGCCGCAGAGCGCGACTTCCTCGCCAGCCGGGTGGCCTACAAGCTCGACCTGGACGGGCCCACGGTCGCCGTGCAGGCAGCCTGCGCGACGTCCCTGTACGCCCTGCACCTCGCGTGCCAGGCGCTGCTCGCGGGCGAATGCGACATGGCCCTGGCCGGAGGCTCGCACGTGCCCGTGCCGCAGATCGACCGCTACCGCCCCGAGCCGGGCCTGGTGGTCTCCCACGACGGGCACTGCCGAGCCTTCGACGCGCGCGCCACGGGCACCGTCTTCGGCAGCGGCGTCGGCGCTGTCCTGCTCAAGCCGTACGCCCAGGCCCTCGCCGACGGCGACCGCGTCTACGCGGTCGTACGCGGTACCGCCGTGAACAACGACGGCGCGGGCAAGCCAGGTTTCAGCGCCCCCAGTGTGAATGGGCAGGCGGCCGTCATCCGCCAGGCCCTGGCTGTCGCCGACGTCGACCCGCAGACCGTGTCGTACGTCGAGGCGCACGGCACGGCCACGCCGACCGGCGACCCGATCGAGATCGCGGCACTGAGCGAGGCATTCGAGGGGGCGCGCAACGGATCGTGTGCCATCGGATCGGTCAAGACCAACATCGGCCACCTGAGCTGGGCGGGCGGCATCGCGGGCGTCATCAAGACCGCCCTTGCCCTGCACCACCGCACCCTGCCCGCTTCGCTCCACTTCGAACGGCCCAACCCGGCCATCGACTTTGCCGCGTCGCCGTTCTACGTACAGTCGACCACCGGGCCCTGGCCCGCCGGTGAGGGACCGCGCCGCGCCGGGGTGAGCGCGTTCGGCCTGGGTGGCACCAACGCCCACGCGATCTTGGAGGAGGCCCCGCCTCCGCCACCCGGCGCGGGGGCCGTCGACGGCCCCCGCGAACCCGTGCACGTGCTGGCGCTCTCCGCCCGCAGCGACGCTGCGCTGCGCGAACTGGCCGCGCGCACCGGGCGGGCCCTGCGCGCCCCGGACGGTCCCGCACCCGCTGACGCGGCCCTGACCCTGGGCGCCGGACGCCGTCACTTCCCGTACCGCGCCGCCGTCGTCGGCTCCGACGCTGGCACGCTCGCCACGCTCCTGGAAGCAGTGGCTGACGGTGACGAGGAGACGGCAGGCCGGCTCGACGGCGAAATCGGCCTGGTGCGCGGGAAGGCCGCTGCCCCCGCGCGGCCCGTCGCGCTCTTCTCCGGCCAGGGCGGCGAGTACCTGGAAGGCTGCCGTGGCCTGTACGAAGCCGAACCGGTTTTCCGCGCTTCCCTGGACGCGGCGGACCCGCACTTCGAGCGGCACACCGGGCAGCGGCTGACCACATTGCTCTACCAGGACCCCGCACGCCGCGGCACCCCGCTGACCGACATCCGGTTGGCCCAGCCCGCCGTGTACGTCCTCCAGGTCGCGCTGGCCCGCCTATGGAGCGACTGGGGCGTGGAACCGCAGGTCGTGCTCGGCCACAGCCTGGGGGAATACGCCGCCGCGCACACCGCCGGGGTCTTCTCCTTTGAGGACGGGCTCCGCCTGGTCTGCGAGCGGGGCAAGCTGCTCGCCTCGCTGCCGGACGCCGCGGCCATGGCGGCTGTCTTCGCCGACGAGACGCGCACGTCCGAACTGCTTGCGGGCCTGGACGCCGAGGGCACCATCAGCATCGCCGCGCTCAACGCACCGCAGCGCACCGCCGTCTCCGGCGACCGCGCCGTCGTCGACGCGGCCGTCGCGGAGGCCGAGCGGCAGGGCATCACCTGCCGACGGCTGCGCATCGCGGTGGCCGCGCACTCCGCGCACCTGGACGGCATCCTCGACGCCTATGAGTCCGTCCTGGCCACGGTCGACATGCATCCGCCGGTAAGGGAGATCATCTCCACGCTCACCGGCACGACCGCAGGCCCGGACATGGCTACGCCCGCCTACTGGCGGCGCCAGATGCGCGAACCGGTGCGGTTCGTGGACGCGGTGCGCGCTGCTGCGCGGGGCGCCGGGGACGTCTTCGTCGAGATTGGCCTGTCGCACACGCTGGCCGGGCTCGCGCAGCTGTCGCTGGAGCCCGGCGCAGGGGAAAAGGAGCCCGTCTTCCTGGAGACGCTGCGCTGGGAGCGCGACGACGTCGCCTCGACGCGGCTGGCCCTGGCAGGCGCGTACGCCGCCGGTTTGAACGTCGACTGGAGCGCGGCGGAGGCGCACGGACGGCTCACCTCTCTGCCGACCTATCCCTTCCAGCGCGAGCGCCACTGGATCCCCCGGGCCACCACCGCGGACCGGTCGGCCGCACAGGTCGACGGCCGGGCGCTGGGCGCCCTCGACCTGCCCACCACCCGGCACCCGCACACCGGCCCCGTTGGCCACTGGGTGCTCGACTGGGATTCGGCAGCGGAGCCGGACGACACCGCCGCTACGGCTCCGGGCACACGCTGCCTGGTGCTCGCCCCATCGTCCACCGACGTCGGTGTGGTGGTGCGCGAACTGGAGCGGCGCGGTGCCGAAGTGCGGGTGCACGTGCTGGAGGAGAGCCCCGACGCCGTCACAGAGACCGCCAAGACCATGGCCGTCTTCCGGCCGCACACCGTGCTGAACGCCGTGCCCGCCCTGCGCAAGCGGCACGCCGACCGTGCGGGCCTGCCCACGGCGACCGGTTCGGTGGAGCTGGACGTGCGCAGGGCCGGGGGGCTCGCCGTACTTCAGGCATTCCAGGCACTCTCGGAGGCCAACCTGACGCGAGTACGCGTGTGCACCGTCACCGCGGGAGCGCACCGCGTGCTGTCCGAGGACGACGCGATCCCGGCTCAGGGCGCCGTGGTGGGCATCGCCCGCACCGCGCGCACCGAATACCCCACCCTGCGCCACCTGCTGGTCGACCTGGACCCCGTCGGGACCCGGCAGGACTGGAGCGCCGCCGCCGGACAGCTGGCGGCCGCCCTGGACGTGGTGCCCAGCGGCGACGCCGAGCTTGCGGTCCGGGGGGACCGCGTACTGCTGCCCCGGCTGCGCCCCGCGCTGCCGCCACCGGGGGACGCGGAGCCCCGGCTGGACCCGGCCGGTTGGTACCTGGTGGTAGGCGGCCTCTTTGGAGTCGGCCTCGAGTGCGCGCGTGCGCTCCTCGAGAGTGGCGCGACCCGCCTGCTGCTGTGCGGCCGGCGGATACCCGACAGCGCCAAGGGAGCCGAACTCAAGCGATTGGCGAGCGAGTTCGGCGCAGAGATCCGTACGGAACCGCTCGACGTGTCCTGCTACCAGCAGGTGGAGCAACTGCTGAGGAACTGCGCCAGGGACGGCCGCGAACTGCTCGGCGTCGTCAATGCGGCTGGCGTCCTGGACGACGCCGTCATCGACCGCACCGACTGGGACCGCATCGCGCGTGTCCTGGGCCCCAAGGCACAAGGGGCCTGGAACCTGCACAGGGCCGCCGCCCGGTACGCGCCGGACCTCACGCTGTTCGCCATGGCCTCTTCGTACGGCGGCCTGTTCGGCAACCCGGGACAGGCAGGCCACGCCGCCGCCAACACCTTCCTTGACGCCCTGGCCGGACACCGCCGCGCCCTTGGGCTGCCCGGCCTCGCCCTGGACCTCGGCTCGTGGTCGGACGTCGGCGTCCTCGCCGGCGACCGGGAGTTCCTGGCCGGCCTGGAGCGCAGGGGCGTGGGTACCATCTCCGCCGCCGAGGGCCGCCCGGTCGTGCGCGCCGCGCTCACCGGCTGGCCCTCGGGCCAGGTCGCGGTGCTGCCCACCCGCTGGGACTCCCTGGATCCCGAGGACCACCTGGCCTCCAACCCCGTACTGCACGGGGTGGCGGTGGCGGGTGCCGAGCCCCCGGCCGGACCGGACGCAGTGGTGGACCGGCCGCCAACGGGCGAGGAGATCCTCGCCCACTGCCGTCACGTCGTGTCCGCCGTACTGGGCTACGCGGAGGATGAGTTGACGGGTCTCGACTTGCCGGGCGCGGGGATGGACTCCCTGAACGCGCTCACCATCAGGAACAAGCTCCAGCGGCTGGTCCCCGTACCGCTGCCCGCGGCGATCTGCTTCGAGAACCCGACGCCCGAGGCGCTGGCGGCCGACATCGAACGGCGCGTGGCGGGTGAGGCAGCCCAGGCCCGAGTGCCCGCGCGGCCTATGCCGAAGGAGGAGGACTGACATGGGCACCGCCGTCGACACACCCCACATCGTGGGCACCGCGGAGGAGGAGTTTCTGCCGCTGGTCGCCGAGTTCGATCGGGTGCACGAGGAAGGCGCCGACTCCGGCGCCGAGTTGTGCGTCTACACCGGGGGTTGCGAACGCGTCTGGCTGCGCTCCAGGGGCCGGCCGGAGGACCGGCTCCAGATCGTCCGCTCGGTAAGCAAGGCGCTGCTGGCCGTCGTGGCGCACGCCTTGCACGAGCGCGGCGTCATCGACGTCGATGCCCCCATAGCGGATGTCTGGCCCGCCTTCGCGGCCGAGGGCAAGCATGAGATCACGCTGGCGACGTTCCTGGCCCACCAGGCGGGGCTCGTCGGCGTGGACCGGCGCCTGGACGTCGACGATGTCGTCGACTGGTACCCAGCCGTCGAGGCACTGGCCGCCCAGCGCCCGTACTGGGAGCCGGGCACCGACCACGGTTACCACGACCTGACCTTCGGCTGGGGAGTGGGTGAGTACCTCCGCAGGGCGACAGGAAAGAGCGTGGACGAACTCTTCGAGGCGGAATTCCGCGGGCCGCTCGGTGCCGAGGTGCGCATCGGCGTGGGCCCTGCATTCTTCGGCCGCGTCGAGGCATTCCGCACCTCCGGGCAGGCGGGCACCGCGACCGCAGCGGAGGTCCTGCACCTGCTCGACGACAGTTCCTCGCTGCTCAGCCGGTCCCAGCTGAACCCGAATCTCCTCGATGCCGAACGCACCATGCGCTACCTCGCGGCCGAGATACCCGGCTGCAACGCGGTCTCCGCGGCTCGGCCGCTGGCCCGCGTCCTCGCCGCTACGCTCGGCCCCGTCGACGGTGTACGCCTGTGGAACGCCGACACCCTGCGGCGCGCCACCCGACTGCGGCGGCGCGGTACGGACCGGGTCTTCGCCCGCGAGCGGGCGTATGCGGAGGGGTTCATGCTGCCTGACCGCCACCTGCCCCAAGCCGGCACAGAGGTGGTGTCCTTTGGGCATTACGGGCAGGACTGCGCGCTCGTCCTCGTAGCCCCGGACCACGACCTCGCCTTCGCCTACACCTCGACGCAGCTGAACAACCGGCTCGACCAGTACGCGAAGACCGACGACCGCGCGGCCCGGCTCGCCCGTGCGGCCGTCGCCGCGACCACACCCGCCGAGGCCACCGCGTGAGCCCGCACGCACGAGCAACGCACCACCACAGCACGGAAGAACGACGAAAGGTCGCATCACTGTGACACAGACGGATCAGACCGACACGGCGCCCGTCCCGCCTTGGCGCGCGCGGACGGCGATTCTGGCGCTCGGCGCCTTCGTGGTCGGGACCGACGGCTTCATCATCGTCGGTCTGCTGCCCGAGATCAGCCACACACTGGACGTGAGTACCGGCGCCGCGGGACAGCTGGTGAGCCTGTTCTCCCTCGCGTACGCCTTCTCCGGCCCCGTCCTCGCGGCACTGACCGGCCGCTGGCCGCGGCGCAGGGTCCTGGTCGTCGGCGTGGCCCTGCTGGCGGTGGGCAACGCCGTCACCGCCTCGGCGCACACCTACGCGCTGGTTCTCGCCTCCCGTGTCCTGGCGGGCGCGGGCGCGGCGATGTTCATGGCCAGCGCGGTGGCCACGGCCGCCTACCTGGCGGGGGACAAGCACCGTGGCAGGGCCATCACCATGGTCACCGCGGGGGCGACGCTGGCGCTCGTGCTCGGGGCCCCGCTGGGCACATTTATCGGCGGCGCGTGGGGCTGGCAGGCTGCCATCTGGTTCGTGGCGGCCATCGCGGCCGTGGTCGCAGTGGTCGTCGCTGTATTGTTGCCCTCCGTCCGCCTGGATCAGAGCACCGATCTGCGCGAACGCCTCGCGCCCCTCACCGACCGCAGGGTGCTGCGCATCCTTGTGGTCACCCTCTTCGCTTTCATCGGCATCTTCTTGCCCTTCACCTACATGAGCGCCGTCTTCGCCCCGGCCCTCGACGGCAGCCAGGACAAGCTCGCTCTGCTGCTCATGGTGTTCGGCGTTGCGGCTACCGCGGGGAACCTGGGAGCGGGCGCACTGGCCGACCGCACCGACCCCCGGCGCGTCGTCATCGGTGCCACGGCGGGTATGGTCGCCGTTTTCCTGCTGATGCTGGCGGTGCGGGACGACTTCGTCCTGGCCGCCGTCACCACAGCGCTCAGCGGCGTTGTGTCGTACGCGGTGATGGGACCGCAGCAGCACCGCGTCATCACGTACTCCCCCGCGGGCGGCGCCTCCCTGGTCACCTCGCTCAACACCTCGGCCGCCTACCTGGGCAACTTCGCCGCCAGCCTCATCGGCGCGGCCGTCCTCGCCCGCTCCGCAGCCCTGCTCCTGCCCGTCGCGGCGGCCTTCGCCGCCGCCGCTTGCCTCCTCGTCTGGCTGCTCTCGCGCCCCGGGAAGGCCTTCGCCGCACCTGGCGCGCCGCTGCCGCGCGACGCCGAGCGGCCCGCAGGCCGTGAGGGCGGCCCTCAAGAGAACAGGAGCACCACCTCATGACCATGGCCCAGCACACGATCGATGTCGACGGCATCCCGGTCGGCTACTACGTCCAGGGCGAGGGGAACGGGACCCCCCTGGTCCTTGTCCACGGCGGGACCGGGCACCCCGAGACCAGCTTTGCGGGCCTGCTCGACGAATTCACCGCCCAGCGCCGCACCGTCATCCCCGGCTATTCCGGCAGCACTCTGACCCCGCTGCCCGCTGAGGGCAAGGTGGACGTCGACATGCTGGCCGACCAAGTGCTGGCCGCGGCGCGGGACGCCGTGGGCGGCCCCGTCGACCTCTTCGGTATCTCCACAGGAGCCGTCGTCGCGGCCGCGGCCGCGGGCCGTTCCCCGGAACGGGTGCGCCGCATGGTGCTGCTGGGCGGCTTCGTGCACTACCGACGCCCCTGGCAGCGGCTCCTCGCCCGAACCTGGCGCAAGTTGGCGGAGGTCGACGCCAATGCCTTCGCCGAGTACACGCTGATGCACGTACTCTCCGACGAGTTCATCGATGCGATGCGTCCGCCCGAGCGCCTGTCCCTGCGGGCCGGACTCGCCCCGACCGAAGGCATGGTGGCCCTGGTCGACTTTGTCAGCGAGGTCGACATCAGCCACTACGTCGACAGGATCACCGCACCGACGCTGATCGTCGGGATGACCCGCGACCAGCTGGTTCCGGTGCGCTACGCGAGGGAGTTCCACGCCGCGATCCCGGGCAGCGCGTACGTCGAGATCGATTCGGGCCACGCGGCCGCAACGGAGAAGCCCGACGAACTCAGCAAGGTGGTGCGGGAGTTCCTGGCGTAGGGCCGGGGCGCGCGTGGCTGCGGGGCCGGGCGGGGCGGCAAAGGCCCCGCGCCGGACCCCCGGGCGCTCCAGGGCTCCACGCGACCTACGCGACGGTCACGTCGGCTGCGCCGTCATCCGCGCCACGTGCAGCGACGGCCTGGCACTCAAGTCGGATTTCTCCATCAGCTCTGGCCAACGGCTTGGATGTGGGGTGTGTAGCGGGCTGGAGTACTAACCTCGATCTTTCTTGAGGGTCCGCCGACGGAGTCGGTGGACCCTTTTGCG
>NZ_BAABEP010000007.1:0-19387 GCF_039540215.1 Streptomyces tremellae
CGGAACGCAAAAGGGTCCACCGACTCCGTCGGCGGACCCTCAAGAAAGATCGAGGTTAGTGCTCGAGTGCTCATGATCAGCGACGTCCGCCTCTGCTCATGAAGATCCGTAGAAAGCACAACACGAGGACGCTACCGCAGTCAGTTGCGCCAGGAGCCCGTGCTTCGGTGGAAAGATCAGGAAGCCCGCCCCTCAATACGTTGCCTCTGCGGGGACTCGTGCGGTGAGATGAGTCGTGCGCAAACAACGGGGACTTGTGATTCTGGGAGGCGTAGCGATTGCTATGGCTGCCATCTGTGCGGTGCTGCTTGTATGGCGCGGGCCCTGGTGGGCTGACGGCGAGTACCTCAGTGACAAGGAACTGCGCACCGGTTCGGCCGCGCTGGTCACTGGCTTTCGGACCTCGGTCGTGCAGCTGTTCGCGCTCTTCGGGGCGGGCATCGCCCTTCTGTTCACCGCATTCAACTACCGACTCACCCAGCGAGGCCAGGTCACTGAGCGCTTCACTAAGGCATTGGAACGCCTCGGCTCGGCAGAGATGTACGTACGAATCGGAGGTCTCCTGGCCCTAGAGCAGATCGTCCAAGATGCCCCTGGCCAGGCAGAGCACGCGACGCAGGTACTGAAAGCCTTCGTACGGGACCGGGCCGCTCGCGGTGCCGCCCCAGCACCTCCAGTTGCCCGATCCATGCGCATTGCCGAGGCACGTCGGGCCGCTCGCGGCAGGGGTGGGGTAGCCAGCATCCCGGCCGCCTCCGTACGCACAAGGCCCGATGCAGACGTACAGCAGGCGTTGACCGCACTCATCGGACCACCGACCCAGCCGGGCGGGCACCCAGACGACAGCATCTGGGAGTGGAACGGGGGCTCTGAGCACGTGGATTCGGGCAGGAAGATCGATCTTGGTGACTTGAACCTCGCCGGAGCCAACTTTCACCGCGCGGACCTGTGTGGAGTCCGGTTGGACGGTGCCGATTTGAGCGGGGCCCGAATGACTCGGGCATACCTGCAAGGTGCCAGCCTGGAGGGGGCGAACCTGACGGGGGTTGAGATGTATCGGGCGAACTGCAACGGGACCCGGATGGACGACGCGGATCTCACCAATGCCTACATCGACGGTGCAGACATGGTGAACGCCTACGGGCTGGCAGTGGAACAAGTGCTGGTGGCGGAGGTGACTAGCCGGACGTCACTTCCGAGTTATATCGCGCAGGACCCCCGTGTGCTCGCGCGTATGGCGGAAGTGGAGAAGATCCTCGAAGAGGAGTGGGCAGGTGCTCACCGCGCAAATGCCGAAAGGACTGCTTCGCTCCCGGTAGGCGAGTGAACGTGCTGAAACCCTTCAGTTGAGCAGGCCCCGCCGTCGGGGCTTGTTCAAGGGATTGGGCTCGTACAAGGCCAAGAGCACAGCTTCCGCGCGGTCCGGCGACTTCATGCCGCGGGCCTTCATCGCCTTCTTGCTCTCGATCTGGGTGTAGCCGCTCGTCGTGGAGAGCTGCGCAGCCGCCTTCTTATCGACGTGCAGGCGCAGCCGCCCCGGCCGGACGACGACAGTGAAACCGGCCGTGGACGGGCCCTGACGACGCGTGGTGCGTGCACCCGCGCGGGTGCGGAGAGGCCGGCCCGGTTCTTCCGGCCTACCGTTCAGCGACACGGTCCCTTGGGATGTTCTGGACCCAGGCCGTCGGGGTCGTCACCTCAGGAACCTGCGAACCGCCGGATTCGCGTGGTCGACACACCAGGGCTGCCCGCTGAGCCTCCCCGGCTGGGCGGAACATAGCCGCCGAACGCCGGTTACCCAAACCGGCGATTCTGCGGACCATTGTTCCTCCCACCACCAGTCGCCGAACACCCGGGATACGGAAGGCAAGGGCTAACCGCCGCTACACACAGCGACCATCAAAGACACCCGTGCGGTTCCTTCTGCTCATGATCAGCACTCGCACGCAGTGCTCATCTCGCGCGGAATCCGCCGTTTCTGCAGGAAGCCGTGCTCACCAAACTGCGGTCCCTACACCAGGCCCCGGATCCGCGACATGACAGGCGGCGGGGGACGCCCCCGCGCGACCGCGGTGGTTCGCCTGGTCACCCGTGCCGAGCTGGACACCGCCGACAGCGCCGCGCGGCGGATCTCGGTGTCCGCGCGGCTGGTGGCCGTGCTCGCGGACGGCCGCCGCGTGGTGCTGCTCGACGACCGCGGCTGGAGCGCCTCGGGCCCGGCGGGCACCGGGTTGCGGCTGGTGGCCGAGGAGGTCGAGCGGGACGCCAGGACGGTGGTCGGGCCCGACGAGCCGTTCGGCGGCAGGACGCGCGCGCAGATGGCGGCCGACCACTGGGGCTCCCTGGCCCGGGTCCTCGCCCGCCGGGGCGTGGCCGTGGACGCGGCGGAGCTTGCGCGCCTGCCGCACGACGTGGTGCTGGGCGAGCGCCTGCGGGCGCGGCTCGGCTGACACCGGCGCCGCGGGCCACGCGGCAGGCGTCATAGCCGGTCTGCGGCACGGCGGCCACGGTGGCCGGGCGCAGCCGGCTGCGGGGAGGGTGCGGTGGTGGCGTCAGGGGCGCGGCGGCGGAGGGTGACGATCCACGATGTCGCCCGGTCGGCGGGGGTGTCCCGGCAGACGGTGTCGCGGGCGCTCAACGACAAGCAGGCGCTCAACGACAAGGGCGAGATCCAGGGGGCGACCAAGCGGCGGGTGCTGGACGCGGCGCGTGAACCCGGCTGCCAGCCGAGCCGGTTCGCGCGCGGCCTGGTGCGGCAGGACACGGTGACGGTCGGGCTCGTCATCCCCGACCTGCTCAACCCGTTCTCCACCGAGGTCGCGGCGGCGGCCCTGGGGGCGGCGGGTCTCCGGGGCTGGCACGTGGTGGTCCACGACACGTCGGACCACCCGGACAAGGAGCGCGCCACCCTCCGGGTGATCGGCTCCCAGGTCGACGCGGTGATCGGGTACTTCAGCAGCCCCGAGGAGGAGATCGACCGGGGTACGCGCGGAGTGCCGGTGGTGCTGGTGGGGCGGGAGCACAGGTCGCCCCGGTTCTCGTCGATCCGCGTCGACGGCGCGGACGGTATCCGCGCGGCCGTGGGCCACCTGGTGGCGCGCGGGCACCGGCGGATCGGCATGCTCGACCACTCGGGACACCCTGAACCCTCCGACCGGCACGCCTGGTTCGCCGCGGCGGCGGCCCCGCACGGGGTGGCGGCGGACGCGGTGGCCGGCGCGCGCCAGTCGGTGGAGGGCGGCGAGGCGGCGCTGCCCCGGCTGCTCGCCGCGCACCCGGACGTCACCGCGGTACTGGCCTTCGACGACGTGATCGCGGTGGGCGCGCTGCGGGCCGCCCGCCGCCTCGGCAGGCGGGTGCCCGACGACCTCGCGGTGGTCGGCTTCGACGGGCTGCGCCTCGGCGACCTGGTCGAACCCGCCCTGACCACGGTCGCGCTCGGCATCGGCAGGCTCGGCGCCCTCGCCGTCGACGAGGCGGCCCGCCTCCTCTCGGCCCCCGAGCACCCGGCCCCCAGAGCCGCCCTCGCGGTCCACGGCGCGCTCCTCCCCCGCGCCTCGGCCTGAACCCGGCCCCGCGCCGGAGCGTCGTACGGCCCGGTACGCGCGTGCCGGAACCCGTACGGACGGCAGCCTCGCGTGGCGCGGCCCCCGGCGAACCATCCCGAACACCGGGGGGCATGGGCCACCGGCACCCGGACACACCCACGCCGTCGTGCGGTCGGCGCCGCTTGGAGGGTGGGCGCCGCCGGCCCGAGCGGGGTTTCCGGGAGGCGGGCCGGCTGGCCGCGTGGCCCGGAACGCGCCCGCGCCACCGCGCGAAGGACGCCGGCGGCCCGAGCAGGGGCTCCGCGAGGCGGGCCCCGCACACCCGCCCCGGCGCCCACGGGCGTTGACCATGGGTTCACCCGGTGCGCCCGTGGCGTGGCGCGGACCGCACAGGCGGGGCTTCTGGGCAGGCAGGGGCGTGGCTTAACCTCCCGACCATGGACAATGACGCGGCAGAGGTGTGGATTCCGTATACGGCGGACGAGATCGCGGGGCTGCCGGAGGGCCTCACCTACCGGTTCTGGGACGGCGGGGAGGAGTTCCCCGGCGACCCGGCGCGGTGCGCCTTCTACACGGTGCCCTACCTGAAGGGGCCCGAGGTCGCGAGGCGGCCGCTGGCCGAGATGAGTTCGCTCCGGGTCGTGCAGACGCTCTCCGCGGGCGTCGACCACGTGCTGCCGGGGCTCGCGGCGACGCCCCCGGGGGTGGCGCTGTGCAACGCCAAGGGGGTGCACGAGGCGAGTACCGCCGAGATGGCGCTCACCCTGACCCTCGCCTCGCTGCGGAACATACCGGGATTCGTGCGGGCGCAGGAGCGCGAGGAGTGGCTCTCCGGGTTCTTCCCCGCGCTCGCGGACCGCTCGGTGCTCATCATCGGCTACGGCTCGATCGGCTCCGCCATCGAGGACCGGCTCGCGGCGTTCGAGTGCGCGCGGGTCGCGCGCGTCGCGCGCTCGGCGCGCACCACCGCGCGCGGGCCCATTCACACGCTCTCGGATCTGCCCGATCTGCTCCCCGACGCCGATGTGGTGATCCTCTCCACGCCGTTGACGGACGCGACCCGGGGGCTCGTCGGCACCGGCTTCCTCGCGCGGATGAAGGACGGCGCGCTGCTCGTCAACGTCGCGCGCGGTGCCGTCGTCGACACGAAGGCCCTGCTCGCGGAGGTGACCACCGGCCGGCTCACCGCCGCGCTCGACGTCACGGACCCGGAGCCGCTGCCCGCGGGACACCCCCTCTGGCACGCGCCCGGCGTCCTCGTCAGCCCCCATGTCGGAGGCTCCACCTCCGCGTTCGAACCCCGGGCCAAAAGGCTCCTCTCGACACAACTGACCCGGTTCGCCGGGGGTGAAGCCCTCCAGAACGTGGTAATGACCACAGAGTGAGCCCGTCACGGAGCGCCCCTCCGTGACCACGCTGCGCAGCCGCCCCTGACGCGGTATCACGTCACCCGAGATCGTCACGGAGAGTAGAGAGACTATGTCGCTGAGTGACGGCTCTGGTGTATCGTCCCGATCTGGGGGCTGCGTCGCGTGTGGGGCGGCGTCGGGGAGCGACCAGAATCCGAGGGGGGCGACGGGCGATGCACGGCCGATGGACCGACAGGACCGACCAACCGAAAGCGACATGTCCCGGAGCGGGCCGATGAGCGCCGAGGGGGCCCTCCTCGACCGGCGCCGCCGGGCCGGCGGCAGCGGCGGGCTGGCCGCGCAGCTCGTGCTCGCGCTGGTCTGCGCGGGTTACGCGGCGGGCGCGGCGACGGGCTGGGGCTCGCAGGAAGTCTCGGTCTTCATGGGCGACTTCGGACTCAGCCTGGCCGCACTGATCGCGGCAGTCTCCTGCTTCCTGTACGCGCGCGGCAAGGGCCACAGCTTCCGGTCCGCCTGGCTGCTGTTCTCGCTGTCGTCGTTCATGGCGGCGGGCGGCAACGCCATATGGGGGTGGTACGAGGTCGTGCTGCGCGAGCCCGTGCCCGCGCCCTCCCTCGCCGACCTGTTCTTCCTCTGCTTCGCGCCCCCGGCCATCGTCGGCCTCCTCGTCCTCGCCAAGCGCCCCGCCACCAGGGCCGGCTGGGTCTGTCTCGGCCTCGACGCCTGGCTGATCGGCGGCTCACTGCTGACGCTCTCCTGGAGCCTCGCGCTCGCCCACACGGCGCGGGTCGACGGTCCGAGCGTCCCGCAGGCCGCCCTCGCGCTGGCCTACCCGCTGCTCGACATCGTGCTGGTGAGCATGGTGCTCGCGCTGCATTTCCGGCACACGGCGAGTCGCACCGCGGTCAACACCGCGATCAGCGCACTCGCGTTGACGGTCCTGTGCGACGGCCTGTTCACCTCGCCACTGCTGCGCGCCGAGTACCACTCGGGGCAGCTCCTCGACGCCGGCTGGTTCGCAGGGTCGCTGCTGCTCGCGTACGCGCCGTGGGGTGTGCGGCACCTGCCGGAGGTCAAGCAGCGCCCCGCCGCGCGCCGGCGCAGCGGCGTCGCGGGCGTGCTCGCCGCCCTCACGCCGTACCTGTCGGCCGCGGTCTGCACGCTCGGCATCCTGTACACGGCCGTGGAGGGCCACCAGGTCGACCGGGTGGTGATCCTCACCGGCTGCACGGTGGTGCTCGCACTCGTGGTGCGGCAGGGGATCATGCTCGTCGACCATGTGGCGCTCACCCAGGAACTGGCCCAGAAGGAGAACCACTTCCGCTCCCTGGTCCAGGGGTCGAGCGACGTCATCATGATCGCCGCGCCGTCCGGCGTGCTGCGGTACGTGAGCCCCGCGGCCTCCGGCGTGTACGGCCGCAGCGCCGAGGAGCTCCAAGGCGTGGAGCTCGCCTCGCTGATCCACCCCGCCGACCTCGGCAAGGTCGTCCACGAGGTGCGGCGCTTCCTCGCCTCACCGCCCGCGCGGGAGCCCAGCGCCCGCGTCGAGTACCGGTTCAGGTCGGGCACCGGCGCCTGGCTCAACGTGGAGTCGACGGTCAACCGCCATGAGGACGGCCTGATCTTCAACAGCCGGGACGTCACCGAACGCGTTCGCCTGCAGGCCCAGTTGCAGCACAACGCGGAGCACGACCCGCTGACGGACCTGCCCAACAGGGCGCTGTTCACCCGACGGGTGGGCCAGGCGCTCGCCGGGCGGCGCGCCGGGGACGCGGGCACGGCGGTCCTCTTCATCGACCTCGACGGCTTCAAGGGCGTCAACGACCGCCTCGGCCACCAGGTCGGCGACGAACTGCTGATCCACGCCGCCCGGCGCCTCCAGGCCTCGGTGCGCGCGGGCGACACGGCAGCGCGCCTCGGCGGCGACGAGTTCGCGGCCCTCGTGCTGACCGGCGAGCCCGGGGGCGCGGACGGCGCGTCGCGTCCCGACCGGGAGCGCACGGTCGGGGAGATCGCGGACCGGCTGCGGCTGACCCTGTCCGAGCCGTACCGCATCGAGGGGCACGACGTGCGGGTGGCCGCGTCGATCGGGATCGCCTTCGCCGAGCCGGGCACGGACCCGGCCGACCTGATGCGCAACGCCGACCTCGCCATGTACCGCGCGAAGGCCGCGGGCAAGAACCGCGTCGAGCTGTACGCGCCCCAGCTGCGCTCGGACGCCGTGCGCAGCGCCGAGCTGACCGGCCGGGTGCGCACCGCGCTGCACGAGGGCCAGTTCGCCCTGCTGCACCAGCCCGTGGTGGACCTCGCGACGGGCCGCATCTGCGGGGTGACCGCGCAGCCGCGCTGGCGGGCACCGCAGGGCCTGCTGTTCACCCCGGCCGAGTTCCTCCGCATCGCCGACGACCACGACCACGGCAGGGCCGCCGAGTTCGGGCACCGGCTGCTGGACGACGCGGTGCGGCGGGCCGCCGAGCGCTTCCGGGCGACGGGCCACGACGCGCCCGTCGTCGTGCGGCTGCCCGCGCGGCGCCTGCTGGACCGCCCGCCGCGGCTCGACTCCGTCGAGGCACTGTTGACCCGGCACGGCCTGCCCTCCCGGTCCCTCACGATCGAGCTGGCGGATGCCGACCACGGCGTGGACCCCGAGGAGCTGGAGCGGCGGCTGCGGGCGCTGCGCCGCCTCGGGGTGCGGATCGCGCTCGACGGCTTCGGCAGCGGCTTCTCCGCCATCCACGCCTTACGCAGCCTGCCGCTCGACGCGCTCAAGCTCGACCGGGGCCTGGTCGAGGGCATCGCGGAGTCCCCGCGGCTCCACCGCATCACCGCGGGCCTGCTGCGGATCGCCCGCGACCTCGGCATGCAGTCCGTGGCGGACGGCGTGGACCGGCCCGACCAGATACTGGCACTGCGGGCCCTCGGCTGCACGCACGGCCAGGGCGCGGCGTTCTCCGGGCCGCTGGACGAGCACCGGCTGCGCCGGGCACTCGGCCGCGGCGTGTACCCGCTGCCCGCCTCCGAGGAGGCGGACGACGCCGCGCTCCTGGCGCCGGGCGGTGCCGGGCGGCCGGGTCCTCGGGGAGCGGGGAGCGTGCCGCACGGCACGGGCGGCGTCCAGGGCGGCCCGGGACTGCCGGTGCCCGCAGGGGAGCCCGTGCCTGGCCGCAGGAGCGTCGGCGGCCCGCCCGCCGTCCTCGGGCCCGCGGGCGCGGTCGCGCTGCCGGGAGGCTCCGGCGGCGCACCGGCGGGCCCGGGCCCCGCCGGGATGCCGGGGGCCGTCGGGGTGCCGGGGGCCGTCGGGGTGTACGGGCCAAGTGCCCCCGAGGGGGCGGTCCGTGGGCTGTTCGGCGCGTCGTTCTCGGCGCTCGGCCCGCGGTCGGCGGCCGGTGAGCATCTCCCCTTCCCGTCCGTCCGCTCGAATGGTGAGACGTCCGTCCCACCCACTTGACAGGAATGGCGCGTCAGGGGGATGGTCGGTTCCATGCGCACCCGAATTCTCGTACTTGGACAGCGCGTCGGCTGAAGCAGAGCCCGTACACCGGCTCCGCGGACCCTCACCGACGCGCTCCCCTCGCTTGCCCTACGGCACGGGGGGTTTTTTGTTGCACCGGTACCCTCAACCACCCTCGCGACATCTCGCGAAACCCAAGCCCTGAGAAGAGAAGCCGATGACCGAGCAGGCCACCGGGGCCCACCATCCGCAGCCGCGGCCCCGCAGCGGCGCAGCGCCGTCCGCCCCCGTCGAACACGTCACGGGCGCCCAGTCCCTGATCCGCTCGCTTGAGGAGGTGGGGGCCGACACGGTGTTCGGCATCCCCGGTGGTGCGATCCTCCCGGCGTACGACCCGATGATGGACTCGACCGGTGTCCGCCACGTGCTCGTCCGCCATGAGCAGGGCGCGGGCCACGCGGCGGTGGGCTACGCGCAGGCCACCGGCAAGGTCGGGGTGTGCATGGCGACGTCGGGGCCCGGTGCGACCAACCTGGTCACGCCGATCGCCGACGCGCACATGGACTCGGTGCCGATCGTCGCCATCACCGGCCAGGTCGCCTCGAAGGCGATCGGCACGGACGCCTTCCAGGAGGCGGACATCGTCGGCATCACGATGCCGGTCACCAAGCACAACTTCCTGGTGAAGGACGCGAAGGACATCCCGCGCACCATCGCGGAGGCCTTCCACATCGCGGGCACCGGCCGTCCCGGCCCCGTCCTGGTGGACATCGCCAAGGACGCGCTCCAGTCGCAGACCACCTTCTCCTGGCCGCCGGTGCTCGACCTGCCGGGCTACCGCCCGGTGACCAAGCCGCACGCCAAGCAGATCCGGGAGGCCGCGAAGCTGATCGCCCGGTCGAAGCGCCCGGTGCTCTACGTGGGCGGCGGTGTCGTCAAGTCCGGGGCCACGGCGGAGCTGAGGGTGCTCGCCGAGCTGACGAAGGTGCCCGTCACCACGACGCTGATGGCGCTCGGCGCCTTCCCCGACAGCCACCCGCAGCACGTGGGCATGCCGGGCATGCACGGGGCCGTCACCGCGGTGACCGCGCTCCAGAAGGCCGACCTGATCGTGGCGCTCGGGGCCAGGTTCGACGACCGGGTCACCGGCAGGCTGGACAGCTTCGCGCCGCACGCGAAGGTCGTGCACGCGGACATCGACCCGGCGGAGATCGGCAAGAACCGCGAGGCCGACGTGCCGATCGTGGGCGACGCCCGCGAGGTGCTCGCGGACCTGGTGCAGGCGGTGCAGGCGGAGCACGCGGCCGGCACGCTGGGCGAGGCGGCGAGGACCGGCTACCAGGCGTGGTGGAAGGACCTGGACCGCTGGCAGCAGACGTACCCGCTCGGCTACGACCAGCCGGAGGACGGCTCGCTCTCCCCGCAGCAGGTCATCCAGCGCATCGGTCAGCTCGCCCCCGAGGGCACGGTGTACGCGGCGGGCGTCGGCCAGCACCAGATGTGGGCGGCGCACTTCATCGACCATGAGAAGCCCGCGACCTGGCTGAACTCGGGCGGCGCCGGGACGATGGGGTACGCGGTGCCGGCCGCGATGGGCGCGAAGGCCGGGAAGCCGGACCGCACGGTGTGGGCGATCGACGGCGACGGCTGCTTCCAGATGACCAACCAGGAGCTGACCACCTGCGCGCTCAACAACATCCCGATCAAGGTCGCCATCATCAACAACGGCGTCCTTGGGATGGTGCACCAGTGGCAGAACCTCTTCTACAACCAGCGCTACTCGCACACCACCCTGCGCGACGACAGCGACGGCGCGAGCGGGCCGAGCAGCGGCACGCGCGTGCCGGACTTCGTGAAGCTGTCGGAGGCCATGGGGTGCGTGGCGATGCGCTGCGAGTCGCCCGACGAGCTGGACGCGGTGATCGCGAAGGCCAATGCCGTCAACGACCGCCCCGTGGTGGTCGACTTCATCGTCCACGAGGACGCGATGGTGTGGCCGATGGTCGCCGCAGGGACGTCGAACGACGAGATCATGGCCGCCCTCGGCGTCCGCCCCGACTTCGGTGACGTGTCCGACGACTGAACCGACCGACCCGACAGCCACGACCGAGAGACCCAGAGAGACTCCCATGTCCACGAAGCACACGCTCTCCGTCCTGGTCGAGAACACGCCCGGCATCCTCGCGAGGATCGCCGCGCTGTTCTCCCGCCGGGGCTTCAACATCGACTCGCTCGCGGTCGGTGTCACCGAACACCCCGACATCTCCCGCATCACGATCGTGGTGAATGTCGAGGACCTGCCCCTGGAGCAGGTGACGAAGCAGCTCAACAAGCTGGTGAACGTCCTGAAGATCGTCGAACTCGAGCCGGGCGCTGCGATCCAGCGCGAGCTCGTGCTGGTGAAGGTCCGCGCCGACAACGAGACCCGCAGCCAGATCGTCGAGATCGTCCAGCTGTTCCGTGCCAAGACCGTGGACGTCTCCCCGGAGGCCGTCACCATCGAGGCCACCGGCTCAAGCGAGAAGCTGGGCGCCATGCTCAAGATGCTGGAGCAGTACGGAATCAAGGAGCTCGTGCAGTCCGGCACGATCGCCATAGGGCGGGGCGCGCGGTCCATCACGGACCGCAGCCTGCGCGCCCTCGAGCGCAGCGCCTGAGCCCCCGGGCCCGTCGCGCGCTCACCGCTGCCGGACCGCATCGCGAGACCGGCAGTCCGCCGTCGGCATCCCCGCCGTACGGTGGGACGCACCACCAGCACCGCTGTCAACAAGGAGAAGAATCCGTGGCCGAGCTGTTCTACGACGACGACGCCGACCTGTCCATCATCCAGAACCGCAAGGTCGCGGTCATCGGCTACGGCAGCCAGGGCCACGCCCACGCGCTGTCGCTGCGCGACTCCGGTGTGGATGTCCGGGTCGGCCTGCACGAGGGCTCCAAGTCCAGGGCGAAGGCCGAGGAGCAGGGGCTGCGCGTGGTCACGCCCGCCGAGGCGGCGGCCGAGGCCGACGTCATCATGATCCTGGTGCCGGACCCGATCCAGGCGCAGGTCTACGAGGAGTCCATCAAGGACAACCTCAAGGACGGCGACGCCCTGTTCTTCGGCCACGGCCTGAACATCCGCTACGACTTCATCAAGCCGCCGGCCAACGTCGACGTGTGCATGGTCGCCCCGAAGGGCCCCGGCCACCTGGTCCGCCGCCAGTACGAGGAGGGCCGCGGCGTTCCGTGCATCGTGGCGGTCGAGCAGGACCCCACGGGCAAGGGCCTCGAACTGGCGCTGGCCTACGCGAAGGGCATCGGCGGCACCCGCGCGGGCGTCATCAAGACGACCTTCACGGAGGAGACCGAGACCGACCTCTTCGGTGAGCAGGCCGTGCTGTGCGGCGGCACCTCCGCGCTGGTGAAGGCGGGCTTCGAGACGCTGGTCGAGGCCGGCTACCAGCCGGAGATCGCGTACTTCGAGTGCCTGCACGAGCTGAAGCTGATCGTGGACCTCATGTACGAGGGCGGCCTGGAGAAGATGCGCTGGTCGGTCTCCGAGACCGCCGAGTGGGGCGACTACGTCTCGGGTCCGCGCATCATCAACGACCAGACCAAGGCCGAGATGAAGAAGATCCTGGGCGAGATCCAGGACGGCTCGTTCGCCAAGACCTGGATGGACGAGTACCACGGCGGCCTGAAGAAGTACAACGAGTACAAGAAGGCCGACGCCGACAGCCTGCTGGCGACCACGGGCGCCGAGCTGCGCAAGCTGATGAGCTGGGTCGACGACTCCGAGGACTGATCCGGAGCAGGGGTCCCGCCGCGCGCCGCGCGGCGGGGTCCCGCCGCCGCGCCCGGCCGCCGGGCGCGGCCCCCGTACGTGAAGCATGTGAAGCATGCACGTATGAGTGATCCTGCCGCTCGGGTGGGATCAGCCGCCGGCAACGGCACTAGACTCTGCACCACACGCGTCGGGCCCACAGCGTCGTGCGTCTTTCACGCGGACGAGGGTGTGTCGTCATGATCCGGCAAGGTCATGCTGAGCCTGCACACCCCCATGACACCTCCACCGCATGCGGCCGCTGGGACGGCCGTCCGCAATGGGACTTGTGAGGACACACGTGAGCGATAAACCTGTCGTACTCATCGCTGAAGAGTTGTCACCCGCCACCGTCGACGCGCTCGGTCCGGACTTCGAGATCCGGCACTGCAACGGCGCCGACCGCGCGGCGCTGCTGCCCGCGATCGCCGACGTCGACGCGATCCTGATCCGCTCGGCCACCAAGGTCGACGCGGAGGCCGTGGCCGCCGCGAACAGGCTGAAGGTCGTCGCCAGGGCCGGCGTCGGTCTCGACAACGTGGACGTGCCCGCCGCCACCAAGGCGGGCGTCATGGTCGTCAACGCGCCGACGTCGAACATCGTGACCGCGGCTGAGCTCGCCTGCGGCCTGCTGATCTCCAGCGCGCGCAACATCCCGCAGGCCAACGGCGCGCTCAAGAACGGCGAGTGGAAGCGCTCCAAGTACACGGGTGTCGAGCTGAGCGAGAAGGTGCTCGGCGTGGTCGGCCTCGGCCGCATCGGCGTGCTGGTGGCGCAGCGGATGGCCGCGTTCGGCATGAAGATCGTGGCGTTCGACCCGTATGTGCAGCCGGCGCGCGCCGCGCAGATGGGCGTGAAGCTGGTGACCCTCGACGAGCTGCTCGAAGCGGCCGACTTCATCACGGTGCACCTGCCGAAGACCCCGGAGACGCTGGGCCTGATCGGCGACGAGGCGCTGCACAAGGTCAAGCCGACGGTCCGGATCGTCAACGCCGCGCGCGGCGGGATCGTGGACGAGGAGGCGCTGGCGTCCGCCCTCAAGGAGGGCAGGGTCGCGGGCGCGGGCCTCGACGTGTACGCGAAGGAGCCCTGTACGGACTCGCCGCTGTTCGAGTTCGACCAGGTCGTGGCGACACCCCACCTGGGCGCCTCGACGGACGAGGCGCAGGAGAAGGCGGGCATCTCGGTCGCCAAGTCGGTGCGCCTCGCGCTCGCGGGCGAGCTGGTGCCCGACGCGGTCAACGTGCAGGGCGGTGTGATCGCCGAGGACGTGCGCCCCGGGCTGCCGCTCGCGGAGAAGCTGGGCCGGATCTTCACCGCGCTCGCGGGCGAGGTCGCGGTGCGCCTCGATGTCGAGGTGCGCGGCGAGATCACCCAGCACGATGTGAAGGTGCTCGAACTGTCCGCGCTCAAGGGCGTGTTCGAGGATGTCGTGGCGGAGACGGTGAGTTACGTCAACGCGCCGCTGTTCGCGCAGGAGCGCGGCGTCGAGGTGCGGCTGACCACGTCGAGCGAGTCGCCCAACCATCGCAATGTGGTGACGGTGCGCGGCACCCTGTCGGGCGGCGAGGAGGTCTCGGTCTCCGGCACGCTGGCCGGGCCGAAGCACCTGTTGAAGGTCGTCGCGATCGGCGAGTACGACGTGGACGTGGCGCTCGCCGACCACATGGTGGTGCTGCGCTACGAGGACCGCCCCGGTGTGGTCGGCACGGTCGGCAGGATCCTCGGCGAGGCGGGGCTGAACATCGCGGGCATGCAGGTGTCGCGGGCCGAGGAGGGCGGCGAGGCGCTGGTCGTCCTCACCGTGGACGACACCGTGCCGCAGCCGGTGCTCACGGAGATCTCGGCGGAGATCGGCGCCGCGTCGGCGCGCTCGGTGAACCTGGAGGACTGACCCCCCGCCCCTGCGGGCGGGAGGGAGCACGACGCGTGTGCGAAGCGAGGGGCCCGGCCGTGTACGGCCGGGCCCCTCGGCGTTCCCCGCCCCCTCCGGGTCCCCGTTACGCTCCCCCGCCGGTGCCCTCCGCGGGCCTGGGGTGATCATGGTGGGGGTCGACTGGGAGCCTCCCGCGCGCGGGGAGGTGAGAGGGGTTCTCGCAGGTGGAGCGCAGGAGGATCGGCGCGGGTGTGCTGGGGGTGGGCGCGGTCGGGCTCGGCTGCGCACCGATGAGCTGGGCGTACAGCCCATCGCAGCGGCGGGGCGAGGTGTCGGAGCGCACGGTGCACGCGGCGCTCGACGCGGGCGTGGAGTTGCTGGACACCGCGGACATGTACGGGCCCTTCACCAACGAGCTGCTGCTCGGCCGGGTGCTCGCGACGCGGCGGGCCGACGCGTTCGTGTCGACCAAGTGCGGGCTGCTCGTCGGGGACCAGCACCTGCTGGCGGACGGGCGTCCCGAGTATGTGCGGCGGGCCTGCGACGCGTCGCTGCGGCGGCTGCGCACGGATGTCATCGACCTGTACCAGCTGCACCGGGCCGACCCCGAGATACCGGTCGAGGAGACCTGGGGCGCGATGGCGGAGCTGGTCACGGCGGGCAAGGTGCGGGCGCTCGGGATGTGCGCGGTGGGGCTGCGCGACGGGCCGCGGCGCGCCGGGCGCGTGCGGGACGCGCCGTACGCGGCGGCGGTACGGCAGCTGGCGCGGATGCAGCAGGTGTTCCCGGTCTCGGCGGTGCAGGCTGAGCTCTCGGTGTGGGCGCCCGAGTCGCTTGACCTGCTGCTGCCGTGGTGCGCGGAGCGCGGTGTGGGCTTTCTGGCGGCGATGCCGCTCGGCCGGGGCTTCCTGACGGGGACGCTCACGCCGGGGCAGGGCTTCGAGGAGGACGACGTACGGGCGCGGCACCCGCGTTTCACCGCCGAGATGATGGCGGCGAACCAGCCGCTGGTGGCGGGGTTGCGGCGGGTCGCGGAGCGGCACGGGGCGACGCCGGCGCAGGTGGCGCTCGCCTGGGTGCTCGGGCGGGGACGGCAGGTGGTGGCCGTGCCGGGCACGAAGCGCCCGGACTGGGCGGTGGAGAACGCGGCGGCGGCGCGGCTGCGCCTCACGCCGCGTGACCTGGCGGACATCGCGGCGCTGCCGCCGGCCAGGTCGTCCTGGGACTGACCGGGCGGCGCGTCCGCGCGGGCCGCCGGGGTGCCACGGCGGGCGGCGCGGACGCGCGTGCGTGGCCGGAATGCGGTGTGCGCCGGGTGCGCGGGGGCGGGGTCGTGGACGACAGTGGTGGAGGGTGTGCGACACCCCGGGTCGCCGCCGTACACCGCCGAAGGGATGGGCCGAGCCGTGCGACGTACCGCAGTGCAGACGGCGGTGGCCGCCGCCGCGCTCCTCCTGGCCGCGGGGTGCACCGGGTCCGCCGCGGACTCCGGCTCCGCCCCGTCCCCGTCCGCCTCGTCCCGCTCCGCTCCCTCTCCGTCCGCCTCGTCCTCTCCTGCCTCGTCCTCGCCCGCGGTGCCGCCCGAGCGGGGTTCCGTACGGGTGGTCCGCACGCTCGCGGAGCACCTGAGGTCGCCGTGGGGCCTGGCGGCGCTGCCCGGCGGCGACCTGCTGGTGTCGTCCCGCGACGACGCGCTGATCACCAGGGTGGACGCGCGGAGCGGAAGCAGGACGGAACTCGGCCGGGTCCCCGGGGTCTCGCCCGCGGGCGAGGGCGGGCTGCTCGGGATCGCGCTGCCGCCGTCGCTCTCCTCCGGCCACCTCGTCTACGCGTACCTCACCACGCGGTCCGACAACCGGATCGTGCGCATGGCCTACGACCCGTCGAAGCCCGCCGGACGGCAGCTCGGGGCGCCGCACACGGTGCTGAAGGGGATCCCGAAGGGGTTCGTGCACAACGGCGGGCGGATCGCCTTCGGGCCCGACGGGATGCTGTACGCGGGGACCGGCGAGTCCGGCGACACCGGGAAGTCGCAGGACAAGGGGTCGCTCGGCGGCAAGATCCTGCGGATGACGCCCGATGGGGCGCCCGCGTCAGGCGACCCGTACAAGGGCTCCGTCGTCTACGACCTCGGCCACCGCAATGTGCAGGGCCTCGCGTGGGACCCCTCGGGGCGGCTGTGGGCCTCGGAGTTCGGACAGGACACCTGGGACGAGCTCAACCTGATCAGGCCGGGCCGCGACTACGGCTGGCCCACGGTCGAGGGCAAGGGCCACAGGGCCGGGTTCACGGACCCGCTGGAGCAGTGGCACACCGACGACGCGTCCCCGAGCGGCATCGCGTACGCGGCGGGATCGGTCTGGATGGCCTCGCTGCGCGGCGAGCGGCTGTGGCGCATCCCGCTCGACGGCGGGGAATCCGCGGGGCCTGTCCAGGCGTTCCTGAAGCGGAAGTACGGCCGCCTGCGTACGGTGCTCTCGGCCGGGGACGACAAGCTGTGGCTGGTCACGAGCAACACCGACACGCGCGGCACACCCGAGCGGGGCGACGACAGGATCCTCCTGCTCCAGGTGCGCTGAGCTCAGGAGCAGGAGGCGGCGGGCCGTGTTCAACATGATCGAGGATCTCTTCGCACCGGGCAGGAAGCACACGGCGGAGGAACAGAAGCGGCTCGAACTGAGCCGGGTCGACGTGGACGGCTCAGACCCCGGGCGCGGCCCGATAGACCTGGCCTCGGGGAAGGTCACGATCCGCCGCCCGGAATCGGATCCGGCGGCGCCGGACGCCCGCCCCGACCGGGCCCAGACCCACGACCAGGCCCAGGGCCCCGGCACATCCGCCGGGACCCCGGCCTAGAGGCCCGAGGCCAAGGGGCCACCCGGGACGCTCCAGGCCGGAGAGAGCCCTGAGCGCCCGGGGCCGGGGCTCAGGAGGCGGGTGTCGGGGCCGTGGGGGTGGCGGGCGCGCTGGGCAGCGAAGCGAACAGGTCGAAGTACATGCCGAGCGAGACCACCACGCCGACCGCGCCGAGCACGAGCGCCGCGATGGCGACGGGCTTCGCCCAGGCGGCGCTCGCGGCAGCGGCGGCGGGTCGCAGGGCGAACAGCGCGATCACCGCGAGGACCGCGGCGACCAGTGCGACCGCGCCGTTGATCGCGGCGGTCGTGTGCCAGCCGTCGCCGTACAGCTCGGCGATCTGCCGGCTCGCGGACGCGGACTGGCTGGTGTGCAGCTGGCCGACGAGCGTCTCGCGCTCGGCCCCGATGCGGCCGGTCCAGGTCCCGGTGAGGGAGACGACGCCGAGCGCCGCCGCGACCACGGCGGCGGCCGCGGCGCCTACCCCGCGCGAGGTGCGGGGCGGCACGGCGTCGTCGTCGGTGGCTGCGTCGGCGTTCTGCTCGCCCTCCCGGCCGGCCGCGTCGTCCGCCGCCGCACCGCCGTCGGCGGCGCCGTCTCCGGCAGCGCCCTCCGCCGCGGTGGCCTCCGCCGCCGTGCGCTCCTTCTCGTCGTGCTCGTTCCCGGTGGCGGCGTCCGGTTCTGTCGTCGTGGTGCTGGGGGTGGGGTTCATACGGCGCACGCTAGGGGCGCCTCCTGAGAGGTTCCTTAATCCCGTGGGTGTGATCCTGCCGCGAGGCGGGGCCCTGCCGGGTGCCCACGGTCCGCGCGGGGTGCGGTGAGACGCCGTACGGCGGTGGCGACGGCGTCCCTGCGGGCCGCGAGCGCGGCGGCCGCGACGCCCTCGGGCTCCGCGTCCGGCGTGCCCTCTGTCCAGGTGGAGGCGAGGGAGACCACCAGGGCGAGCAGCCGGTCGGCGGGGAGCGCCGCGTCGACCCTGCCCTCCTCCTGGGCTCTGGCGAGCGCGGCCGTCTTCGCCTCCCCGGCCTCGCGCACGGTCTGCGGCACCGCGCCGGGACGCTCCAGCGCGTTCCAGCGGGACAGCCGCATCAGGTGGGGATGGCCGATGTGGAACTCCAGCAGGGCGGCCGCGTATCCGGGCAGGTCGTACGCGTCGAAGGGGGCGGCCTCCAGGATCTCGCGCACGGCCGCCTCGTAGACGGCGTCGAACAGCTGGTCCTTGCCGCCGAAGTGCACGTAGATCAGGTTCTTGTTGTAGCCGGCCGCGGCGGCGATGCGGTCGACGCGGGCGCCCGCGATGCCGTGCCGGGCGAACTCCTCGGTCGCCGCGGCCAGGATCCCTGCCCTGGTGATGCGCGAGTCTCTGGCCACGCCGCCATCGTAGTCGGCGCGCCCCGGGGCCCGGCCGGGCGCGTTTGCGTGGGCGGCGGGGTCGGCCGTACAGTGAAGTAACTGACTAGTTAGTCACTTACGTTCCCGCGCCTCCAGTCGAGGCCGTTTCCTGCGGAGGGTCCCCGTGTCCGAATCCCAGAAGCCGCATGAGCCCCAGAAGTCCCAGGAATCTCAGGAATCTCAGGGGTCCCAGGTGTGGTTCGTCACCGGCAGCTCGCGCGGCCTGGGCCGCGCGGTGGTCGTGGCGGCGCTCGACGCGGGCCACCGGGTGGTGGCCACCGCCCGCAACCCCGCGCAGCTGGACGATCTCGCGGTCGCGTACGGCGACCGGCTGCACCCGGTCGCGCTCGACGTGACGGACGGGGCCGCGGCGCGCGCCGCCGTGCTGGACGCGGTGCGGGCCCACGGCAGGCTCGACGTCCTGGTCAACAACGCGGGGTACGGCGACATCGCGCCGATCGAGGACATGCCGGAGGAGGCGTTCCGGGCGCAGATGGACACCAACTTCTACGGCACGTACCACACGACCAGGGCCGCCGTGCCCGTCATGCGCGAGCAGGGCTCGGGCCACATCATCCAGGTGTCGTCAAGCGGCGGCCGGGCCACGACGCCGGGGCTCGGCGCGTACCAGGCGGCGAAGTGGGCGGTGGGCGGCTTCTCCGAGGTGCTCTCCCGGGAGGTCGGTCCGCTCGGCGTGCGGGTCACGATCATCGAGCCCGGCGGCCTGCGCACCGACTGGGCCGGGTCTTCGATGGCGACGCCGCCGGTCGGCGAGGCGTACCGGGAGACGGTCGGCGCGATGGTCGAGGCGACGCGCGCGGCGAGCGGGCGGCAGCCCGGCGACCCGGCGAAGGCGGCCGGCGTGATCGTGCGCGTCGCGGGGATGGCGGAGCCGCCGCTGCACCTGCTGCTCGGTACCGACGGCTACGCGTATGTGACAGCGTCCGAGCGTGCACGCACCGAGTCGGACCGGACGTGGTACCACCTGACCGAGTCGATCGCCTTCGACGCCGCCTGAGGCGCGCCGCGCGGTCGGCGGCGGGCCCGGCGTACGGAAAGGGGCCCGCGGGCCCCGGGGGATCGGCGTCCCCC
>NZ_BAABEP010000007.1:19396-174754 GCF_039540215.1 Streptomyces tremellae
TCTTCCTAAGACCGCTTGGCCTCCGACTTGATCGGCGTCCCCCGGGGCCCGCGGGCCCGGTCGCGCGGTCCGCGCCGCGCGGGAGTGGTCACCGCGGCGCGGAGGGTGTCAGGCCGGCAGGTGCCACTGCTGGTTCGAGCCGCCGAAGCACTGCCAGATCTGGAGCCTGGTGAGGTTGGCGGAGCTGTTGTCCGTTGCGTCGAGGCACTTGCCCGAGCCCTGGTTGACCAGGGTGTTGCCGCTGCCCTTGGTCCACTTCTGGGCCGCGGTGCCGTTGCAGTCGTAGAGCTGGACCTTGGTGCCGTCCGCGGTGCCCGCGGCGGTCACGTCCATGCACTTGCCGAGGGCTCGCAGGGTGCCGTCGGAACCGACCGTCCACGACTGGGCGTCGGAGCCGTTGCAGTCGTAGAGCTGCACCGCGGTGCCGTTGGCGCTGCTGGCCGCGTTGACGTCCACGCACGTGCCGCCGATGCCGGTGATCTGGCCGGTGCTGCCGCCGCCGGGGGGCGGCGGGGTGGTGCCGCCGCCGTTGATGCCGTTGAAGATGGTGCTGAACTGGTAGGTGCTCTGGGACGTGCCGCTGCAGTTGTTCGACGGGTCGTTGGTGCTGCCGCCGCACTGCCGGTCGCGGCCGAGCGCCCAGAAGGACAGCTCCTGGATGCCGTTGGCCTTGGCGAAGTTGAGCACCGCGGTGGCGTTGGCGGTGGTGAACGTCTCCGAGGGGGTGTCGTTGGCGCCCAGCATCGGGGTGTTGCCCTCCATCGCCCACAGCTGGGCGGAGGACTTGTCGGTCCAGATCGAACCGAGCTGGCCGTGCAGCGCGTTGGCCGCGTCGATGGCCGCCTGGCCCATGTCGGAGACGGGGCGCCCGTAGTCCATCGTCATCGGGTTGACGAGGGAGACGTTCACACCCTGCGCCTTGGCGTCGCGGAGCAGGTTGAGCTGCGCGCCCGGCAGGCCCGAGGTGTCCGTGCCGAGGGTGTACTGCACCTGGAGGTTCTTGCCCGCGGCGGCGTACTCCTGCTGGAGCTGCGCGAGGGCCTGGTCGCGGCGGGTGTTGGCCGCGGTGTTCGACTCCTGGCCCGACTCGATGTCGAAGTCGACGCGGGTGAGGTTGAGCGCGTCGATGACCTTCTTGTACTGGGCCTTGACGGCGGAGACCGAGGAGCAGGCGACGGCCTCCTCGGTGCCTGACGCGCCGCCGAAGGAGACCATCACGTCGCCGCCCGCGGCGCGCACCGCGTTGACGGCGGAGGTCCAGGAGCCGTCCGTGACGTCGGTCGAGCCGTTGAACTTGGCGTTGCAGCCGCCCGCGTCGATGACGAAGGCGAGCGTGAAGTACTTGGTCCCGCTGGAGTTCAGGGCGTTGGTCATCGCCGAGGGCGAGTTCCAGGTCTCGACGTACGGGGCCGAGAAGTGCGCGGGGAAGCCGGGGCCCGGGGTGGCGGCGGCGTTCGCGGCACCGCCCGACACCATCACGGCGGTGCCTGCCATCGCCAGCACGGCGGGGCCCACGGCCAGGGATCTCTTGAGGGTACGCAGCACCTTGAGGGTACGCAGCACGGTGACACTCCTGTCTTGCGCGCGGTGAGCACGCGTGGGGGCGGACACAGGCGAGTGCGGAGCGGGCGGAGCAAGGGGATGCAGGCGGTCATGTGGCGGAACGGCGCCCTGCCACATGAACGCGCTGTTACTGAGAGCAGTAAAGGACTAGACCTTGACCGTGGTCAATCCCCCGGATTCACAAGGCGAAGGAAAAACCGACGCCGGCGGGTGGCGCGCCGTCACTTCCCGATGACGGCGAGCGCGCCCCAGAGCGCGACGGTCGCGGTCACCAGGGTGGCGGGCACGGTGACGAGGCCGAGCCGGGTGAAGTGGCCGAGCGTCGGCTCGGCGCCGTGCTCGTGCAGGATCCGCCGCCACAGCAGGGTCGCGAGCGAGCCCACGTAGGTCAGGTTGGGGCCGAGGTTGACCCCGATCAGCGCGGCGAGCACGGGTCCTGGCCCCGCGGGACCGACGACGGGCAGCAGCGCGAGGATCGCGGGCAGGTTGTTGATCACGTTGGCGAGGACCGCGGCGACCGCGGCGACCGCGAGCAGCGCCCAGAGCGACGCGCCGCCGGGCAGGACCGCGCCGATCCCGTCACCGAGGCCGTTGTCGACCACCGCCTTCACGACGACGCCGAGCGCGAGGACGAAGAGGCAGAACAACGGGGACGCCGAGCGCACGAGACCGAGCAGTGTCACGGAAGCCCCCGACCCGGGGGCCGCCGCCCCTCGCCCGGGGGCTCCGGGGCCCGCCGCCTCGGGTTCGGGGGCCTCGGCGCCCGCGGTCCCCGAACCGGGGGCCCCGTAGGGTGCCGCCGCCTCCCGGTCTGCGGCCTCGGGCCCCGGCGCCCCGGGTCCCGCCGCCCCGGGACCGGCGTCCGGCGCGGGGACCGGCGCACGCTTCCGGGCGGGCGCGCCTCCCGGTGCCGTACGGCGGCCACGGCTGAGCGCCCGTACGGCGAGGACGACGGCGCCGCCGAGGGCCGCCCACACCGGCTCGGCCCCGAGCAGCGAGGTGGCGCCGAAGCCGGCGAGCGTCAGGCAGAGCACGACTGTCGTGAAGAGGGGCAGCGGGCGCCGCCCGCCGCCGCGCGGCGGATGGCCGCCCGCCGCCAGGTCGGCGGCGAACCAGCGGCGGAAGACCCCGTACTCGACGGCGACCGCGACCAGCCACGGCAGGGCCATCAGGGCCGCGAAGCGAAGGAAGGAGAGGCCGCTCGCGGAGAGCGCGAGCAGGTTGGTCAGGTTGGAGACGGGCAGCAGCAGCGACGCGGTGTTCGCCAGGTGCGCCGAGGCGTACACGTGCGGCCGCGCCCGCGCCCCCACCCGCGCCGTCGTGGCGAAGACGACGGGCGTCAGCAGGACGACCGTGGCGTCCAGGCTGAGTACGGCCGTCGTCAGCGCAGCCACGGCGAACACCCCGGCGAGCAGCCGCCCGGGGCGGCCCCCGCACAGCCGGGCCACCAGGTCACCCGCCGCCTCGAACAGGCCGTCCGCCGCGCACAGTTCCGCGAGGACGAGCACGGCCGCGAGGAACGCGACCACCGGCAGCAGCTCACGGGTCTGCTGCCACGCCTCCCCAGGCGACACCGCGCCGAGCCCGATCAGCAGCCCCGCCGCGGGCACGGCGGCCACCGCCTCGGGCAGCTTCCGCGGCCCGGCGACGGCGAACGCCAGCACCCCGAAAAGCAGCGCTACGGAGACGACCTCGGCGGTGACGGTGTTCAGCGGAAACTCCAGGGAGGCCACGACGAAGGGGACGCTACGGCACGCTACGCGCGAAGCCCCCACCGCCCGGGCTCGCCGCCCCGCGCACGCCGGGCCCGGTGTGCGCGGGGCGGACAGCGCGGAGGGCGGCGCGCCCCGGGGGTGCGCCGCCCTCGCGGGGCTCGTGGTCAGGCCTCGACGCCGAGCTTCTCCAGGATCAGCTCGCGGGCGCGGGCCGCGTCCGCCTGTCCGCGCGTGGCCTTCATGACGGCGCCGACGAGCGCGCCGACCGCGGCCGTCTTGCCCCCCCTGATCTTCTCGACGACGCCCGCGTTGCCCGCGATGGCCTCGTCCACGGCGGCGCCGAGCGCCCCGTCGTCGGAGACGACCTTGAGGCCGCGCTTCTCGACCACCGTGTCCGGGTCGCCCTCGCCTGCCAGCACACCCTCGATGACCTGCCGGGCCAGCTTGTCGTTGAGGTCGCCCGCCGCGACGAGCGCGGTGACCCGCGCGACCTGCTGCGGCGTGATCGGCAGCTCGTCCAGCGCGCGGCCGGTCTCGTTGGCGTTGCGCGCCAGCTCGCCCATCCACCACTTGCGCGCCTGGTCGGCGGGGGCGCCCGCGTCGATCGTCGCGACGATCGGGCCGATGGCGCCCGCGTTGAGGATGGACTGCATGTCGTGCTCGGACACCCCCCACTCCTCGCGGAGCCGGTTGCGCCGCACCCGCGGCAGCTCGGGCAGCGACGCCCTGATCTCCTCGACCCACTCGCGGGACGGGGCGACCGGCACCAGGTCGGGCTCGGGGAAGTACCGGTAGTCCTCGGCCTCCTCCTTCACCCGGCCCGAGGTGGTGGAGCCGTCCTCCTCGTGGAAGTGGCGGGTCTCCTGGAGGATCGTGCCGCCGGACGAGAGCACCGCGGCGTGCCGCTGGATCTCGAACCGGGCGGCGCGCTCGACGCTCCGCAGCGAGTTGACGTTCTTCGTCTCGGAGCGCGTACCGAACTTCTCGGTGCCGTGGGGGCGCAGCGACAGGTTCACGTCGCAGCGCATCTGGCCCATCTCCATGCGGGCCTCGGAGACGCCCAGCGCCTTGATCAGCTCGCGCAGCTCGGCGACGTAGGCGCGCGCGACCTCCGGTGCCCGCTCCCCCGCGCCCTCGATGGGCTTGGTGACGATCTCGATGAGCGGGATGCCGGCCCGGTTGTAGTCGAGCAGGGAGTGCGAGGCGCCGTGGATGCGGCCGGTCGCGCCGCCGATGTGCGTCGACTTGCCGGTGTCCTCCTCCATGTGGGCCCGCTCGATCTCCACCCGGAAGGTCTCCCCGTCCTCCAACTGCACGTCGAGGTAGCCGTTGAAGGCGATCGGCTCGTCGTACTGGGAGGTCTGGAAGTTCTTCGGCATGTCCGGATAGAAGTAGTTCTTCCGGGCGAAGCGGCACCACTCGGCGATCTCGCAGTTCAGCGCAAGGCCGATACGGATCGCGGACTCCACGCCGACCGCGTTGACGACGGGCAGCGCCCCCGGCAGGCCGAGGCAGGTGGGACAGGTCTGCGAGTTCGCGGGCGCGCCGAGCTCGGTGGAGCAGCCGCAGAACATCTTGGTCTTCGTGCCGAGCTCGACATGGACCTCAAGGCCCATGACGGGGTCGTACGAGACCAGGGCGTCCTCGTACGACAGCAGGTCAGTGACGGTCACGGTGAAACATTCCCTCTCAGCCGAACAGGACGTCGTCGTCGCCCAGGCGCTTCAGCTCGCGGTACAGGATCGCGAGGCCGGTGACGATGGTCACCGCGGTGACCGCGGCGTCCACCAGGCGGAGCGTGTCGTTCTCGGCACGGGCGCGCTTGATCTGCTTGGCCACGCTGACCGCGCCGAACGCGGTCGTGGCCATCGACAGGTACGTCCCCTGCTTGGACTTCTTGAAGCCCTTGGCCTTGCTGATTGCGTTGCTCATAGCGACGGTGCCTCCTCGATCAGCTGATGACCCCACTTTTCCACGAAGGCGGCCTCGACAGCGGCACCGACCTGGTACAGCCGGTCGTCCTTGAGGGCGGGGGCGATGATCTGGAGGCCGACCGGGAGGCCGTCCTCGGGGGCGAGGCCGCACGGCAGGGACATCGCCGCGTTGCCCGCCAGGTTGGCGGGGATGGTGCACAGGTCGGCCAGGTACATCGCCATGGGGTCGTCGGCGCGCTCCCCGATCGGGAAGGCCGTGGTCGGGGTGGTGGGCGAGACCAGCACGTCGACCTCGCCGAAGACCCGCTCGAAGTCGCGGGTGATCAGCGTGCGGACCTTCTGCGCCGAGCCGTAGTACGCGTCGTAGTAGCCGGAGCTGAGCGCGTACGTGCCGAGCATGATGCGGCGCTTGACCTCGTCGCCGAAGCCGGCCTCGCGGCTGAGCGCCGTGACGTCCTCGGCGGAGTGCGTGCCGTCGTCGCCGACGCGCAGGCCGTAGCGCATGGCGTCGAAGCGCGCCAGGTTCGAGGAGCACTCGGAGGGCGCGATCAGGTAGTACGCGGAGAGTGCCAGGTCGAAGGAGGGGCAGTCGACCTCGACGACCTCGGCGCCGAGGCCCCGCAGCACCTCGACGGCCTCGTCGAAGCGCTGGAGCACGCCCGCCTGGTAGCCCTCGCCGCGGAACTGCTTGACGACGCCGACGCGCATCCCGGCGACCGAGCCGTTGCGCGCCGCCTCGACGACCGGCGGGACCGGCGCGTCGACCGACGTCGAGTCGAGCGGGTCGTGGCCCGCCATGACCTCGTGCAGCAGGGCGGCGTCGAGGACCGTGCGGGCGCAGGGCCCGCCCTGGTCGAGGGAGGAGGAGAAGGCGACCATGCCGTAGCGGGAGACCCCGCCGTAGGTCGGCTTCACGCCGACCGTGCCGGTGACGGCGGCGGGCTGGCGGATCGAGCCGCCGGTGTCGGTGCCGATGGCGAGGGGCGCCTGGAAGGAGGCGAGCGCGGCGGAGGAGCCGCCGCCCGAGCCGCCGGGGATGCGGGTCAGGTCCCAGGGGTTGCCTGTCGGGCCGTAGGCGCTGTTCTCGGTGGAGGACCCCATGGCGAACTCGTCCATGTTGGTCTTGCCGAGGATGACGATGTCGGCGGCCTTGAGGCGCTTGGTGACCGTCGCGTCGTACGGCGGGAGCCAGCCCTCCAGGATCTTCGAGCCGACCGTGGTGGGCACGCCCTCGGTGGTGAAGATGTCCTTCAGCGCGAGGGGCACGCCGGCGAGCGGACCGAGCGGCTCGCCCGCGGCGCGCTTGGCGTCGACGGCGCGGGCCTGCGCGAGCGCGCCCTCGCGGTCGACGTGCAGGAAGGCGTGGACCTTCTCGTCGACGGCCTCGATGCGGGCGAGGTGCGCCTCGGTGACCTCGACGGCGGTCAGTTCGCCCGAGGCGATCTTCGCGGCCGTCTCGGCGGCGGTCAGCCGGGTGATCGCGGTGGCGTCGGTCATGATTCCTCCCCGAGGATCTGCGGCACCTTGAAACGCTGCTGCTCCTGGGCGGGGGCGCCGGAGAGCGCCTGCTCGGGCGTGAGCGAGGGGCGGACCTCGTCCGCCCGCATGACGTTCGTCAGCGGCAGCGGGTGCGACGTCGGCGGTACGTCCTGGTTCGCGACCTCCGAGACGCGGGCGACCGCGCCGATGATGTCGTCGAGCTGTCCGGCGAAGTGATCGAGTTCTTCGCCCTTCAGCTCCAGGCGCGCCAGCCGGGCGAGGTGGGCGACCTCCTCGCGCGTGATGCCAGGCATGCAACGATCCTCAGGGTGAGTGGTGGGTTTGCTTGGGTGGTGCGGGTGCAGACCGGGCCAATCCTATGGCGCGGGCCGCGGTGCCCGCGAAGCCGTTCCGCGCTTCCCGGCTCCGGGCCGGGCGCGGGACCGTATCCCGCGGTGCGTACGGGCATCGCGCGCGGTGCGTACGGGTTTCCCCGGAGGTGCGTACGGGCGTGCGGAGCGTACGCCGAGAGGGGCGCGGGCGCGCGGTACGCGCGCTGGCGGGGCGTAGGGCGTACGCGCCGGGCGTGGAAGGCGCGCCCGGTCGGCGGCGCGGCGGGGCGCCGGCGTCGGGGGTGCGCGGGCGTACGCCCCCCCCGGTGCGGACAACGGGCGCGCCCGTCCCGCCCGCGACGCTCGGCTGCAAAACGGTTACTTCACGGCGTGACCAGGCTCGTCCGCGCGCGCGGGAGCGGCCAGTTCGGTCTCGGTGGGGTGGTGCGCGCTGCCCTCGCCGCGCGCCCGCAGCCACGCCGTCGTCTCGTGCGGCGGCATCGCTGCGGCCACCAGCCAGCCCTGGACGGCGTCGCAGCCGAGGTCGCGCAGGTGCTCCCAGGTCTCGTCGTCCTCGACGCCCTCCGCGACGACCACCAGGCCGAGCGAGTGCGCGAGGTCGACCGTGCAACGGACGATCTCGGCGTCCTCCGCGTCCACCGCGAGCTTCGCCACGAACGAGCGGTCGATCTTCAGCTCGCTGACCGGGAGCCGCCGCAGGTGCACCAGTGAGGAGTAACCCGTGCCGAAGTCGTCGAGGGACATCTTCACGCCGTGGCCCGTGAGGCCCGCCAGGGTGTCGGCGGCCCGCTGCGGGTCTTCGAGCAGCACGTGCTCGGTGATCTCCAGCTGGAGCGAGCCCGGCGGAACGCCGTGCCGGGCCAGGCGGGCGGCGACCGCGCCGGCGAACCCCGGGGTGTGCACGTCGCGCGGCGAGACGTTCACCGCGACGGGGACCATCAGGCCCTGCGTCCGCCACCTGGCGACCTGGGCGAGCGCCGTCTCCAGCACGTACTCCGTGAGGTGGGGCATGAGCCCCGAGGACTCGGCGATGGCGATGAACTCGTCGGGCGGGACCTTCCCGCGCTCGGGATGCGTCCAGCGCACGAGGGCCTCGAGGCCGGCGACATGGCCGTCGAAGCGGACCTTGGGCTGGTAGTGCAGCTCGACCTCGCCCGCGTCGAGCGCGCGCCGCAGGTCGCCGAGGAGGCCGAGCCTGTCGGGGGTGTTGGAGTCGCGCTTCGACTCGTAGACCTCGACGCCGGTGCGGTCGCGCTTCGCCTGGTACATCGCCACGTCGGCGCGGCGCAGCAGCCCTTCGGCGTCCAGCGCGTGCTCGGGGAAGACGGCGACGCCCGCGCTGGCCTCCAGCACGAGCGTCAGGCCGTCCAGGTTGAGCGGCGAGGAGAGTTCGGCCACCAGGTGGCGCGCGACGCGCTGGGCGCTCGTCGTGGAGTCGCACGTCGGCAGCAGCACGGCGAACTCGTCGCCGCCGAGGCGCGCCGCCTCGGCCCCGCGCGGCAGCGCCACCCGGAGCCTGTCGGCTATCTGGAGCAGCAGGCGGTCCCCCGCGAGGTGCCCGAGGGTGTCGTTGACGGAACGGAAGCGGTCGAGGTCGATGAGGAGCAGCGCCGAGCGGGCGTTGAGCGAACCGGCGTGTTCGAGCGCGGTCCACGCGCGGTCGAGCAGCCACTGACGGTTCGGCAGGCCGGTGAGCGGGTCCTGCAACTGCTCCTCGGCGCGGGCCCTGGCGATCCACAGAGTGGAGTCGAGGGCGATCAGCGGGATGGCGAACAGCGGCAGCAGAATGGGCAGGCTCGCGGCGACCACGCAGATCAGCGGCGCGATGCCGAGCAGCGCGGCGGCGACGAGCCCCTGGCGCACGAGGGCCGTGCGGTCGAGCGTGGGCAGGGCCCCGCCGTGCGGCGAGAACACGGCCCAGAGCAGCAGACGGGCGACCGCGAGGTGGACCACGGCCGCCAGGACGATGGGCGGGACGCCGGAGAGCCCCCACTCCAGGGGCCGCCAGGGGTGTTCGACGGAGGGGACGTCCCCGAAGGCGGCCAGGACGAGGGCGGCCGCGCCGATGCCGAGGACGTCGGAGGCGCCGTGCAAAACGCTGTCGCGCCAGCGGTGTCTGCGGGCGACGCCGACGACGCCCACCACGGCCAGACTGACGAGTCCTGCGGCCACCCAGCCGTACAGCAGCAGGGCGGCGAGGGTGAGGGCGGCGCCGGAGCCCGTGCCGCCGAACCAGCGGTCCCTGCCGAGCACGACGAGGTGCCCGACGATGACGCCGGTGAGCGCGGCGAGCGACCAGCCGGCCACGCCGCCGGGGAAGAGGGCGTGCCCGTCCCGCAGGGCGGCGAGGACGCCCGCAAGCAGCACGACGGCCGCCGCGGCCACCACAAGTCCCGGCAGTCTCGCCACCATGCCGACGACACTCGCAACCCCCGCGAATCCGCGCGGGGGTGGGGCGAGGGCGGCGCTCTCGGTCGGTTTCATTCCCGTCCCTCTCACAGCCGGCTGAGCCGATGCCACGCGATGGCACGTTGTCATGCCATCACGACTGGTCTCACTCCACGCAGCCGTGCACGACAGGCGCACCCCCCAACAGTAGGCCGCCGAACGCCCCAACGGGCAGCGCTCGGAGGCTGTTGCCCGAATGCGACCCCCCAGTCCGTATCACGCGGGTATGCGCCGAACGGGTGAGCTTTGCCCCGCAGTCCCACGGGGCCCGGTGAACTCCCGGTGGCCCAGGGGCGCACTCCTCGTGACGCACGCCCCGCCCCCTCAGGACCGGCCCCCGACCGCCGGACACCCATCAGGCCTTGTCCGACCGCCGCCCGCCCCCGCGCCAGGTGTCGCGGGGCCGGGCGGCGCGGTCAGGGCTGCGGGTCGGTCACTCCGGGTCGCCCGCCGGTCCGGACGCGCCGTCCCCGCCCGGCGCCGCCTCGCCTGACGCCCCCTCGCCTGACGCCCCCTCGCCTGACGCCCCCTCGCCTGACGCGGCACCGTCGGCGGCGCCCCCCGGCTCGCCCGCGGGCTCCCCGGTGGTGAGCGCGGCCTCACGGGCCGCTTCCGGGCCCTGTTCCAGGAGCACCGTCAGCCCGGCCTCGTCCAGGACGGGGACCTTCGCCTGGACGGCCTTGTCGTACTTGGAACCGGGGTTCTCGCCGACGACCACGAACGCCGTCTTCTTCGAGACGGAGCCCGTGACCTTCGCGCCGCGCGCCTGGAGGGCCTCCTTCGCCGCGTCGCGGGTGAAGTTCTCCAGGGTGCCCGTGACGACGACCGTGAGCCCGTCGAGCGGCCTCGGGCCCTCGTCCTCGCCGGAGGACTCCTCCTCCATGCGGACGCCCGCGGCGCGCCACTTGCGCAGGATCTCGCGGTGCCAGTCCTCCGCGAACCAGTCCTTGAGCGACGCGGCGATCGTCGGCCCGACGCCCTCGACGGCCGCCAGCTCCTCCTCGCTCGCCTGCTCGATCCGCTCGACGGACCGGAACTCGCGCGCCAGCGCCTCCGCGGCGACGGGCCCGACATGACGGATCGACAGGCCCGCGATGATCCGGGCGAGCGGGCGCCGCTTGGCCTCGGCGATGTGCTCCAGCATGGCCACCGCGTTCTTGCGGGGCCCGCCCTCCTGGTTGGCGAAGACCGTGGCGATCTTCTCCTCGCCGGTCTCCGGGTCGCGCTTGGGCAGCCCGCTGTCCTGGTCGAGGACGTACGCCCGGATCGGCAGCAGCTGGTCCATCGTCAGGTCGAACAGGTCGCCCTCGTCGCGCAGCGGCGGCTCCGCCGGCTCAAGCGGCCTGGTGAGCGCCGCGGCCGCCACGTACCCGAAGTTCTCGATGTCGAGGCACTTGCGGCCCGCGAGGTAGAACAGCCGCTCCCGCAACTGGGCCGGGCAGGCGCGGGCGTTGGGGCAGCGCAGGTCGACGTCGCCCTCCTTCATCGGCTTGAGCGGCGTGCCGCACTCGGGGCACTCGGCCGGCATCACGAACTCCCGCGCGTCCGCGGGCCGCAGGTCAGCGACAGGACCGAGGATCTCCGGGATCACGTCGCCCGCCTTGCGCAGCACGACCGTGTCGCCGATGAGGACGCCCTTGGCCTTCACCACGTCCTGGTTGTGCAGCGTCGCGAACTCGACCTCGGACCCGGCGACCGTGACCGGCTCGACCACCGCGTACGGCGTGACGCGGCCGGTGCGCCCGACGCCGACACGGATGTCCACCAGCTTGGTGTTGACCTCCTCCGGCGCGTACTTCCAGGCGATCGCCCAGCGCGGCGCGCGCGAGGTGGACCCGAGCCTGCCCTGGAGCGGGATCTCGTCGAGCTTGACGACGACGCCGTCGATCTCGTGCGCCACGGAGTGGCGGTGCTCGCCGTAGTACGCGATGAACTCCCGCACGCCGTCGAGCGAGTCGACCACGCGGTTGTGCTCGCCGGTCGGCAGCCCCCACTCGCGCAGCAGGTCGTACGCCTCGGAGAGCCGGGAGATCTCCAGGCCCTCGCGGGCGCCGATGCCGTGGACCACCATGTGCAGCGGGAGGGTGGCGGTGACCCTCGGGTCCTTCTGGCGCAGCGAGCCCGACGCCGAGTTGCGCGGATTCGCGTACGGCTTCTCGCCGGCCTCCACGCGCCGCGCGTTGAGCTCCTGGAAGGCCTCCATGGGGAAGTAGACCTCGCCCCTGATCTCCACCAGGGCGGGGATCCGCTCGCCCTTGAGGCGGCGCGGGATCTCCCCGATCGTGCGGATGTTGGGCGTGATGTCCTCGCCCGTGCGACCGGTGCCCCGGGTGGCGGCGCGGGTCAGCACCCCCTGCTCGTACGTCAGGTTGACGGCGAGGCCGTCGACCTTCAACTCGCACAGGAAGTGGTAGTCGGTGGTGCCGACCTCCTTGGCGACCCGGTCGGCCCAGGCCGCGAGCTCCTCGTCGTCGAAGGCGTTGTCCAGGGAGAGCATGCGCTCGCGGTGGGTGACCTCCGCGAGGTCCGTCTCGTACGCCCCGGAGACCTTCTGCGTCGGCGAGTCCGGCGAGCGCAGCTCCCCGTACTCGTCCTCCAGCGCCTCCAGGGCGCGCATCAGCTCGTCGAACTCGCGGTCCGTGATGACCGGCTGGTCCTTCACGTAGTACCGGAAGCGGTGCTCCTCGATCTCCTCCGCGAGCCGCTTGTGCCGCTCCCGCGCCTCCGCGGGCACCGAGGCGGTCTGTCCGGTCCCCGCGGGCCGTGCGTTCTCGCCTGCCACCGTCTTGTCCTCCCGTGCCGTCACTCAGGGTTGTCCGCGAGCGATCTCGCCGCCCGGACGACATGGGCGAGCGCCGCGCGGGCATAAGCGGGCGAAGCGCCCGCGAGCCCGCACGCCGGGGTGCACACCACGGACTCCGCGAGGAGTCCCGGATCCAGCCCCAGCCTGCGCCACAGCGTCCTGACACCCATGACGCTACCGGCAGGGTCGGACAATGGTCCTTCGACGCCTGGCACGACGCCCGCGAGCAGCCGCATGCCGTCCTCCACGGCCTCCCCGATCGCCTCGTCGTCACGCTCGGTGAGCAGGGTGGCGTCGAACGAGACGGCGTCCGCGCCCGCCCTCCGCAGCAGCGCGAACGGCACGTCCTGGGCGCACGAGTGGACGGCGGTGCCTGCGGCCCCCGCCGCCCGCGCCCGCTCGATCACCTGGGCCAGCGCGTCCCGCACGACCTGCCGGTCCACAGCCTGGTACGTGCGGTAGCCGCTCGCTGTGCGGACCCGGCCGCGCAGCACGGCGGTCAGCGACGGCTCGTCGAGCTGGAGCACCACGGCCGCGCCGGGGACGCGGCGCCGCACCTCGGCGAGGTGCGCGGTGAGTCCCTCGGCCAGCGACTCGGCGAGGTAGCGGCAGGCGCCCGCGTCGCCGAGGAACGCCTCGCCGCCGCGCAGTTCGAGACCCGCGGCGAGCGTCCAGGGCCCGACCGCCTGGATCTTCAGCGGCCCCTCGTAGCCCTGGGTGAACTCCTCAAGCGCGTCGAGGTCCTCGCCGAGCAGGGACCGCGACCTGCGGGTGTCGCGGCCCGGCCGGTCGCTGACCCGCCAGCCGCTCGGCTCCAGGTGCGCGTACGTCTCGGCGAGCAGTCCGATCGTCCGGCCCGTCATGTCGGCGCCGGGCCCGCGCGCCGGCAGCTCGGCGAGGAACGGGAAGTCCTCGACGGTGGCCGCGACGCCCTTGGCCGTGTCCCGCGCGTCGCCGCCCGGCATGGAGCCGACGCCGGTGGCCGCGCCCCAGCGCACCGGCGCGGGCGCCGATTCCGCAGCCGGATCCGCAGCCGGGCCGGTCCCCCGGCCCTGTGCGCCGCTCACCGGCCCGGCCGTACGGTCAGGTCCTCGATCGCCGCGTCGCGCGGGAGGTCGAGGACGGTGAGGATCGCGGTGGCGACGGACTCGGGGTCGATCATCCGGGAGGCGTCGTACTCCCCGCCCTCCTGCCGGTGCACCTTCTCCTGCATGGGGCTTGCCGTGCGGCCCGGGTAGACGGTGGAGACCCGGACGCCGTTGGCCTTCTCCTCGGCGCGCAGCGCGTCCGCGAGCGCCTTGAGGCCGTGCTTGGACGCGGCGTACGCGCTCCACTCGGGGTGGGCGCTCAGGCCCGCGCCCGAGTTGACGAAGATCACCTGCCCCTGCGCGACCCGCAGCTGCGGCAGCAGCAGGCGGGTCAGCTCGGCGGGCGCCACGAGGTTCACGTCGAGCTGCGCGCGCCAGGTCTTCGCCGAAAGCTCCCCCACGGGGCCGAGGTCGACGATCCCCGCGACGTGCAGGACGGAGTCGAGCCGGTCGGGCAGCGTCTGGTGGGAGAGCGCCCAGGACAGGCGGTCAGGGTTGGCGAGGTCGCCGACGAGGGTGCGGGCCCCGGGCACGCCGGCCGCGATCTCCTTCGCGCGGCCGGCGTCCCGGGCGAGGAGCAGCAGGTCGTCGCCGCGCTCGTGCAGGCGGCGTGCGACGGCGGCGCCGATGCCGGAGCCGGCGCCGGTGATCAGGTGTGTTGCCATGCGGTCATCGTCGCACCCGCGCGCCGGTCCTTCCGCACGCGCCCGCGCACGCACGCAGGCCTCCCACCGTACGCACGCGGGCCTGCCGTGCGGTACGCGCCGCGCACGCCCCCGCCGCGCGCCCGTGGCGTACGGGCGCGGGCCCAGCGCTCACCCGATGCCCATGGACTCCTCAAGGAAGGCCATCGCACCCACGCCGTCCTCCGCGAAGAAGACCAGGCCGGAGAGGGGCAGCGGGAGGAAGCCCTCGTCCTCCATCCGCTGGAACTGCTGCCTGAGCCCGTCGTAGAACCCGGCCGTGTTCAGCAGCACCACGGGCTTCGTGTGGTGGCCGTGCTTCTTCAGTTCGAGGATCTCGGTGGCCTCGTCCAGCGTGCCGGTGCCGCCGACCATCACGACGACCGCGTCCGACTTGGCGAGCAGCAGCGCCTTGCGCTCGGAGAGGTCGCCCGCGACGACCATCTCGTCGGCCTCGGCGCGCGCGGCGTCCGAGAGGAACTCGACCGAGACGCCGACGAGCCGTCCGCCGCTCTCCGCGACGCCGTCCGCGACGACCTTCATCAGGCCGCGGTCCGAGCCGCCCCAGACCAGGGTGTGGCCGCCGCGCCCGATCAGTTCGGCGAACTCGCGGGCGGGCCGGGTGTAGCGCTCGTCGAGGTCGGCCGCGGAGAGGAAGACGCAGATGTTCATGGGGACACCGTAGGCAGTCGCAGGCCCGGCGCGGCGGGCCGGGGGAAGAACGGCCGCCCGCGCGACGCTGTACCCCAAAGACGTACGCCCATCCCGGAGGGAACCCACCGCCATGACCGCTGGACACACGATCACCGTCGAGCCGAGCACCCAGCATGTGCGGGTGGAGCGGGACGGCCAGGTACTCGCCGACAGCCACAGCCCGCTGGCGCTGCACGAGACGGGTTGCCCGGTCCGCTACTACCTGGCGCCCGAGGACGTGCGGGTGGACCTGCTGACGCCGTCGGACACCACCACGCACTGCCCGTTCAAGGGCGACGCCACCTACTGGTCGCTGCCCGACGCCCCCGACCTGGTCTGGGCGTACGAGGAGCCGAAGGCGGAGGTCGAGGCCATCAGGGGCCGCTTCTGCTTCTACGACACGGAGGTCGTCAGCGGCTGACCGCACGCTCCGGCCCAGGCCCCGAGCGTCAGGGCCTTTCGTTCGGACCCACGGGTCTGGGAGCGGGTCCGGTGCCCGGGGGCGGATCGCACGCCGGAGGCAGGGAGTCGCGGCGGAGCCCTGGCGGCCGACGACAACGCCGCGAGACGCAGTGCCAGTGCCGAGGCACGCGAGCCCGGCATGATCCGGACGAGAGGCCCTAGGTCCGCGCCGCGAGCCAGTCCTCCAGGGCGGCGAGGCCTGCCTCGGGGTCGGCGCGGCCGATCCCGAGACGGAAGCGGTCGGTGGGCGCGGGGGTGAGGTCGGAGCGGAAGACGGAGGCGGGCAGCAGCAGGACGCCCGCCTCCTCGACCAGCCGGGCGCAGAACTCCTCGACGCCTTCGGGGCCGAGGTAGCGGGGGTAGGCGACGCAGCCGCCCACCGGCGGCGACCAGGCGAAGAGGTCGCGGTGGCGGGCGAAGAAGGCGTCGAAGACGGGCAGGTTGCGGGCGATCAGGGCACGGTTGCGGGCCAGGATGGTCTCCCGCGCCTTCAGCGCGATCCTGGCGAGGACCTCGCTGGGGGCCGCGTTGCAGATGCTGGTGTAGTGCTTGGCCCGCTCAAGGCGGCGGAGCAGTTCGCGGTCGCGGCAGGCGATCCAGCCGATGCGCAGCCCCGGGAGGCCGAGGGACTTGGAGGTGACGTTGAGCGAGAGGGCGCGCGGGGAGAGGTCGGCCGCCTGCGGCAGGGTGCGCGCAGGGTCGCGTTCGAGGCCCCGGTAGACCTCGTCGCTGAAGAGGCGGATGCCGCGCTCGTCGCAGAGGGCCGCGAGGGCGGCGAAGTCGGCGCGGCCGAGGACGGCACCCGTGGGGTTGTTGGGGAAGTTGACCGAGAGGACGCGGGTGTGGGGGCGCAGCGCGGCGCGGACGGCGTCGAGGTCGAGCGCCCAGTCCCGGTCGGGATCGAGGGCCACCCCGGTCACCTCGCACAGCGCGAGCGGCACGGTCTCGGCCGCCTGGTAGTCGGGGGTGACCACCACGGCGTGGTCGCCGGGGCCGAGGAGGACGTGCATGGCGAGGTAGAGGGCCTCCTCCGCACCCGCGAAGCAGAGCACGTCGGCGGCGTCCGCGTGCTCGTAGGTCGCGGCGACGGCCTCGCGCAGCGCGGGGTCGCCGTAGGTCTCGGTGTAGCCGAGCGGGAGGCGCTCGAACGCGGCGCGGTCCCCGTCGTCCGCAAGGGCGAGGAGTTCGCCCAGGGTCATGGTCTGCGCGTCGGAGGCGGTCAGGTGGTGGCGGGCGGTGAACTCCCAGCGGGAGAAGTACGTTTCGAGCCGGAAGTCGGGCAGTCGCGTCATGCGGGCGGGTCCTCGGGAGCGGGGTCGGGGGCTGCGGTGGCACGGGCCTCGGCGAGCAGGCCGTAGACGGTGGAGCGGGAGACGCCGAGGGCCGAGGTGACGAAGGGGACGGCGCGGCGCACGGCGAACACCTTGTCCCGGTCGAGTGCGGCGACGAGGGCGAGCCGGTCGGCGCGGGTCATCCGCTCGGCGGGACGGCCGCACGCGCGGACGTGGGCGCCGACGGTGTCGCGTACGCGCTGCTCCCAGTCGCCGTCGAAGAGGGGTTCGGGGCGTGACGCGGTCGGGGCGGCGAACGCGGTGAGCACGGCGGCGGCCCTCTCGAGCGGCGTCCGGTCCAGGTTGACACAGAGCACGGCCTCAGGGCTGCCGTCCGCGTCGCGCAGCACGGCGCTGACGGAGGAGAGCCTGCGGCCGTCCGCGAGGAGTTTCTCGTAGGGCCCGAAGACGTCGCGGGCCGCGGGGTCGAGCGTGTCGAGCTCCCCGAGCAGGGACGGGTCCCCGGGGGCCCGGGAGGTCAGGGGGTGCCAGACCGCGAGCACGCGGTCGGTCCCCGGGTCGTGGAGCACCACCTCGGCGTGCGGTCCGAGCAGCAGCGCGACCGCCTCGCAGACCGGGGCCAGGGCACGGACGCGGGGGTCGGTCTCCTCGGCATTCACGACTCGTACGTTACGTCCAATCTGGACGTGTCGTCCAGGCCGAGTCGGCGCGAGCCGTCAGGAAGGCCACGCCGGGACCTGCTGCACGACCCTTCCCGACCGAAAGGTCCAATGGTAATACTGTCGGCACACAGCGTGGTGCGGGCAACCGAAAGGACCCCCTGGTGCGGACCCGGCTCATGTGCGCCGCTGGCGCCTTCTCCCTTCTCCTGGCGGCCGGCTGCGGCGCGGGCGCGGCCGACGACGGACAGATCCGCACGGCCGCCGTCGTCTCCTCGCGGGCCCAGGAGGTGTACGACGAGATCCAGGCGCTCCCGCCGGCCGGGCAGCGCGCGAAGGCGGTCCAACTCGCCAGTGAGGAAGGCGAGCTGACGGTCTACACCTCACTCACCGACAATGTGGCCGACGCGGTGGGCAAGGCCTTCGAGAAGCAGTTCCCGCACATCAAGGTCTCGATGTTCCGGGGCAACTCGGAGACGATCCTCCAGCGCATCCTCCAGGAGTCCCAGGCACGCAAACTCGGCGCCGACGCCGTCGAGTCGGACTTCCTCGAAATGTCCTCACTGGACAGCCAGCAGGCGCTCGCCCGCTACACGGGCCCCGGGCAGGCGCTCGTCGCACCGTCCAGCCGCTTCCCGGACTGGATGGCCGACCGGTTCAACGTGTTCCTGCCCGCGTGGAACACCGACCTGGTCAAACCGGCTGACGTGCCCCGCAGTTGGGAGGCGCTGGCGGACGCCAGGTACAAGGGGAGGATCACCCTCGAACCCACCGACAGCGACTGGTACGCCAATGTCACCCACTACTGGCTGACCCACGGCAAGACCCAGGCCCAGGTGGACGACCTGTGGCGGCGCATCGTCGCCAACTCCCACGTCACCAAGGGCCACACCACGATCATGGCGCTGCTCGGCGCGGGCCAGACGCCGCTCGACTCGATGAACTACACGTACATCACCGAGCAGGCCCGGCTGAAGGGCGCGCCGGTGGCCTACCGGCTGCCGGACGGCACCAATCCGCTGCCCGCCTTCCCCCGCCCCAACGGCGTCGGCATGCTGCGCGGCGCCCAGCACCCGGCCGCCGCCTGGCTGTTCTACGACTGGATGCTGCACGAGGGCCAGAAGGTACTGGTCAGCCTGCACATGACCCCGTCGACGAAGGTGCCGGGCGACACCAGCCTCCAGGGCATCCACCTCGTGCCCTTCGACGTGAAGGAGCTCACCGACCCCGACACCGACTGGGACAAGAAGTACGACCAGCAGCTCCGCGGCGTCGCTTCCGCGCAGGGCGGCCACTGACCCCGCCCGCCGACCACGTGAGGTGAACCCCCGTGACCACCACGACCCGACCACCCGCCCCGCCACCGGCCCCCGCCACGCGTACGCGCCCGGCCTCCCGGCTGCGGGGCGTGTTCAACCCGCAGATCCTGATCGTCGGCGGCGCGATGGTGCTCGTCGGCTATCTCGCCGTCGTACCGCTGGGCTTCCTGCTGCACGACACGTTCATCGGCAGCCGCGGCGAGCTCTCCTTCCGGGCCTTCGGGCGCGCCTACGGCGAGGGCTCGCAGGCCGGCACGATGATGTTCAACTCCCTTGCCTTCGCAGTGGGTTCGGCCGCCTTCGCGCTGGTCGTCGGCGCCGTGCTCGCCTATCTCCAGGTACGCACGGACATCCCGTTCAAGGGCCTGCTGTTCGCCGCTTCGCTGGTGCCGCTGATCGTGCCGGGCATCCTGTACGCGGCGGCCTGGATCTTCCTCGGCGACCCGTCCATCGGCCTCGTCAACACCCTGTTCTTCAAGCCCGTGCTGGGCGCGAGTCCGGTCAACGTCTACTCGCTGTGGGGCATGATCTGGGTGCAGGGCCTCCATCTGGCTCCGGTGGCCTTCCTGTTGATGGTCTCCGCCTTCCGGGGCATGGCCCCGTCCCTGGAGGAGTCCGCGGCCATGTCCGGCGCCTCGCGGTGGACGGTGCTGCGCCGGGTCACCCTGCCCCTGCTGCGGCCCGCGCTGGTCTCCGCCGCGCTGCTGATGTTCGTGCAGTCGCTGGAGTCGTTCGAGGTGCCGGGCCTGCTGGGGCTGCAGAACGGCATCTACGTCTTCACCTCACGGATCTACTTCGTGCTGCGGGCCTTCCCCGTCGACTACGGCAGCGCGGGCGCGTACGCGGTGGGCCTGCTGGTCGTCGCGGCCGCCGGGGTGCTGCTCTCCTCCTGGCTCCAGCGCAGGGGCGGCTACGCGACGGTGACCGGCAAGGCGTTCCGGCCGCAGCCGGTGGAGCTGGGCCGGGCGCGGCCGTGGGTCGGCGCGGGCGTGGTGGTGTACTTCGTGGTCACCGTCGTCCTGCCGGTCGGCGTGCTGGTCTACGCGTCGCTGCTGCCGTCGTACGCCCAGCCGTCGCTGAAGGCGCTGCGCGGCATGTCCCTGCACAACTACGCGGAAGTGCTGCGGCTGCCGATCGCGGTGACCGCGCTGAAGAACTCGGTGCTGCTCGGGGTGGGCGCGGCGACCGTGGTGATGCTGCTGACGGCGATCGTGTCCTGGGCCGTGGTGCGCACCCGCATCCCCGGCAGGCGTTTGCTCGACCTGCTGGCGTTCACCCCGATCGTCATCCCCGGCCTGGTGCTCGGCCTCGCGCTGTCGTTCGTGTACCTGCGGGTGCCGCTGCCGATCTACGGCACGCTGGGCATCCTGCTGATCTCGTACTGCACCCGCTACCTGCCGTACGGGATGCGGTACTCCTCCTCCGCGATGACGCAGATGTCGAAGGAGCTTGAGGAGTCGGCGACGGTGTTCGGCGCCTCCTGGTGGCAGACGTTCCGCCGGGTGCTTGTGCCGCTGGCGAGCAGCGGCCTCGTCGCGGGGTGGATCTACATCCTGGTGGTGTCGTTCCGCGAGTTGTCCAGCACGATCCTGCTCTACAGCCCGGGAACCGAGGTGCTCTCTGTGCTGATCTGGGAGCAGTTCGAGAACGGGCAGCTGACCACCCTCGCGGCGGTCGGTGTGCTGATGGTGGCGCTGCTCGTCGTCCTCGTCCTGGCCGCCCACCGCTTCGGCGCGCGCTTCGGCCCGCAGTCGGACTCCGCCGGAGGGCCCCGCGGGGGCCGCCCCCGAACCGGCACAACTGCCTGAAGGACCTGACATGTTGACTGTGGACAACCTGGTGAAGAGTTACGGCGGGGCGGGGCGCGGCCGGCGCGGCGGCGGCCCCTCGGAGCCCGAGCCCGACACGAGGGCGGTGGCGCCGGACGGCAGCCGCGTGTTCGCCGTGGGCGGGGTCAGCTTCACCGTCGAGGACGGCGAACTCTTCACCCTGCTGGGCCCGTCGGGCTGCGGCAAGACCACCACCCTGCGCTCGGTCGCGGGCCTCGAACGGCCGGACGGCGGCACCATCGCCCTCTCCGAGCGCGTGCTGTTCGACTCGGCGCGGGGTATCAACATCCCCGCGAACCGGCGCGAGTTGGGCATGGTCTTCCAGTCGTACGCGATCTGGCCGCACATGACCGTCGCGAAGAACGTCTCGTTCCCCCTCGACATCCTCCCCTCGTCGCGGCGGCCGCCGCGCGACGAGATCGACCGCAGGGTGCGGCGGATGCTGGAGGTCACCGAACTCGGCGCGTACACCGACCGCAGCGCGACGAAGCTCTCCGGCGGGCAGCAGCAGCGCCTCGCGCTCGCCCGCGCCCTGGTGATCCAGCCCGAGGTGATGCTGCTCGACGAGCCCCTGTCCAACCTCGACGCCAAGCTGCGCGAGTCCATGCGCTTCGAACTCAAGCGCCTGCAGACGGAGTTGGGGCTCACCGCGATCTACGTGACGCACGACCAGTCCGAGGCGCTGGTGATGTCGAGCCGGATCGCGGTGATGAACGAGGGCCGGGTCGAGCAGATCGGCACGCCCGACGAGATCTACGGCAGGCCCGCGACCCGGTTCGTCGCCGAATTCATCGGCACGTCCAACTTCGTGCGAGGCACGGTCGCCTCGGTCCGAGGGGACACCGTCGCCGTCGACACACCGGACGGCCGGCTGGTGTGCAGCGGCGCAGGGGCGGCCCCCGCGGTCGGCGCGGAGGTGCTGCTGTCGATCAGGCCGGAGGCGGTCTCGCTCGCCCGCGACCCGCACCCCGGCGCGGTCAACCAGTGGGCGGGCGAGGTGCTGAACCGGGCCTTCATGGGCGACGCCGTCGACCATGTGGTGCGCGTCGGCGCGCAGGAGATCCGGATCCGCTCGCACCCCACCGAGTCCGTCGAACCGGGCACCCGGGTCCACCTGTCGGCCGACCCCGCGCGGGTGACGCTCGTACCGGCCTGAACCGGCCCACGCGGCGCGGGGATCCGGCGTCGGCGGGGCTCAGCCCGCCGACGCCGCCGCCAGGTCCCTGCGCCGCGTGCTGGCGATCGTCGCGGAGCCGACCACCCGCGTGCCGTCGTAGAGCACGATGGCCTGTCCCGGCGCCACCCCGCGCACCGGCTCGGGGAAGGTGACCCGCAGGGTGCCGTCGACCAGTTCGGCCGTCGCCGCGGTCTCCCCGCCGTGCGCCCGCAGCTGCGCGGTGTACGTGCCGGGGCCCGCGGGGGCCGCGCCGCACCAGCGGGGCCTGATGGCGGTGAGGGCCGTGATGTCGAGGCCCTCGGCGGGGCCGACCGTGACGGTGTTGTCGACCGGGGAGATGTCCAGCACGTAGCGCGGCTTGCCGTCCGGTGCCGGGTGGCCGATCCGCAGGCCCTTGCGCTGGCCGATCGTGAAGCCGTACGCGCCGTCGTGGCTGCCGACCGCGGTGCCCGACTCGTCGACGATCTCGCCCGGCGCGGAGCCGAGGCGCTGGGCGAGGAAGCCCTGCGTGTCCCCGTCCGCGATGAAGCAGATGTCGTGGCTGTCGGGCTTCCTCGCCACCGCGAGGCCCCGCCGCTCCGCCTCCGCGCGGATCTCGTCCTTGGTGGTGAGGGTGTCGCCGAGCGGGAACATCGCGTGCGCGAGCTGCCGCTCGTCGAGCACGCCCAGCACGTACGACTGGTCCTTCGCGGTGTCGCTCGCGCGGTGCAGCTCGCGGGTGCCGTCGTCGCGGGTGACGATCGTCGCGTAGTGGCCCGTGCACACCGCGTCGAAGCCGAGCGCGAGCGCCTTGTCGAGGAGCGCGGCGAACTTGATCTTCTCGTTGCAGCGCAGGCACGGGTTGGGCGTGCGGCCCGCCTCGTACTCGGCGACGAAGTCGTCCACCACGTCCTCGCGGAAGCGCTCCGCGAGGTCCCACACGTAGAAGGGGATGCCGATGACGTCGGCCGCGCGCCGGGCGTCGCGGGAGTCCTCCAGGGTGCAGCAACCGCGCGCGCCCGTGCGGAACGACTGCGGGTTGGCGGAGAGGGCCAGGTGCACACCGGTGACGTCGTGCCCCGCGGCTGCGGCGCGCGCGGCGGCGACGGCGGAGTCGACGCCGCCGGACATGGCGGCAAGGACACGGAGGGGGCGGCGCTGCGGGTTCTCAGTCATAGCGCTCCCAGGGTACGTGCCCCCGGGGAACACGGGTCGCGGGGAGAGGCGTTTTCCCTGGCATGGGAAAGGCATCGGCCGCCTGGGGCGGCAAGGGGGCGACACCCGGCCGCAGGGCCGTCGTGGTCGGCGGCGGGCTCGCGCTGCTCGGCGGCGCGATCGCGCTGGGCGAAGGCCTCTCCGGCTCCCCGGCGCCGCGACGGCGCGCCCCGGGGGACCTGGACTACGCCGACGCGCGCTGGGTCGCCGCGTCCGAGGCCAACTACCGGATCGCCGACCGGCCCGCCGACTACCCGGTGGAGCTGGTGGTCGTCCACGTGACGCAGGCCGACTACGCGACGACGGTGCGGCTGTTCGAGGACCCGCGCCACGAGGCCGCCTCGCACTACGTGGTCCGGCAGAGCGGGCAGGTCACGCAGATGATCCGGGAGCTCGACGTGGCGTTCCACGCGGGCAACCGCTGGTACAACGAGCACAGCGTCGGCATCGAGCACGAGGGGTTCGTGACCCGGCCGCGGGACTTCACCGACGCGATGTACGCCGCGTCGGCCCGGCTCACGGCCGACGTCTGCCACCGGTACGGCATCCCGGTGGACCGCCGGCACATCATCGGGCACGCGGAGGTGCCGGGCACGGACCACACCGACCCGGGCCGCCACTGGGACTGGCCGCGCTATCTGGGGCTGGTGCGCGCGGCCCGCGAAGCGGCGGGCAGCAAGAAGGCCTGAGCCCGGGACCGGGGGCGCGCAGGAGGGTTTCAGCGCGGGAGTGGAAGCCCTCCGGAAGGCCGCAGCGCGGGGCGGCCGGCGCGTCAGCTCAGGCCCGCGCCCCTGGCGCGCTCCACGGCGGGCCCGATGGCCTCGGCAAGTGCCGCCACGTCGGCCCGGGTGGAGGTGTGGCCGAGGGAGAAGCGCAGGGTGCCGCGGGCCAGGTCCGGGTCGTGGCCCGTGGCGAGTACGACATGGCTCGGCTGGGCGATGCCCGCCGTGCACGCCGAGCCCGTGGAGCACTCGATGCCCTGCGCGTCGAGCAGCAGGAGCAGCGAGTCGCCCTCGCAGCCGGGGAAGGAGAAGTGCGCGTTGGCGGGCAGCCGGTCCTCCGGGTCGCCGCCGAGCACCGCGTCGGGGACGGCCTTGCGCACCGCGTCGATCAGCTCGTCGCGCAGGGCGCCGACCTCCCGGGCGAAGTCCGCGCGCCGCTCGGCCGCGAGGCGGGCGGCGACGGCGAAAGAGGCGACTGCGGGCACGTCGAGGGTGCCCGAGCGGACCTGGCGCTCCTGGCCGCCGCCGTGCAGCACCGGCACCGGCGCGTGGTCGCGGCCGAGGAGCAGCGCGCCGATGCCGTAGGGCCCGCCGATCTTGTGCGCGGACACGGTCATCGCGGCGCAGCCCGACGTGCCGAAGTCGAGGGGGGTCTGGCCGAATGCCTGGACGGCGTCGGTGTGCAGCGGGATGCCGTACTCCGCGGCGACCTCCGCGAGTTCGGGCACCGGCTGGAGGGTGCCGATCTCGTTGTTGGCCCACATGACGGTGGCCAGGGCGACATCGCCGGGATCGCGTTCGACGGCCTCGCGCAGCGCCTCGGGGGCGACCCTTCCGTACCCGTCGACGGGCAGGTACTCGACGGTGGCGCCCTCGTGGGTGCCGAGCCAGTCCACGCTGTCGAGGACGGCGTGGTGCTCGACCGGGCTGGCCAGCACGCGGGTTCTCGCGGGGTCCTCGGCGTGCCGGGACCAGTACAGGCCCTTGACGGCGAGGTTGTCGGCCTCGGTGCCGCCGGCGGTGAAGACGACTTCGCTGGGGCGGGCGCCGAGCGCGGCGGCCAGGGTCTCCCTGGCCTCCTCGACCGTGCGCCTGGCCCTGCGGCCCGACGCGTGGAGCGAGGACGCGTTGCCCGTGAGGCGCAGCTGGGCGGTCATCGCCTCGATCGCCTCCGGCAGCATCGGAGTGGTCGCGGCGTGGTCGAGGTATGCCATGGTGGGCCTGATTCTACGAGCCGGGGGACGCTCCACGCGCACCGGTACCCGCTCAAGCGGCGGCACACTCCGGTTTCCCGCTCCCGACGCTCTTCCCCGGCCCGCGCCTCCTCCCCCGGCCCCGAGGGGCCGCTCAGGAGGGGCGTGCCCCGGCGGCCAGGTCCTTCGGCCGCGGGGCGCGGGCCAGCTGCCGTGACTGGGCGACCAGCCGGTCGGCGCTGTCCCAGACCTCCGCGTCCTCTTCGAGGAAGCCACCCGCGAGGTTGCGTGTGGCGATGCTCACGCGCAGCGGTCCCGGCGCGGGGCGGGCGCGCACGTGCACCGTCAGCTCGACGGTCGGGGTCCAGCCGGTGACGCCGAGTTCGAAGGCGGCGGGCGGCAGCGCGTCCACGGCGAGCAGCAGGGAGAGCGGGTCGGGGTCCCGCCCGTCGGCGAGCCCGAACCAGCCGCGCATCTCGCCGGCCCCTGACGGCCTGCCGACGGCCCAGCCGCAGGTGGCGGGGTCCATGCGGACGTCGAGCCGCTGGAGCAGGGTGGAGTCGGCGAAGATGTCGCCCGGCGCGTCCGAGCTTCTGAAGCACTCCTCGCGCGGGGCGATGGCGGGCGGCTTGGCGCTGGTGCGCACCTCGTCGGTGAGGTCGTCCAGGTCTCCGTAGGTGGCGACCACCCGCAGCCGCTCGACCTCGGTGCCGTCCTGCGCGTACTGGACCAGCGCGGCGGTGCCGGTCGACACGGTCCTGCCGGTGCGGACGGTTTCGGTGCGGATCCCGGCGGGCCCCGGGGCGGCGGGCGTCAGGTAGTGGGCGGTGATGGAGAAGGGGTCGGGGTGCGGCAGCGCGCGGGAGAGCGCGCGGCCCGCGGTGGCCAGCGTGTAGCCCCCGTTGAGGGCCCGGATGATGGACCAGCCGGGAGACAGCACCGCCGTGTAGGTGCCGGGCGTGCGCCGGGTGACGGCGGTGTCACGGTCGAACTCGCTGTCGCCGAGGGATGCCTGTGCCATGGCCCTTACCGTACCGTCCCCTACTGACCGGTCGCTTAGGTCCGGGTGAACCCTGGCGCGCACCACCCGGCGCCGGTGCGGCGGCTACGGCTCCTCGACCGCCTCCGACCTGCGCCGCCAGGCGCGCGGTGCCCGCCAGTGGTAGCGCATGGCGAGCAGCCTGACCAGGAAGGCCACCAGCGCGGCCAGGGTCCCGGTGAGGGCGCCGAACACCCCGAGGCGTACGCAGACGGCGGTCAGCGCGGCGCCGACGATGGCGGGCACCGCGTACAGGTCGCGGTCCCAGCGCAGCAGCGAGGGCACCTCGTTGGCGAGCACGTCGCGCAGGACACCGCCGCCGACGGCCGTCGCGGTGCCGAGCGCGGCGGACGCGGTCAGGCCGAGCCCGTACTCGTACGCCTTGGTGGTGCCGGTGACGCAGAACAGGCCGAGGCCGGCCGCGTCGAAGACGTACACCCCGGCCTGGATGCGCTCGACCTGCGGGTGCAGGAAGAACACCAGCGCCGTGGCGACGAACGGCGTGACGAAGTACCCGAGGTCGGTGAAGGCGGCGGGCGGCACCGCGCCGATCATCAGGTCGCGGAACAGCCCCCCGCCGAGCGCCGTGACCTCAGCGAGCACCGCCATGCCGAAGACGTCGAAGTTCTTGCGGACGGCGAGCAGGGCGCCGGAGATCGCGAAGACGAAGATCCCGACGAGGTCGAGCACGTGCTGGACGGAGGGCCTGAACAGTTCGACTACCACCCGGCAATTGTGCCGGTGGCGGCCCGGCGGGCCCGCCGCCGCGCGAGGCGGCGGGCCGGCCGCGCATCACTCCGAACCGGGCTCCGCGTCCGCGGGCTACTGCCCGGGGGCCGCGGGGGACGCAGCCGGGGCCAGCGGCTTCGCCGCGTCCTGCGGCTGCTGGTCCGCCGCGTTCTCCGGGTGGTGGCAGGCCGTGCGGTGGCCGGGCGCGAGCTCGACGAGCTGCGGCTCCGTGGTGCGGCACACCTCGGTCGCCTTCCAGCACCTGGTGTGGAAGCGGCAGCCGCTCGGCGGCGCGATCGGCGAGGGCACGTCGCCCTTGAGCAGGATGCGGTCGCTCTTGCCGCCGCGCCGCTTGGGGTCGGGCACCGGCACCGCGGACAGCAGCGCCTTGGTGTACGGGTGCATCGGCGCGGCGTAGAGCGCGTCGCGATCGGCGAGCTCCACGATCTTGCCGAGGTACATCACGGCGATGCGGTCGGAGACGTGCCGGATGACCGACAGGTCGTGCGCGATGATCACATAGGTGAGGCCCAGCTCGTCCTGGAGGTCGTCGAGGAGGTTCACCACCTGTGCCTGGATCGACACGTCGAGCGCGGACACCGGCTCGTCCGCGACGACCAGCTTCGGCTTGAGCGCGAGCGCGCGGGCGATGCCGATGCGCTGGCGCTGGCCGCCGGAGAACTCGTGCGGATAGCGGTTGTAGTGCTCGGGGTTGAGCCCCACCAGCTCCAGCAGTCGCTGGACCTCCTTCTTCACACCGCCCTCAGGCGTGACGCCCTGGAGTCTGAAGGGGGTGGCGACGATGCCGCCGATGGTGTGGCGCGGGTTCAGCGAGCCGTACGGGTCCTGGAAGATCATCTGCACGTCGCGGCGCATCGGCCGCAGCTGCCCCGTGGACAGGTGCGTGATGTCGCGGCCCTCGAACTCGACCGAGCCGCCGGTCGGTTCGAGCAGCCGGGTGACCAGCCGGCCCATCGTCGACTTGCCGCAGCCGGACTCGCCGACCACGCCGAGCGTCTCGCCCGGCCGCACGTCGAAGGAGAGCCCGTCGACCGCCTGGACCGCGCCGACCTTCCGCTTCAGCAGCCCCTTGGTGATGGGGAAGTGCTTGGCCAGGTCGGTGACCCGCAGCAGCGGCTCGGGCGCGGCGGGGCCGGCCGCGGCGGCCGGTCCCGTGTTCGTCGCCTGTTTCGTCGGTTCACTCACAGCTTCGGCGCAATCTCTTCGGTCCAGATCTTCTCGCGCTGCTCGCGTGTCATGTGGCACGCGGAGAAGTGGTCGCCGGTGACCGCCCGCAGCTCGGGCCGCTCGGTGCGGGTGATGTTGTCGGCGGGGACGTCCGCGTACGGGCAGCGCGGGTGGAAGGCGCAGCCCGACGGCACGTTGATGAGGCTCGGCGGGGAGCCCTTGACCGGCACGAGCCGGTCGGTCTGCTCCCGGTCGATGCGCGGCATCGATCCCAGCAGGCCCCAGGTATAGGGGTGTTGGGGCTGCTCGAAGACCTGGTCCGAGGGTCCGCGCTCGATGCACCGGCCCGCGTACATGACGAGCAGCCGGTCCGCGATCTCCGCGACCACACCGAGGTCGTGGGTGATGATGACGACCGCGGAGCCGAACTCCTTCTGGAGGTCGCGGATGAGGTCGAGGATCTGCGCCTGGACGGTCACGTCGAGGGCGGTCGTCGGCTCGTCGGCTATCAGCAGCTGCGGGTTGTTGACCAGCGCCATCGCGATCATCGCGCGCTGGCGCATACCGCCGGAGAACTGGTGCGGGTAGTCGTTGAAGCGGCGGGCGGGCTCGGGGATGCCGACCCGGTCGAGCATCTCGACCGCCCGCTTCTTCGCGGCCTTCTTGTCCACCTTGTTGTGGACGCGGTACGCCTCCACGATCTGCGCGCCGACCGTGTAGTACGGGTGGAGCGCGGAGAGCGGGTCCTGGAAGATCATGGCCATCTTCTGGCCGCGCAGCGTCCGGACGCGCTCCCGGTCGGCGGCGATCAGCTCCTCGCCGTCGAGCCAGATCTCGCCGGAGATCCTGGCCCGGTCGGAGGTGTGCAGGCCCATGATGCCGAGCGAGGTCACGGACTTGCCCGAGCCCGACTCGCCGACGATGCCGAGGGTCTCGCCGGCCTTGAGGTCGAAGCTGACGCCGTCGACGGACTTGACGAGGCCGTCGTCGGTGTCGAAGTGGATCCGCAGGTCGCGTACGGAGAGGAACTCGCGCTCCGCGGCGGCAGCCCCGGGCGCGGCCTGCGGGGCGGCGTCCTGTGCGGCGTCCTGTGCGGCGTCCTTGTGCGTGTCGCTCATGAGAGCCTCACCCGGGGGTCGATCGCGGCGTACACGAGGTCCACCAGCAGATTGCAGACAACGATGAAGAAGGCCGTCAGCAGCGTCACGCCCATGACGATCGGCAGGTCGTTGCCGGTGACGCCCTGGATGGCGTACGCGCCGAGGCCCTGGAAGGAGAACACCGACTCGGTGATGACGGCGCCGCCGAGCAGCAGCGCGAAGTCCATGCCGAAGATGGTGATGAGCGGGGTCAGCGCGGAGCGCAGGCCGTGCTTGACGACGACCCGCCGCTCGACGAGGCCCTTGGCCCTGGCCGTTCTGATGTAGTCCTCCCCCATGGTCTCCAGCATTCCCGCGCGGGTGAGCCGCGCGTAGAGGGCGGAGTAGAGGAAGGCGAGCGAGACCCATGGAAGGATCAGGTTCCACGCCCACTCGCCGGGGTTCTGGGTGAACGGCACGTAGTGCACGTTCCATATCTGGAGCCAGTTGAAGCTGAACAGCGCGAGCAGCACGAGGCCGGTGAAGAACATCGGCAGCGAGACGCCCATGAGCGAGATGCCCATGGCGAGGCGGTCCCAGACCGAGCCGCGCTTGAGGGCGGAGAGGATGCCGGTCGCGATGCCGGTGACGAGCCAGATCACCGCGGCGCCGATGGCGAGCGAGAAGGTGATCGGGGCGCGCTGCTGGATCTGCGGCCAGACGGCGGTGTGGGTCTTGAAGGAGTAGCCGAAGCAGGGCGCCGGGCAGTGGGCGGGGTCGGGGCCGAACTTGTAGTCGGCGCCGGCGACGAGGCCCTTGATGAAGTGCCAGTACTGCTCGTAGATCGGCTGGTCGAGCCCCAGGTTCTTGATGACGGCCTTGATGACCGTGGGGTCGGGGCTCTTGCCGACGTACTGGGCGGCCATCGACTCGATGGTCTGCCCTGCGGCACGCGGAAGGAGATAGAAGATCGCGAAGGTGACTGCGCTGACCACCAGCAGCAGCAATACCGCGGCGAAGACGCGTCGGATGATGTACGCAGCCACAGCCGTGCGGCGTCGGGCCGGCCGAACCGGGTGGGACCCGGCGGGCCCGACGCCTTCACCTGCCTTTCAGGGGGGAATGCTTTCGGAGTGCTCCGGGGAGCGCGGGGCTCCCCGGAGGGGCTCCTACTTGGTCGAGGTCAGGGTCGTGTAGTCGTACATGCCGAGGTAGGCGGCAGTGACCTCCACGTTCGCGGCGGACGCCGGACGGTAGAGGAGGTTCTTCTTGTAGAAGAGCGGGACGATCGAACCCTGCTTCATGATCATCTGGTCGATCTTGCCCCACTCGGCGTTGCGCTGGGTGTTGTCGACGGTGGCGATGGCCTTGTCGAACTCGTCGTTGATCGCCTTGTCGTTCAGCTCGGAGAGGTTCGTGCCGCCGGAGGGCTTGATGGCACGGCCGTCCGCGATCTGGTCGAGGTAGCCGTAGCCGGTCGGCCAGTCGGCGCCCCACGCCATCATCATCATGCCGGCGTTGTTCTTGTGGACCCAGTCCGGGACACCGGCGAAGTCGGTGAAGTACTTGCTGCCGGGGAAGGTCTTGATGCTGGCGTTGACGCCGATCTTCTTCAGCGTCTCCTGGAGCTGGGTCGCCGCGAGGACCTCGTCAGGACGGTCGGAGCGGGCGGTCAGCGTGGTGGAGAAGCCGTTGGGCTTCCCGCACTTGGCCAGGTACTGCTTGGCCTTGGCGAGGTCGCCCTTGTTGCCCGACGTCGCGTACGTGTCGAACTTCTTGTAGCCGGCGACCGTGGGCGGGATGACCGTGGACGCGGGCGTGCCCTTCACGGAGCCGCCGACCGCGTCGACCATGCCGGCCTTGTCGACCGCGTACTGCACGGCGGTGCGGCAGTCGGCGTTGTCGAACGGCTTCACCTTGTTGTCCAGCGCGAGGTACTGCGTGACGCCGGCGTACGGGTTGTCCGTCTGCGCCTTCTCCTTGGGGTTGACCAGGAGCTTCGGCTGGGTCTTGGAGGCGACGCCGGTGCCCTGGATGTCCACGGTGGAGGTGTCGTTGATCAGGTGCTCGTCGATCGTCGTCTGGTTGACGTTGTACTTCAGGACGATCCGGTCGGGGAGCGCCTTGCGGATCGGGTCCGTCTTGGGGTCCCACTGCGGGTTGCGTACGAGCGTCGCGCCGGTGCTCTCGTTGAACGACGCGAACTTGTACGGGCCCGTGGACTGCATGTTCTGCTGGTACGAGGCGCCCTTGTCCAGCTTCTGCTGCACCGGGGAGGTCTGCGTGAACGTCGCCAGGTAGTTCATGTCGGCGAACGGCTTGCTCAGGTGGAAGACGATCGTGTAAGGGTCGGGCGTCTCGATCGACTTGAGCCCGTCGGCCGACTTGTCCTTGTAGGGACCCTTGTAGCCGGAGTCGTCCGCGAGGTACGTCTTGAAGTACGTGGGGCCGTTGGAGAGGGCCTCGGGCGCGAAGTTGCTGCGCTCGATCGCGTACTTGACGTCCTTCGACGTGATCTCGCTGCCGTCCTGGAACTTCACGCCCTTGCGGATGTGGTACGTCCAGGTCTTGGCGTCGGCGCTGCCGGTGCCGGGGCCCGTCGCGAGGTCGGGCACGACCTTGAGGTTCTCCTTGCCCGGCGCGGGCTTGAACGTCATGAGGGTACGCGCGTAGAGCCGGGAGAAGTTCTGCACCCAGCCGTAGTACGTGTTGCCCGGGTCGAGCGAGTCGGCGCCGCTGGAGATCTCCGCGGTGACCGTCCCGCCCTTCTTGGTGGTCTTGTTGGCGATGCCGTCGACCGCGGTGTTCGCCTTCGCGGAGCCACCGCTGCTGTCGTTCGAGCCGCCGCCCCCGCAGGCCGAGGCGCCGAGCCCCAGCGCCAGCAGCGCGGAGATCGCCGCGGCCGTCCTTCTGTTCTTCATCGTGAGGATGTCCCCCTCGGTAGTCCGGTGCGGCACGGCCGCTGTTACTTGCCACGGGGGTCGAGTGCGTCGCGCAGCCCGTCCCCCAGCAGATTGAAGGCCAGAACGGTGACGAAGATCGCTACACCGGGGATGACCATGAACATCGGGTCGACCTGGTAGAGGTCGGTGGCCTGGTTGAGCATGCCGCCCCAGGAGGACTGCGGCGGTTCGATGCCGACGCCCAGGTAGCTGAGGGACGCCTCGAACAGGATGTTGGTCGGGATGAGCAGCGTCGCGTACACGAGGATCGGCGCGACCAGGTTGGGCAGCAGTTCCCTGAAGAGGATGAACGCGCCCCTCGCGCCCAGGGACCTGGACGCCTCGACGAACTCGCGCTCGCGCAGCGACAGGGTCTGCGCGCGGACGATGCGTCCCATGTAGGGCCAGTTGAAGAAGCCGATCACGAAGATCAGCACGGCGATGCGGAGGGTGAGGCCGCTGAGCCCGAACGCCTTGCCCTGGAGCGTCGCGGAGATGGAGATCGCGAACAGCAGCAGCGGGAAGGCGAGGAAGGTGTCCATCACGCGGCTGATGGTGCTGTCCACCCAGCCGCCGTAGAAGCCCGCGACGACGCCCATGATGACGCCGATCACCACGGAGAGGAGCGTCGCACCGCCCGCGACGAGCAGCGAGACCCAGGAACCGTCCAGGACGCGGGCGAGGATGTCACGCCCCGTCTGCGGTTCGACACCGAGCGGATGGTGCCAGCTGATGCCGCCGAAACCACCCTTGGGGGCGAGCAGCACCGGGTCGACGAGGCTCTGGTGGAAGGCGTCCGGGTCCAGCCCGAACACCGCCTGGATGGGCTTCGACAGGATCGCGACAAGGATCAGGAGCACCACGACGACGCCGCCGGTCATCGCGACCTTGTCCCGCTTGAGGCGGGTCCAGGCGATCTTGCCGAGCGAACGGCCCTCGATCTGCTTGCTCCCGGCGCCCGCGAGGACCGCCTCCGGCTGCACGCTCGCAGCAGACTTGGTGGTCTCTATTGGTGCCGTCATTGCGCTGGAGACCCCTCTTCTCGGCCGATGGTGACCGGCCCATGACCGCCGCCATGGCGGAACTACGCCGCTGTGGCGGCCGATTCACTGATCAGCTTCTGATCAACATGATGCACGCTGCCCGTCCCGGTTCCGGCGCGGGGACCGGTCCGTGCGGTGCGCGGGCCGCTTCCCCTCGGTACGAAGGCGACCTCGGCCCTGGACCGTGTGCTGGTGGGAGTCTTCTGCGAGTGCTCGATCACGCACCAGACCCCACGGGGAATGGTTGCCCAACCGTGATGCATCGCTCAGGGTCCCGGTATACGGACGCTGGGTACTGCTCAGCGGACCTTTCCGGACATCCCCGCCCAGGTCAGCCGGTGTGTCCGGGACCGCGGTCCGAGCAGCGCGCGGTGCGGTGGGAGCCCCCGCGCGGGCCGCGCGGGAGACGCGTCAGAGGCGGTGTGCGGGCGGCGGATACCCGTAGCCGCCGGCGGGCGCGGCGGCGCGGTGTGCGTCGCGGTCGTAGAACGGACGCGTGTTGGCGCGCAGCCACATCGCGACCGGGTCGCGGTCGTCCGCCATCGCGACCGTCGACACGGGGAGCCCCTCGGGGACCGCGGTCACCGACTGGCGCATCATCTCCCGCACCGACTCGACCGCTGCGGCGCCGGTCTCGTACAGGTCGAGCCCGACGGCGAGGTACGGGGTGCCGAGCGCGGGCTGCACCCAGGCGCGGCACAGCGACCTGACGGCGGGCGTGCGGTGTGCGTTCTGCGTGAGCAGGGCGTAGAACTGCGGGATCTGCACGGCGGGTTCGGAGATCCGCAGCGGTCCTGCCGGCATCCGGTCGAGACCGGTGGCGATGCGGCGCAGATCGGGCCACGGGATGCCGAGGCCGCCGCCGGGGGCGTGCGGATTGAGCCAGATCCCCCAGCCCTCGGGGTAGAGGGTGCGGGCGATGTCGCGGCCGGCGACGACCTCGTGGGCCCGGGTCCAGCCGCTGGCGGCGAGCTCCTGGGCCGAGGTGACGCACGGGGCGTAGCCGTACCCCTCGACCTGCATGTTGCCGTACTGCGCGGTGGGCAATCCCGGGGTGCCCTGCCACAGCAGCATCCAGACCCGGCCCGCGGTGTCGTCGGCGAGCGCGCGCAGCAGCGCCTCGTAGGCGTCGTAACGCCCCGGTGCCACCTGGCGCAGCATCTGCTCGATGTGCCCGGCCTCCGCGGTGCCTGGCGCGCTCACTCCGCTTCCCGCCCCTCTGTCCTCGCCGTCGGACCCCCTGCCCTCGGGCCCGTCCCCCCGGGCACGCGGTCCCGGCGCCCCCGACATCAAACCAGCTTAGGCGGCGGTACTGACACAGGCGTGACGCCGGGGCGTGGCGCGGCGACGCGCCATCAGGCCTGCTCGCGCTGGTAGAAGGGGCGGACCCGGTCGAGCATCCACTCGGCGACCAGGTCCTCCTGGGCCATGTCGAGCAGCAGCAGGTTCACCTGCCACGGCACGTGCACGCGGCCGAGCGCGCGGCCCAGTGCGTCGAGGGCGGCGTGGCCGTCCGCGGGTCCCCACGGCACGAGTCGCACACCGACGAACAACTGGTGCGGACCGCCCTCGACGGAGGCGAGCGCGCGGCGCGCGTCGGCGACCACACCTGAGCCCTCGAACTCCTCGGACGCGGCCCGCAGGAAGTCCACCGGCTCGTCCTGCCAGTCGGGCTCGAACAGCCGGACCCGGCCGCCGCTCTCAGGACCGTCGAGCGCGGTGCGGCCACTGCGGCAGAGCTCGGCGACCGCGGGCGGCGGCAGCGGCACGCCCACCACGCCGCCCGGGTTCACGGCGATGCCGAGCTGCGGCGGCAGGCCGCGCGCGAAGTCGCGGGCGGGTGCGACGGTGAAGGACATGTGGGTGCCGACGCACCGCAGGAACTGCTCCTGGGAGCTGTAGACCGGGACGTACGCCCCGCCCGCTATCTCCACGGTGGGCACGTCGAGGCCGGTGCTCTGAGGGCCTCCGCCCTCGGGCAGCGGGACCCAGATGTCGCTGCGCCCCAGCACCTCGACGAGCCACGCGCCCGCCGACTCACTGCCGAGCGAGGCGGCGAGCACCTCTTCGAGTTCGTTGCCCGGCCATGCCGTGTCCACTGTGCCTCGTCCTCCGCCCTGCCCAACGGTTCCGCAAAGGCACCTTAATGGTCCGGGTCGGCCCCGGTGGAGCGGACGGTGAAAGCGATCGCGCCGAGCGAGCGCGCCGCGTCCCCGTCGAGCAGGACGGCCGAGTGGCAGCCGGCCGGCAGGCGCGCCGACTCGACGGCGGCGAGCAGGGCGCGCACCGCCCTGCGGTGCCGGGCGAACGCGTAGCGGGAGACGGCGCGGCCCCGCGCCCGCTGCCCGGCGCGCGCCACCTCGGGCGAGACGTCGAGGACGACGAGGTGCAGGGCTCGGCCCCGGCCGCGCGCCTCGCGGGCGAGCCAGCGGCGCACCCAGCGCTGGGTGCCGCAGTCGTGGACGACGGCGCTGCGCCCGGTGCGCAGCAGCCGCCACAGGCCGGCGTAGTGGGCGAGGCGCACGGCGGGCCGGTACAGGGCATAGGGCAGCCGTGGCAGCCGCCCGGCCCAGCGCTCCCGCGCGTCCTGCGAGTCGACGCCGCCCTCGGCCGCCCTGCGGATGAGGGTGGACTTGCCGCTGCCCGGCAGGCCCGACACGACGACGAGGTCGCCCTCGGCGAAGACCAGGCCGCCCGGCGGGGCGCAGGCCCCGCCCCGTAAGTCACGCACCCGCGTGCCGCCCCCACCCGAGCCCGTACGGGCTCGGGTGGGAATGTTCCGTGTGCCGCGCACCGCCATGGCCGCCCCCTGTCGCGGTCGTCCGCCGCCTCCCGGGCACGGGGGCGCCCCGCCGCGCCCCGGCCACCCCGGGTAAAGAGATGGTAATGGCGACCGAGGTTTCCGCGGCAGGGCGCGCGTGCGATGATGGCGGCGCCAACTGCATACCGGCCGTTTGAATCCGCGCGGGAGAGTCCCGGCCACCTCGGTGGCGGGCGCCGAAGGAGCAAGTTCCTCCCTTGAATCTCTCAGGCACCGTTACCGCGCGGGCGAGGCAGATCTGAAAAGCGGGCCGCCGAGCGTGCCCCACCCAAGGTGCAAGCCATGACCCTGACCGGGCGGTCATGGCGAACCTCTCAGGTTCCGATGACAGATGGGGAGGACCGTCCTCGCCCTTCATCCCTGGGAGCCACCGATGAGCCCGTCACCCCGCCGCACCGCGCTCGACGCCGTGCACCGCGCGCTGGGCGCCACCATGACCGACTTCGCGGGCTGGGACATGCCGCTGCGGTACGGCAGCGAACGCGAGGAGCACCACGCCGTCCGCACCACCGCGGGCCTCTTCGACCTCTCCCACATGGGCGAGATCACCCTGACGGGCCCCGGCGCCGCCGCCGCGCTCGACTACGCGCTCGTCGGCAACCTCGGCGCCCTCGCCGTGGGCCGCGCCCGCTACACGATGATCTGCCAGGAGGACGGCGGCATCCTCGACGACCTGATCGTCTACCGCCTCGGCGACGAGCACTTCATGGTCGTCGCCAACGCCTCCAACGCGCAGGTCGTGCTGGACGAGCTGACGGCGCGCGCCGCCGGCTTCGACACCGAGGTGCGCGACGACCGCGAGGCGTACGCGCTGCTCGCCGTGCAGGGCCCGGCCTCGCCCGGCATCGTGGCGTCGCTCACCGGCGCGGACCTCGACGGCCTCAAGTACTACGCGGGCCTGCCCGGCACGGTCGCCGGGGTCGAGGCGCTGATCGCGCGCACCGGGTACACCGGCGAGGACGGTTTCGAACTGTTCGTGGCGCCCTCGGACGCGGAGCGGCTGTGGCAGGCGCTGACCGACGCGGGCGCCGGCGCCGGCCTGGTGCCGTGCGGCCTGTCCTGCCGCGACACCCTGCGCCTCGAAGCCGGCATGCCGCTGTACGGGAACGAGCTGTCGACGGCGCTGACCCCGTACGACGCGGGGCTCGGCCGGGTCGTGAAGTTCGAGAAGGAGGGCGACTTCGTGGGCCGCACGGCGCTGGCGACGGCGTCCGAGCTGGCCGCGGTGAAGGCGCCGCGCAAGCTGGTCGGCCTGGTCGCGGAGGGCCGCAGGGTGCCGCGGGCCGGCTACCACGTGGTCGTGGGGGACGCCGTCGTCGGGCAGGTCACCTCGGGCGCCCCCTCCCCCACCCTGGGCCGGCCGATCGCGATGGCGTACGTCGACACCGCGCACGCCGAGCCCGGCGCCGAGGGGGTCGGCGTCGACATCCGCGGCAACCACGAACCGTTCGAGGTCGTGGCCCTGCCGTTCTACAAGCGCCAGAAGTGACAGGTCGTCTTCGACGGCTTCGACGGCTTTCACGGCCTTTACGGCTTCCGCGGCCCCTACGGCCCTTACGGTTTCCACGGCGGTGGTCGCCCCGCGCGGCGGCCGCCCCACCCCGTCCGACCCGGCCGTTTCCGGCCGCCCACCCGCGTACAGGAGAATCCAGGTCATGAGCAACCCGCAGCAGCTGCGCTACAGCAAGGAGCACGAGTGGCTGACGGCCGCCGAGGACGGCGTGTCGACGGTCGGCATCACCGAGTTCGCGGCGAACGCCCTGGGCGACGTCGTGTACGTGCAGCTCCCGGAGGTGGGGGACACGGTGACCGCGGGCGAGACCTGCGGCGAGCTGGAGTCCACCAAGTCGGTCAGCGACCTGTACGCGCCGGTCTCCGGCGAGGTCACCGCGGTCAACCAGGACGTGGCGGACGACCCGTCGCTGGTCAACACGGCGCCCTTCGAGGGCGGCTGGCTGTTCAAGGTCCGGGTCTCCGACGAGCCGGGCGACCTGCTCTCGGCGGACGAGTACACCGAGTTCGCCGGCAACTGACGCCACTGACGGCAATCGACACCAGGGACTGATCCGCTTTGTCTTCGCTCCTGAACACCCCGCTGCACGAGCTCGATCCCGACGTGGCCGCCGCGGTCGACGCCGAGCTGCACCGCCAGCAGTCGACGCTGGAGATGATCGCCTCGGAGAACTTTGCCCCGGTCGCCGTGATGGAGGCGCAGGGCTCGGTCCTCACCAACAAGTACGCCGAGGGCTACCCGGGCCGCCGCTACTACGGCGGCTGCGAGCACGTCGACGTGGTCGAGCAGATCGCCATCGACCGGGTGAAGGCGCTGTTCGGCGCCGAGCACGCGAACGTGCAGCCGCACTCGGGGGCGCAGGCCAACGCGGCGGCGATGTTCGCGCTGCTCAAGCCCGGTGACACGATCATGGGGCTGAACCTCGCGCACGGCGGGCACCTCACCCACGGCATGAAGATCAACTTCTCCGGCAAGCTGTACAACGTGGTCCCGTACCACGTCGACGGCGAGAGCGGCCAGGTCGACATGGCCGAGGTGGAGCGCCTCGCCAAGGAGACCAGGCCGCAGCTGATCGTGGCGGGCTGGTCGGCGTACCCGCGGCAGCTGGACTTCGCCGCGTTCCGGCGGATCGCCGACGAGGTCGGCGCGTACCTGATGGTCGACATGGCGCACTTCGCGGGCCTGGTCGCCGCCGGGCTGCACCCGAACCCGGTGCCGCACGCCCATGTGGTGACGACGACCACGCACAAGACGCTCGGCGGCCCGCGCGGCGGTGTGATCCTCTCGACGGCCGAGCTGGCCAAGAAGATCAACTCGGCGGTCTTCCCCGGCCAGCAGGGCGGCCCCCTTGAGCACGTCATCGCGGGCAAGGCGGTCGCGTTCAAGGTGGCCGCGTCCGACGACTTCAAGGAGCGCCAGCGGCGCACCCTGGAGGGCGCGCGCATCCTCGCGGAGCGCCTCGGCCGCGACGACGTGGCCCAGGCCGGCGTCTCCGTGCTCTCCGGCGGTACGGACGTCCACCTGGTCCTCGTGGACCTGCGCCACTCCGAGCTCGACGGGCAGCAGGCGGAGGACCGGCTGCACGAGGTCGGCATCACGGTGAACCGCAACGCGGTGCCGAACGACCCGCGGCCCCCGATGGTCACCTCGGGTCTGCGGATCGGCACCCCCGCGCTCGCCACCCGCGGCTTCACCGCGGAGGACTTCGCCGAAGTGGCGGATGTCATCGCGCAGGCGCTGAAGCCGGCCTTCGACCGCGAGGAGCTGGGCGTACGAGTGGCGGCGCTCGCCGCGAAGCACCCGCTGTACCCGACGCTGTAGTCACCCGTACACACCGTGTCAGGACACTCGCGGGGCGCCGCGTCACACTGGAGTGTGGTGCGCGGTGCCCCGCCGTGCGCCACTGTCCCGTCTTCCGGCCGCCGGCATCCCCCGCGGCGGCGCCGGCCCTCTACCGGTGGCAGGCGGCCTCCGCCGACCAGCAAGGAGTCCTTCCGTGGCCATCTCGGTCTTCGACCTGTTCTCGATCGGCATCGGCCCTTCCAGCTCGCACACGGTGGGCCCGATGCGGGCCGCCCGCATGTTCGCGGGCCGGCTGAAGAACGAGGGCCTGCTGGTGCACACCGCCTCGGTCCACGCGGAGCTGTACGGGTCGCTCGGCGCGACGGGCCACGGCCACGGCACGCCGAAGGCGGTCCTGCTCGGCCTTGAGGGCAACGCGCCCCGCACGGTCGACGTGGAGCGCGCCGACGAGGAGGCGGAACGTATCTCCACCTCCGGCACGCTCCGCCTGCTCGGCGCCCACGAGATCGCCTTCGACCCGTCGAAGGACCTGGTCCTGCACCGGCGCAAGCGGCTGCCCTACCACGCCAACGGCATGAAGGTCACCGCGTACGGCGCGGCGGGCGAGGTGCTGCTGGAGAAGACCTACTACTCGGTGGGCGGCGGCTTCGTGGTGGACGAGGAGGCCGTGGGCGAGGACCGCATCAAGCTGGACGACACGGTGCTCAAGCACCCCTTCCGCACCGGTGACGAGCTGCTGCGGCGCTCCCGCGAGACCGGCCTTTCGATCTCCGCGCTGATGCTGGAGAACGAGCGTGCCTGGCGGACCGAGGACGAGGTGCGGGCCGGGCTGCTGGAGATCTGGCAGGTCATGCAGGCGTGCGTCAGCCGCGGCATGTCCCGCGAGGGCAATCTGCCGGGCGGCCTGAAGGTGCGGCGGCGGGCCGCGAACCTCGCGAGGCAGCTGCGGGCCGAGGGCGCCCCGCACGCCCACGCCATGGAGTGGATCACCCTTTACGCCATGGCCGTCAACGAGGAGAACGCGGCGGGCGGCCGGGTCGTCACCGCGCCGACCAACGGCGCCGCGGGCATCATCCCCGCGGTCCTGCACTACTACATGAACTTCTGTGCCCACGACGCCACCGCCCGGGAGCGCGACGACGACGTGGTCCGCTTCCTGCTGGCCGCGGGCGCCATCGGCATGCTGTTCAAGGAGAACGCCTCCATCTCCGGCGCCGAGGTCGGCTGCCAGGGCGAGGTGGGCTCCGCCTGCTCCATGGCGGCGGGCGCACTCGCCGAGGTGCTGGGCGGCAGCGCCGAGCAGGTGGAGAACGCCGCCGAGATCGGCATGGAGCACAACCTCGGACTGACCTGCGACCCGGTCGGCGGCCTCGTCCAGATTCCGTGCATCGAGCGCAACGGCATGGCCGCGGTCAAGGCGGTCACGGCCGCGAAGATGGCCCTGCGCGGCGACGGCAGCCACATGGTCTCCCTCGACAAGGTCATCAAGACGATGCGGGACACCGGCAGGGACATGTCCGTGAAGTACAAGGAGACGGCGCGGGGCGGGCTCGCGGTGAACATCATCGAGTGCTGAGGCCGCGCGCCGAGGTCGTGCGGCCCTTCGGGAAGGGCCGCACGTGCCCGTGTCCCGGGTCGTCGCGTATCCCTTTTCCAGCCTTGCCCGGCCCCTGCACCGGGCGCTTGAGTCGCGGTTGAGCCGCCTCAACCACCCCCGTGCCACACTCGGCCCATGCTCCACAGGCGTGCTGATCAATCCCTGATCGAACAAACCAGGCGCATTCGCAAGGGCCTCATGGGGACCCCGCTGATTCCGCTGCCTGACGAGCAGTGCGACATCGTCGCCAAGCTGGAATTCTGCAATCCCACGGGCAGCAGCAAGGACCGTTCGGCGCTGTGGATCCTGGAACAGGCGATCGGTCGCGGAGAGATAGCACGCGACACCACGGTGGTCGAGTCGTCGTCCGGCAATTTCGCGCTCGCCCTCGCCTTCTACTGCCGTATGCTCGGCATCTCGTTCATCCCGGTCATCGACCCGAACTGCAACGAGGCCACCGAGGCCCAACTCCGTCTGCTGTGCGAGCACGTGGAGAAAGTCACCCAGCGCGACGCGGCGGGCGGCTATCTGCGGAGCCGGCTTTCCCGGGTGCAGGAACTCCTGGTGGAACACGACTCGGCCTATTGGCCGAACCAGTACGCCAATCCGGATGCCCGCGACGCGCATTACCGTTTCACCGGCGGCGAATTGATCGCGCAGGCCGGGCCGCTTGACTACCTCTTCGTCGGCGTGGGCACCGGCGGCACGATCGCCGGGCTCTCGCACCGGATCAAGGAAGCCTCTCCCGAGTGCGTGGTCGTCGCGGTCGACGCCGAGGGCTCGGTGATCTTCGGCGGTCCGCCGAAGAAGCGGCGCATCCCCGGTATCGGCTCCAGCATCGTGCCGCCGCTGTGCGGGGAGGCGCTGATCGACGAGGTCGAGATCGTCGCCGAGTCGCGCGCCGTCGAGGCGTGCGGCGATCTGGCCGCCGCCTACGGGCTGTACGCGGGTGGCTCGACCGGCAGCACCTACGCCGCCATCCAGGACTACTTCGCCCGCCGCCGTCCCGCCGCGCGCCGGCCCCGGGTCGCCTTCATCGCCGCCGACCGCGGCCATGCCTACGCCCAGACCGTCTACAACCCCGTGTGGCAGCAGCAGTTGCGCGCGGAAGCGGTACAGCCCTCCGACATCGAGCCCCTGGCCGTCAACTGAAGGAGCACCCCCGTGTCCACCCTGGCTCCGCCGCCCATGACCGTGATCGGTGCGAGCGACATCGCCGCCGAGACGGACCGCCACCGTCCGGAGCTCGTCGAGGTCGTCCGCGCCGCCTACCTCACGCACGACGCAGGCCAGAGCGCGAACCCGCACAGCTCGTTCCTGCGCTTCCCGCATCAGGACCGGTCCCGCATCATCTCCCTTCCTGCCTACCTGGGCGGCGAGTTCGAGGTCGCGGGCAACAAGTGGATCGCCAGCTTCCCGGACAACACGCAGCACGGCATCCCCCGCGCCTCGGCCACGCTGATCCTCAACGACTGCGCCACCGGCTACCCGTTCGCCTGCATGGAGTCCTCGATCGTCTCCGCCACACGGACCGCGGCCTCCGCCGTGCTCGGCGCGCAGACGCTGCTCGGCGCGCGCCGCGCCCGCCGGGTCGGCATCGTGGGCACGGGACTCATCGCCCACCACGTATGGCGCTTCCTGCGCGACCTCGACTGGGAGATCGGCGCCTTCCGGCTCTTCGACCTCGACCCGGCGGCGGCCGGCCGCCTGGGCGCCGCCATGGCCAAGGACACGCAGGCCGAGATCGTGGTCGCGGGCGCCGTCGAGGAGGCGTTCGCGGACTGCGACCTGGTGGTGCTGACCACCGTGGCCGGCGAGCCGCACCTGCACGACCCCCGCCTGCTGGCCCACAATCCGGCGGTCCTGCACCTGTCGCTGCGCGACCTCTCCCCCGAGATGATCCTCGCCGCCCAGAACTTCACCGACGACATCGACCACGCCGTGCGCGAGCGCACCTCGCTGCACCTGACGGAAGAGCGCACCGGCGACCGCGGCTTCATCGACGGGACCCTCGCCGGCCTGCTGCGCGGACGGCTGCACCGGGACCACGGACGTCCGGCGGTCTTCTCGCCCTTCGGACTCGGCGTGCTCGACCTCGCCGTCGGCAAGTGGGTGCACGACCGGGTCGTCGCCGCGGGCGGGGGCCGCCGCGAGGACGGCTTCTTCGCCGGGGTGGAGGTCTGAGGCGTGAGCAGCGAACCCGCCCCGCACGCCGCGGAGGACCGGTACACCGTCGTGGTGAACGACGAGGAGCAGTACTCCGTCTGGTTCGCCGACCGGACCCTGCCCGCAGGCTGGCGCGCCACCGGCGCGCAGGGCACCCGGCAGGAGTGCCTCGACCACATCGAGCAGGTGTGGACCGACCTGACTCCGCGTTCCGCGCGGGCGCCGCGGTGACGGCCCCCGCCCCCGCCACGGCCTGGCTGCGCGGGCTCGGCAGCCGGCAGGACACCGCGCGGCGGCGCCTTTTCGTCTTCCCGCACGCCGGCGCGGGCGCCTCCGCCTACCGGCTGGCGGCGCACCTGCCGGAGAGCATCGAGGTCTGCACGCTCCAACTGCCCGGCCGGGAGAGCCGCTTCGCCGAACCGGCGCTGACATCGCTCGACGACGCCGTGGCCTCGCTCGCACCGCTCGTCGCCTACCACGCGGACCTGCCGTACGCCTTCTTCGGGCACAGCATGGGGTCCCTGATCGCCTTCGAGACGGCCAGGCGGCTGCGGGCCCTCGGCGGGCGCCTGCCCGGCCGCCTGTTCCTCTCCGGCATGCGGGCCCCCGGCCTGCCCGACCGCGACCCGCGGCACGAGCTGCCGGACGACGAGCTGCTCGCCACGGCGGAGTTCGCCGGTCTCGACGCGGAGATGCAGGAGCTGCTGCTTCCGGTCCTGCGCGCCGACCTGACGCTGTGCGAGACCTACGCGTACCGCGCGGAGGCCCCCCTGCCCTGTCCGCTGACGGTCCTGGCCGGCGCGGACGACGAGAGCGTCACCGAGGCGGAACTGGCCGGCTGGCGCGAGCACACCTCCGCGGGCTTCGACCTGCACCTGTTTCCCGGCGCCCCGCACCTGTACGTGCGCGGAGCCGAACCGCGGCTGGCGGAGATCATCGCGCGCGCCTTCCCCGCGCGGGACTGAGAGAGGATCGTTCATGGCGCCGAGCACCCTGGTCGCACAGTGGGAGCGGCAGGCCGCCGCGACACCCGACGCGATCGCCGTCGTCGCGGGAGCCCACCGCGCGACCTACGCCGAGGTGGACCGCCGCGCTTCGGCGCTCGCCGCCGAGCTGCAGACACGCGGGACGGGGCCCGGGAGCCTGGTCGGCGTCTGTCTCAGCAGGTCGGTCGAGATGGCGGTGGCGCTGCTCGGCATCCTGAAGTCGGGCGCCGCGTACCTGCCCCTCGACCCGGGCTACCCGGCCGAGCGGCTGCGCCACATGGCCACCGACTCGGGGGCGGACCTCTGGGTCTGCGACGCGCCGCGCCGCGCGCAGGCCCTGGCCTCCGGCGCATCCCACGTCCTGCTGGTCGAGGACGTGCCCGCGGCGCCGTCCGCACCGGTGGTGTCCACGGTGCACCCGCACCATCTCGCGTACGTCATCTACACCTCCGGTTCGACCGGCCTGCCCAAGGGCGTCGCCGTCGACCACGCGGCGCTCGCCTCGTTCCTGCGGGCCGCGGCCGAGCGCCCCGGTCTCGCGGCGGACGACCGGGTTCTCGCGCTGACTCCCCTCTCGTTCGACATCTCGGTCCTCGAACTGTTCCTGCCGCTGACCCTGGGGGCCTCGGTGGTGATGGCACCGCCCGCCGCCAACACCGATCCCGAGCTGCTCGCCGCGACCCTCACCGAGGCGGAGGTGAACGTCGTCCAGGCGACTCCCACCACCTGGCGGCTCCTGCTGGCTTCCGGCTGGAAGGACGGACACGGCCGTGTGCTGCTTTCCGGCGGCGAGCCGCTCGACCCGCAGCTGGCCGGCGACCTGCTCGCCACCGGCGGCACTCTGTGGAACCTGTACGGGCCGACCGAGGCGACGGTGTGGGCCGCCGCCGCGCGCATCGACTCCGTGACCGACCGGGTCACCGTCGGCACGGCCCTGTCCAACACCCGGCTGTACGTCGTCGACGCGAGCGGGCGCGAGGCGGGCCCTGGGACCGTCGGCGAGCTGTGGATCGGCGGCGCCGGCGTGGCCCGCGGCTACCTCGGCAGGCCCGCGCTGACCGCGGACCGGTTCGTGCCCGACCCGTTCGGGGACGCGCCCGGGCGCCTGTACCGCACCGGCGACCTCGCCCGGTGGTCGGCCGACGGCACGCTTGAGGTGCTGGGACGCACCGACCACCAGGTCAAGGTGCGTGGTGTGCGCATCGAACTCGGCGAAATCGAGGCGTGCGCGCGCAGCCACCCCCTCGTCGCTGACGCGGTGGTGGTCGTCGACCGCGAGGCGGCGGGCGGGGACCGGCTCGTGGCGTACCTCGTGCCCACGTCCGAGGCGCGGAGCGAGACCGCGGACCTGCCCCGCCAGGTCCGCGACCACCTCGCGCTGCGGCTGCCCGCCGGCATGGTGGCGCACGGCTACGCGGTGCTCGACGCGCTGCCCCGCACCCCCGCGGGCAAGGCCGACCGCGCCGCCGTGCAGCGGATCCCGTACGGACCTGTCCGGGCGAGCGTGCCGGCGGCGGAGGGCTCCACGCTGCCCCCGCTCACCGAGGCGGTGCGCCGCGTCTGGGCCGAGGTGCTCGGTGTCGACGACGTCTCCCCGTACGACGACTTCTTCGGCCTCGGCGGCCAGTCGCTCACCGCGGTACGGGCCGTGGCCAGGCTGCGGACCGAACTCGGCCTGCCGGTCGACGCCCAGTCGGTCTTCGCACACCCGACGCCGCGAGCGCTGGCCGCGGCTTTGGACGGCGTGGCGCCCTCGGACGACGAGCCGATCCCCCCGGCCACGAGGGCCGAGCTCTCCTTCGGCCAGGAGCGCATCTGGTTCTTCGAGCAGCTGAACGAGGCGGTGCCCGCCTACCACCTGCCCGTCGCACTCGGCCTGCCGGGCGGTCGCGTGGACCTGCCGCTGCTGCGGGAGTGCCTGTCCGCGCTGGTGCGCCGGCACCCGGCGCTCCGCACGGCGGTCGTCACCACCGCGGGCCTCGCCCGCCCGGAGCTGCGCGAGCCGGGCCCCGTGCCCCTGGTCCGCACCGAGGTCGCCGAGGAGGACCTGGACGCGGTGCTGGCCGAGCGGATGCGCGCCCCCTTCGCCCTCAACCGCCCGCCGCTGCTGCGCGCGGACGTGCTGAGCACCCCGGCCCGCGACGTCACCCTGCTGACGCTCCACCACATCGCCTGCGACGGCGCGTCGGTCGACCTCGTCGTGCGCGAACTCGGCGAGCTCTACACGGCACTCGCCGCCGGCCGCGGCCCCGCCCTCGCACCGCTGCCCGTGACGTACGCCGACTACGCGGCCTGGCAGCGAGAGCGGCTCACGGACGCCGAGCTGGAGCGGCTGCTCGACCACTGGCGTACCCGGCTGTCCGGCGTGCCCGCCCTCGAACTGCCGACGAGCCGCCCCCGGCCGGCCGTCGCAGGCCACCGCGGCCGCCGTGAGATGCTGCGCGTCGATGCCGGTCTCGCGGACCGGCTGCGCACGCTGTGCAGGGCCGAGGGCGTCACCCTGTTCATGGGCCTGCTGGCCCCGCTCCAGGTACTGCTCGGCCGGTACGCCGAAGAGAGCGACGTCGCCGTCGGCACCCTGACCGGCGGCCGGCCGCGCCCCGAACTCGACGGCGTGGTGGGCTACTTCGTGAACACCGTCGTCCTGCGCACCGATCTGTCGGGGGACCCGACCTGGCGCGAACTGCTGGGCCGGGTCCGCGAGGTCGCGCGGCAGGCGTACGCCCACCAGGACCTCCCCTTCGAGAAGCTGGTGGCGGAGCTGAGCCCGGAGCGCGACCTCAGCCGCAATCCGCTCTTCCAGGTGCTGTTCGCCCTGCACGAGGAGCAGCCGGCCGCCCCGCTCACCGAGTTGTACGACCGCAAGGAGCTGGAGGGGCGGCTCGGCACGGCACGCTTCGACCTCGCCCTCGACGTGACGGACCACACCGCCGGCGCGGGTGACCTCAGCATCTCCGTCGAGTACGCCACCGACCTGTTCGACGCGGACTTCGTCCGGGGATTCGGCCGGCACTACCTGCGGGCGATCGAGCAGATGGTGTACGGCGCGACGAGCCGGCTCTCCGAGCTGGAGATCGTGTCGGCCGACGAGTTGCGCGCCCTCTCCTCCGGCGAAGGGGCGGGGCCGCTGCCCGAGCCGACCACCCTGGTCCGCCTGTGGGACCGCCAGGTGCGTGCGACCCCGGACGCCGTGTGCGTCGTGGGCGACGACAGGTCGCTGACCTTCGCCGAGACCGACGCGCGGGCCTCGGCCCTGGCCGGGGAGCTGCGCGCCAGGGGCGTGCGCCCCGAGACCCTGGTCGGCGTCTGCCTTGAGCGCTCCGTCTCCCTGGTGGTCGCGCTGCTCGGGGTGCTCAAGGCGGGCGGCGCCTACGTACCGCTCGACCCGAACTACCCGCAGGACCGCCTGCGTTACCTGCTGGCCGACTCGGGCGTGCGCCTGGTTGTCGCAGACCCCGGGCACCCGGCCTCCGCCCTGTTCCGCGGCGGTGTGCGGCTCGTGGCGGTGGACCAGGAGCCGGGCGCGGGCCGGGCGTCGGCCGAGGAGGCACAACCGCACCACCTCGCCTACGTCATCTACACGTCCGGCTCGACCGGCAACCCCAAGGGCGTCGCGATCACGCACGCCAACATCACCGGGTTCCTGGCGTGGAACCAGCGGCTGTGCGGACTCGACGGGCGGGACCGGGCCCTGCTGAACCACTCGGTGGCGTTCGACAACTCGGTCTGGGAGATCTTCCAGTGCCTGGTCTCCGGCGCAGAACTGCACCTGGCGAGCCCCACCGCAGCCTACGACCCCGAGGAGTTCCTGCGGGAGGTGGCCGAGCGCCGTGTCACCACGCTCAACGCGACACCGTCGCAGATGCGCATCCTGCTGGACTCCGGTACGGACGCCGCCGCGCGACTCGCCTCCGTGCGCCTGGTGTTCACCGGGGCGGAGGCCGTGCCTCACGACGTGGCCCGCCGCATCCTGTCCGCCACGGCGCCCGGCTGCCGGGTGTTCAACGAGTACGGGCCGACCGAGGCGACCGTCACCTCGGCGTTCTGCCCCATCACGGAGGAGCTGCTCGCCCGGCACAGCCATCTCCCGAGCGTCCCGTTCGGCCGGGCGACCGACAACGCGTACCTGTACGTCCTCGACCCGCGGCTGCGCCCGGTCGCGCCCGGCTGCCGCGGCGAGCTGTACGTCGGCGGCAGCGCCGTCGGCCGCGGCTATCTCGGCAGGCCGGCCCGCACCGCCGCCGCGTACCTGCCCGACCCGTACGCCGCGGAGCCCGGTGCCCGCATGTACGCCACGGGTGACGTCGTGCGGCTGCTGCCCGACGGGAATCTGGTCTTCCTCGGCCGCAACGACCACCAGGTCAAGGTGCGCGGCTTCCGCATCGAGCTCGGTGAGATCGAGTCCGCGCTCCAGGGCCACCCCGCCGTGGCGGAGTGCGTGGTGGCCGTGCGCCGTACCGCGGCCCGCGGGGACCAGCTGGCGGCCTACCTCGTCCCCGAGCAGCACGCGGGGCCCGTCCCCGGCCCGGCGGAGCTCCGGGCCCACCTGGCAAAACGACTGCCGCCGTACATGCTGCCGCAGAGCTACACGGTGGTCGACGGGATCCCCCTGACCCCGAACGGCAAGGTCGACAGGGCCGCGCTGCCCGACCCGGGTCCCGCGGCCGCCCCGGCCCCCGCCACCCGCCGGGAGCTCACCGAGGAGCAGCGTGTCGTGGCCGAAGTGTGGCGGGAGTGCCTGGCCGTCGAGGACGACTTCGGGCCGCAGGACGACTTCTTCGACGTCGGCGGCACCTCGTTGACGCTCGCCACGGTCGCGGGCCGGCTCGGCGAACGTCTCGGGCACCGGGTCTCACCGGTCCTGGTCTTCAGGAACCCGACGCTCGCGGGTCTCGCGCGGGCCCTGCGGGAGGGCACGCAGCGCTGACCGGCGGCAGAGAGCAGCGGCGGGCGCCGACCACGAGGTCGACGCCCGCCGCTCAGCCGGTGGGGCCGCCGCTCAGCCCGCGGGGTCGCCGTCGAGCTGCTCCGCGGGGGCGGCGTCCCTGGCCGGCGCGGCCACGTCCGCGGACGCAGGCCGCCGGTCGAGCCCGAGCACGACCGGCACGGCCAGCACGCTGATCGCGGCGAGGAACACCCAGGGCAGCGCCGCGCCGCCCTCCAGCAGGGCGGTGAGCAGCGCCGGGGCGAGCGCGCTGCCGATGGACCAGGACATCTGGTACACGCCCAGGTAGCGGCCCCGCAGGTGGTCGGGCGCCATCACCACGCTCAGTTCGCTGGTCGGCGGCGAGCTGAGGATCTCGCCCGCGGTGTAGAGCACCATCGCGATCAGCAGCCCGGCGATCACCGCCCAGCCGGGCAGCACGAGCAGGGAGCCGAAGGCGGTGAACGCCGCCGCGTTCAGCAGCAGGGCCCACACGAGCACCGTCACCGGCCTGCGGGCCTCGGTCCACCGGCTTGCGAGCGTCTGGAGCAGCGCGACCAGGGCCGTGTTCAGCACGACGAGCACGCCGACGACCCACGAGCCGACGTGGAGGTTCTCCGCCACGTAGACCGCGAGGAGCACCGCGATCACCGTGGAGGAGAAGACGAAGGAGATGTTCGTGGCGACCAGCCGCAGGTAGCGGATGTCCTTCAGCACGGTGCGGTAGCCGCCCGGTGGCTTGCCCGCGGGCTCGGACTGGGCCGTGCGCCGCTCCGCGGCCCCGGCGGGCCCGCTCCTCGCCGCCTCCTCCTCCGTACGCGGCAGGGTGAGCACGAGCCAGCCCGCGACGGCGAAGGTGACCACGTTGACCACCATGATCGCCCGCAGCCCGGTGGTGGTCCCGATGCTCAGGACCACCGCGGACACGGCGCCGCCGAAGCCGACGCCGATATTGCGCAGGGCACGGACGAACCCGAACCAGCGGGCGCGCTCGACGCCGCGGGCGACCGTCACGGTGAGCGGGCTGCTGCCCATCCAGAAGGCGGTGGACCCCAGTTGCACCATGACCTGCCACAGCACGATCTGCCAGGCGGCGTGCGAGAACAGGAAACCGATGAACCCGGCCACCGAGATCCAGTTGCCGACGGCGACCACGGTGCGCGGGCCGTAGCTGTCGAGCAGCCGCCCGAGGAAGAGCGGAACGGGCAGCACGAGCAGTTGCCCCGCGGTCAGCGCGGCGCCGATGGCGACCAGGGAAAGCGACGTCGTCTTCACGAAGAAGACGAGGGTGAACGCCCCCACGAGCCCGTTGCCGAGGCTGTCGATCAGATTGGCCGTGACGAAGCGGCCCTTCCCCGTCAGGTCCGGCAGACCCCAGGCCGTCTGGATCCGCCGCCACGCCGACGGCGCGGGGGAATGGTGCGGCATGCCGTCCGCTCTCCCTACTTCGCCGTGGCGGTGGACGGCTCGCCCACCGCGGGCACTTCGCCCCAGGCGGGCAGCTCACTCTGGTGGAAGACGGCCGCGCTGCGCGCCTCCGCGTGCGCCGCGACGGAGATGATCCCGCCGGAACCGGCAGGCACCACCTTGGCGTAGGCGCCCGCGCACCCCTGCGGGGTGTAGAACATGCCGTAGGCCGCCTGCCACGCGCCGGTCTCCCCGGTCACCGGATCCACCACGATCTCGGTCCGCGGGACGACCCTCTGCTGTACGACGCACCCTTCGGCGGCGAGTTCCCGGATGGCGCGCCGCCACGCGGCGTCGTCCGTCTCCCAGCCCACCACGACGCCGACGCCGCCGCCCTTCCCGTTGACCTTGAGGATCAACTGCTCGCGCCGCTCGATGCACGTGTCGACGAGGCCGGTGTCCGTCTTCAGCACCTCGGCGTCGAGCAGGCGGGTCCAGGGCAGCACCCGGTCGATGAGCCGGCACTCGTCCCCGCTGAATGCGCGCCGCCGCCTCGGGTCGGAGAGCAGCGCCATGCACGCCTTGTTGGCGAAGACGTTGCTGGAGAGAGGGGTCCAGGTCAGGGTCCTGCCCGACTGGTGCGCGCGCAGCAGCGGGGCGGCCAGCTCCCACCCGTCGGGCTCCTCGGCGATCTGGTCCGGCACGAAGGCGCGGTAGACCACGTCGATCTGCGTGTCCCCGAGATAGAGTGCCCCGCCGCGTTCGTGCACGTCGGGAACCTCGGCCAGCAGGATGTCGAGGCCCGCAGAGCGCAGTGCGGACTGGAAGTTGAGCCAGAGCTCGCCGTAGTCCTTCAGGCCGTCTCGCCATTCCAGCACGGCCACCACGGGCTCCCGGTCGGGTGCGACCCGGGCACCGAAGCGGCGCAGGGACTCCACCACGGCGTGAATGGGATGCACATAGGCGAGCCGGTTGGCGCGCGCGAATTCGGCGAAGGCGTCGACTTCCATCGCGGCCTTCGACATCTCACTCGCGAGCGCCCAACCACCCGACTCGCTCCCCAGATTGGTTTCGAGGAGTTTGAAGGATGTGCCGTCGTGATACATGTCGGCACGCCCGTAGTAGGGCGGCAGCGGATCACCGAAACGCCGTATCGCCTCCCAGCGGCCATTGTCGATGCCGAGCACGGAACGGAATGCGTCGAGATCGCCGCCGAACATCCGGTCGGGCAACGAGAAAATCATGTCGACGAGCTGCTGTAGGTCATCGGCGAATGCGCGGAGTTCGCGCTCGGCGACAAACAGCGGCCTGGCCAGATATTCGCCGTGCCAGGGTGCGAGGGTCGGGAATTCCTTGACGTACTGGGCGACCTTGGGCAGGCCGCTCCCCGGCGCGCGGAACTCTTCGTTGTACAGGGCCGTTACCCGCTCCGCCGACATGAACTCTCCACTCCTGCATCGACCGCGACCGGGCTTTCAGGCCCGCACGGCCACTCTTCCACTTCGGTCGCCTGCGCGACTCAATTGCGACTCAATTCCCGGCAGGCACCCCCTGCGTGTGCGCGGCATCTGCGTTAGGATCCGAAAACTTCGAGGCTCTGCAGGAAATTGCTCCTGGGCCGTGGCGCGCGGCAACCCCTGACGTGGCCGGAGAGCGCCCCACCGGACGGAAATCACAAGGAGGCGCCATGACCGCCGTGACGGACACTTTCACCGACGCCATCGGCGGCCTCGGCGACGCCGAGTGGGACCGGCTGGCCGACGGCAGGTTCTACTCGTCGGCGCTGTGGCTGCGGATCTGCGCCCTCGATCCGGGGGCGGTCTCCGGCGGGCTGCACGTGGAGACGGCGTCCGGCGGCCGTGCCGCGGTCCCCGTGGCGGCCGTGACCGACGAGTCCACTCCCGACCTGCGGTGGCACGACGTGCTCACCGCGCGCGGCCTGCCGGCGCCCGAGCCGGGCGGCCTGCTCGTCGGCCAGCGCCGCGGCTACCTGGCCCACCTGCTGACCGGCGAGGGAACGGACCGCACCGAGGCGGCCGCCCGGGTGCTCGACGCGGTCCGCGCCCTGCGCTCCCCCGTGCACCAGGACGCGAAGATCGCCCGGGTCGCGATGTATCTGACCACGGAGGACGTGACGACCCTGCGCGCGGCCGGGGTGCGGACCGCGCCGGTCGCGCTGAAGACGGACGCCTGGATCGAGATCCCGCCCGGCGGCTTCCCCGCCTGGCTCGATTCGCTCTCCGCGCACCGGGCCCGCCGCATCCGCAGCGAGATACGGAAGTTCGAGAGGGCCGGATACGCGTTGGAGCACCGGACCCTCACCGAGTCCTGGCAGGACGTGGCGAGGTTGCTCGCCCGTTCGTTCCTGCGCTACGGCAGGACCGTCGACGTGGCCCCCTTGGCCGAGTCCTTCAGACAGCAGGGCGAACTGGCCGGTGAACGCGCCAAGGTGGTGCTGTGCTCGCGTGCCGGCGAAGCGCCCGTCGGCTTCTGCATGTACTACCGCTGCGGCGACACCGTGTACCTGCGGGCGCTCGGCCTCGACCACGACCGGCTCGTCTCGGCCGCCGAGTACTTCAATCTCACCTACTACATGGCGGCGCGGCTCCCGGGTGTGCGCCGGCTCCACGCGGGCACCGAGACCGCGGAGGGAAAGGCGCTGCGCGGCGCGACGCTGCGACCCCTGTGGCTGCTCGACCTGACCGAGGACAGCCCGCTGGCCGGGTACGACGAGGAGATCCGCGAGCACAACCGCGCCCTGCTGACCCGCCTGCGCGAGTCCTCCCCCGCCGTTTCCGGCGCTCTGGAGTACGAGCTCTGGGAGCCGTACTGCTGACTGTCCCGGACCAGGGCTCAGTCCATCGGGTTGAAGTCGATCTGGAGCATGTCCCGCACGCCGGAGGCGCCTTCGGGGGCGACGGGCGAGACCTCGTGGGTGATCATGTTGTCGTTGAAGAAGACGGAGTCGAGCGGCTGGCGCAGGGTGGTCTGCACCATGTCGCTGCCGTCGTTGGGGTGGATGGTGGACACCCCTCCGGTGACGCCGTCGCGGCGCATCAGGTGCAGGCCGACGAAGGAGTGGCCGTCGCGGTGGCGGCCCTCGGGGGTGGGCAGGCCGTCGGCGCCGACGCGGGCGACGACGCGGACCAGGTGGATCCCGACCCGCCACGAGGTGTTGCCGTCGGCCGCGGTCGCCATCCGGGCGTCGAACCCGACCAGGGCGCGGATGGCGGGGCTGAGCAGGACCTCCTCGGAGACGGGCTCGAAGATCCGGTTCTTGCCCCTCCAGAGCGGGATGGAGTCCTGGCGAAAGACGGCGTTGGGCAGGACCTCCTGGGAGACGGTGTCGCCTTCTACGTCGACGCGCAGGCGGCCGTAGCGGCGCTCGCGGTAGACGTCGACGCCGTCGACCTGGGTGTCGACCGGCAGGTCTTCGAAGGCGGCGCGGAGTTCCGCGAGGTCGGCGTCGCCGACGAGACCGGAGAGTTCCTGCTTGCGCATGACGACGAAGCCGACGCTGCGGACCTGGTCGAGGAAGGCGGGCACGCCGTCACGGACCTGCTGTCCTGCGGTCGGCGTGGTGGTGGTGTCGGTCATGGTGTTTCTCCTCTGCGCGGGTGTACCGGCGTGCCGGCGTTTCCGGCCGGCCGGAGGCGGTTGATGGCGGGTGCGGCCCATGGTGCGATCACGCCCGTTGACGGCGGTCGCGGAACTGCCGTCTCCGGCGGTCCCTGCCGGAGGCGGCGTCCCGGCACGGTCCGCTTCGCGGGCCCGGTTCCGGGAGCCGTGTGTCGTGGCGCGTACTCAGTCCCGCTCCTCGTACTCGACCTGCAACGTGCGGGCGAGGTGTTCGAGGAAGGCGTGCGCCTCGGCGTCCGAAGCGTGGTGCGAGAGCACGACCGCCGGGTTCCCCGACCAGTCCGGGTAGGGAAGCAGCTCCGCGCCGGGGCCCGCGGTCTGCACCACGTAGTCCACCTGCGGGTGAGCGCGCGTCTCGTCGAGGCCGCGGATCCGCTTGACCCGTCCGCCTGCGCCGATCGGCACCAGGTACGCGGCGGCGTGGCCGGCCGGCACCGGCTCCTTCGTCCAGCAGAGCGGTTCCCTGCCGAGATGGACGCGCAGCGCCTCGGCGGCCAGGTCGATCCCGCTGCTGACGTGGGCGAGGTGGTGCATGTTGCCTCCGCCGCCGAGGCGCGCGGCCATTTCGAGGAGCACCGGCCGCACCCCGCCGACCAGGCGCAGTTCGGTGTGCATGGTGCCTTCCGTGACGCCGAAGGCATGGTGGGCGCCGATCACCTCGGCCTCGATCGCGGCAAGTATCTCGGCCGGCAGCTGTGCGGGGGCGCGCAGCGTGGTCTCCTCGAAGTAGGGCCCCGCGAGCTCGCCCTTCCAGCTGATCGCCACGACCTTCACCTGCCCGTGGTGCACGAGCGATTCGGCGGACAGCTCGGGGCCGTCCAGGTACTCCTCGACCAGCACGCCGGTCTCGGGGTCCGAGCCGTCGGTCGCTCCCAGGTGGTGGCTTTCGATGAGCTGCCAGGTACGGGCCACGGCCTGCCGGAGCCCGGCCTCGTCGTCCACCCGGATCACGGCGAGGCTGGAGTGGCCGTTCGAGGGCTTCACCACGAGGGGGAATCGCAGGGCGAGCGCCTCGGTCCAGCCTCCCGGCTCCTTGATGACCACGAAGCCGGGCACGTTCAGACCGGACTCCAGCAGGAGTTGCCGCATTCTGCGCTTGTCGCGCACCACGGCCGCGGCCTCCTCGGTCAGGCCGGTGAGGCCCAGTTCCCGAGCGGCGCGCGCCACGAACGGCACCACCCTCTCGTTGCCCGCCATGATGCCGTCGAAGGGCTCACGGCGGTGGCGCTCGACGAGCTCGGCCAGCGCGTCGTCCGGGTGGTCGTCGAGGTCGAGCGGCAGCACGTCGACGACCGCGCCGGGTCGCCCCGCGGACTCCTCGGTGTCGTCCCCCCGCGGGATGATGACCAGGTCGATCCCGGCCCGTTCGGCTGCCTCGAACACCCAGGGGTACGTGGACAGCTGACCGGCGAGGACGAGTTTCGGGCGCTGGGACATGAACGGTTCTCCAAGGTTCTCGGTTGCGTGGGACGGGGCCGGGGCGGGGCGGTGTGTGCCTCAGGCGGAGCACATGGCCGGCGTGCCGCTCAGTCGCGCCGCCGACTGGCGTACCCCGGGCTCCCATTCGTAGGAGAACCGGCCGTCCGCACAGGGGTGCTGCGCGCGCAGCAGGTACCTCTCCGCCAGTTCCTCCAGCAGGTCCTCGGCCTGCTGGTCGCTGATCCCGAGGACCGCGGCGCCGAGCGCCGGCGTGAGGCGGTCGGGAACGCCCGGGGACAGCAGCGCGTACGCCAGGGGACGCTGGCCCGCGGGCAGTGTCGCGAGCGTCCGGTCGAAGCCGGCCCGCACGCCCAGCGGATCGCCTTCGGTCTCCCCCGACCCGAGGGCCCAGGCCGTGGCCTGGCGGGCCGTCCAGTGCGGGCGGCGGCGCAGCTGCGCGGCGAGCGCGAAGAGGGCGCCCGGCATGCCGCGGCACAACCGGGCCAGCCCCCGCAGCCCCTCCGGGTCCATGGTGATCCGGTGCCTCGGCACCGAGGACTCCAGCAGGTGCAGCGAGTCGTCGAAGGAGAGCCCGGTCAGTTCGACGTGGACGGCCGACGAGGACACGAACAGCCGCTGTCTGCTGCCGATCAGGACGCCGCAGCCCGCTCCCGACGGCAGCAGCTGTGCCAGGTCCCGTACGTCGCTCACGTCATCGAGCACCACCAGGACGCGCAGGTCGGCGGTCCAGGTGCGGAACAGCAGGCTCAGGTCGGTCGTGCCGAGCCGCAACTGCTCCTCCGTCGCGCCGAGTCCGAGCAGGAACGAGCGGAGGATCTCGGCGGGCCGCACGCGGCGGCCCGCGCCGTCGCGGAGGCGCGCGTAGAGCCGCCCGTCCGGGTAGTGGCCGCTCGCCTTGTGCGCGACGTGCAGGCACAGCTCGCTCTTCCCGGTGCCGGGGGCGCCGCCCACGATCACCAGCGGCCTGTCCTCCCTTCCCTGTCCTGCCAGCGCAGCGGTGGCGCGCGCCAGTTCGTCGGCGCGTCCTGTCAGGCGTTCGCGCGGGGCGGGAAGGTGGCGGGGCGCGCGGGTGGCCGCGGTCACGGCCGTGAGCCGGCCCGCGGGGCGCAGCAGCGCCTCGTCCGATGTGAGCATGGCCGTGTGCAGGGCCTTGAGCTGGGGCGAGGGGTCGAGGCCCAGCTCTGCGGCGATCCGCTCGCGCGCCCGCCGGTAGACCTGGAGCGCCTCGACCCGCCGGTCCATGCGGTAGAGGGCCGTCATCAGATTGCCCTGGGCCCGCTCGTCGGTCGGCTCCCGCCCTGCCATCGCCGCGAGTTCGCCGAGCACCTCGTGGTGCCTGCCGAGGTGCAGGTCGGCTTCGATCCGCAAGTGATGGGCGCTGGTGCGCAGTTCCTTCAGACGGACCGCCTCGGCCAGCAGTGTCGGCCCCTTGCGCACGTCCACCAGGGCGTCGTCGCGCCACATCCGCAGCGCGGTGGCCGCCGTGTCGCGGGCCCGTGCGAAGTCCTCGTCGCCGAACTCGGCACGGGCACGGGCGAGCAGCGGCTCGCACCGGAAGACGTCCACGTGGTCGGCGGGCAGCGACAGCTGGTAGCCGCCGTCGACCGTGCCGAGCAGCGGCCCCGCCGCCCGCGCGGCGCCGCCGCGCCTCGGGTTGCCGAGGGAGAACCGCTTCCTGAGCTGGTACACGTACGTGTGGAGCGCGGTGTGCGCGCTGGCGGGCGGGTCGCCTTCCCACAGCTCGTCCATGAGTTGCCCGAAAGGCACCACCCGGCCCGCGTTCAGCACGAGCACCGCCAGTGTCTGACGTACTTTCTGGGCGGCCGGCGCCATGTCGACCCGGTCATCGTCCCCGTATGCCTGGAGCGGCCCGAGAAGGTTGATCCTCATGAGATTCGCCCTGCTTCATGTTCGTTCGATCCCGCGCCGGGCCGGTCGGCGGCGCCACCGCGCGGCCCGGCGCAGGCCGGGTGGTGCAGACGGGCTCGACCGCCCGGTGTCAGGAGCTCCTCGTCCCGGCTGCCGCGGCCAGGGCGGGGTGGTGGCGGGCCACGATGTCGGGGAAGGAGCGGATCAGCCCCTTCATGACGTTGTCGCCGTAGAGGGCGAACAGCGGGTTGTCCGCGACGTCGATGACGCCGTCGGCGCCCTCGACGTAGGGGCTCGGCAGGGGCTGCATGGTCGCGTCGAGCCGCGGGTTGAAGAAGAAGGGGATGGAGTAGCGGTTGACGCCCGGGGCAGGCCTGACCACCCGGTGGAGGGTGGCGCGCACATAGCCCCTCGTCGCCACCTCGAGCAGCTCGCCCAGGTTGACCACGAACGCCCCGGGGATCACCGGGACGTCGATGAACCGGTTCTCCTCGACTGCCACCTGGAGGCCGCCGTTGTCGTCCTGGACGAGCAGGGTGAGGAGCCCGAGGTCGTTGTGGATCCCGGTCCCCTGGCCGGGCTCCGTGTCCTCGCCCGCCTGCGTGGGGCCGGGGTAGTGCAGGAGCTTGAGGTGGATCTGCGGGTCCGGGGCGACCACGTCGTCGAGGAACCCGGCGGGTGCGTCGAGCGACTCCAGCATCAGCCGGAGCAGTGTGTGCGACAGTCCGGTCAGCCGGGTGATCCACGACTCGATGGCGGGGCGCAGTTCGGGCATCGCCTCGGGCCACTCGTTCGGGCCGATCAGGCACCGGTAGGACGGTTCGTCCGGCTCCGGTGTGCGTGCGGGCTGCTCGGGGCCGATGTCCAACTGCTGGCGCTGGTCGGGGATGCCCTTGGTGTGTTCGCGGCCGAGCTCGGAGTAGCCGCGGAACAGCGGCGAGTCGAGGATGTTCAGCGCGAGTCTGTCGGACTCGGGGAGCGCGAAGAACCGGCGGGACAGTTCGAGCATGTCCTCGGTGTCCTCGATGCCGTGGCCGACGAGCTGGAAGAAGCCGACCTCGTGAATGGCGCGGCGCAGCCTGTCGAGGAAGTCCGCCCGGTCCTCCGGCGGGCCTGCGGCGTCGCGGAGGTCGAGCACGGGCAAGCGGTCGGTCATGGCATCTCCTGCTCATCGCTGGTCTGGTAGGTCGTCGGGTCGGTCACGCCGGCGTCCCTGAACGCCTCCTGCCGCTCCCTACAGGCGGCGCACCGCCCGCACTGCTGCGCGTCACCCCTGAAGCAGCTCCACGTCCGGGTCCAGGGGACGCCGAGCTTCTCGCCGAGCGACACGACGTCGCTCTTGCGCAGCGTGACCAGGGGTGCCGTCAGGGTCAGGTCGGGGTGCGCGTATCCGCGGGTCGCGATCCGCTCCATGGCGAGAAAGGAGTCGATGAACGCGGCGTTGCTGTCCGGCGCGGCCTGGAGGTCGTCGACCACGCCGACGGCGACCGCTTCCGCCTGCTGTGCGACGGCGACCGCGAAGGCGACGGACAGCAGCAGGGCGTTGCGGTTGGGTACGACGTTCGGGCTGCCGCCCGACGCCCCGGACTGGTGGTCCGGCACGTCGACGGTCGGGTCGGTGAGCGAGGACCCGCTCAGGAGCCTGCCGACGGGACTGAGATCGACGACGTCGTGCGGCACGCCGAGCGCCTGCGCCGCCTCCGCGGCGAACTCGTGCTCGACGAGATGGCGCTGGCCGTAGTTCACGGACAGCAGGTGGAGTGTGTGTCCTTGATCGTGGAGGTGGTAGGCCATGGTGACCGAGTCCAGGCCCCCGGACACGATCGCGACAGTTTTCGGCATGCGTCGCCTTCCGGCAAACGGTGAGGGGTGGGTTTCAGGGCCGCGGCGCGCGGCGCGCGGACAGCGGCTGTCGTCAGGCCGCCGGCGTGGCCGGGACGCACAGCTGCTCCGACCTGCGGCCCTTGCGGTAGGTCAGCTCGACCTCGGGCCGGGGGGCGTCGAGCCGTGTGGTGATGGTCCGCTCGTCGCTCCATCCGACCAGGCGGTACTCGTTTCCGCCGATGGCTTCGAGCGGGAAGAGGTGGTCCTGGGGGGAGCGGACGGCCAGGCCCCGCTCGGTGTCCTCGATGCTGAACGCGGCCTGCGGCTGCGGGCCGGTGAGCGACCCGAACACCTCGATCTCCAGCAGGTGCTCCGGCGCCTCGAACGAGCACCGCGCGGCCTTGCGCTCCTCGTCGGTCGCGGTCACGGCCGGGCGGTTGTAGAGCACTTCGGGGCCGTTGAAGTAGTCGGCCCAATCCTGCGGGAACAGCCGCGCGAGTTCCGGCGTGACGAGCACGTCCACGACGAGGTGGACGCGGTGCTCGGGGCCGAGGTTCTGGATCTGGTGCTTGCGGCTGAAGTCGCCGAACCAGAACTCGCCCGGCTGCCAGCGGTGGATCTCCCCGTCGAGGTCGAGCAGCGCCTCCTCGTGGGTGGTGACCGGCATGTGCAGCCTGGCCATGCCCCAGTCGGGGCTGAACTTGGGGTCGGAGTGGGGGTACCCGACGACGCCGGGCCCGAGGTCCATGAAGCGGGCCGCGTAGAGGGGGCCGGGTATCGAGCGGAGGGTCTCCCGCACGTACGGCATGTGGTCGAGCCACTCGGTGTCCTCGAACTCCACGCTGCCCGGCCCACCGGGGTCGGTACGCGTCTTGTCGCCACCGGGGCTGCGCACCGCGAGGCAGCGCCAGTCCTGTTCTGCCCACCTGGACACCCGCCCGTTCACGTACGAGCTCTGCTCGTCCCACAGGTGGTCGCGTGCCGTCAACAGATCGCCCACCAGGCGGTCCACGTCCAGCGAGGGGAGCAGCCGCACCGCTTCCGCGGGCGTCGAGGAGTCATGTGCGTTCATCATTGTCCTTGTCGTGGCGAGTGGACGGCATTCCCCCGTGCGCAGAACACCGCGCTCACGCCCTGAGCAGGTCGAACAGTTCGGCCCTGAGGCCGGGGTCCGTGCCGAACTCCCCGCGGTAGGCGGTCGACGTCATCTGCGCGGCGGCCTTGATCCCGCGCATCGACATGCAGAGGTGCTCGCCCTTCGCGATGACAGCGACGTCGGGGGTGCCGCTGAGGGTGCTGATTTCGAGGGCGATCTGGTCCACGAGCCGCTCCTGCACCTGGAGCCTGTGGGCGTACTGGTGGGCGACCCTGGCGAACTTCGACAGGCCGAGCAGATGGCCCGCGGGCCGGTAGGCGATGGTCACGGAGCAGTTGAAGGGCAGGAGGTGGTGCTCGCACAGCGACCAGACCTGGATGTCCGAGACGACGACGAGCTGGCTCGTGCCGATCGACTCGAAGAGAGTGCCGAGCGAGCCGGGCTCGTAGTTGATGAACTCGCGCCACCAGCGGGCGAACCGCGCCGGCGTGTCGCGCAGCCCGTCGCGGTCGGGGTCCTCGCCGATCTCCTTGAGCAGTCGGCGTGCGAGGTCGACCAGGGGGTCCTCGGTCGCCGTCGGCGCCGACGGATCGCCGATGCTGTCCAGCTTTGCCACCGTCATGCGGTCACTCTCTTCAGGCTTCGGGATGATGGATGTCACGGCCGGTACTCGGCCCACGTCTTGGGGGTCTCCGAGACGCTTACGCTGGTCAACTCGGGGAACTCCACCGACCAGGTCCGGTAGATCCAGGCGGCCATGTGCTCGGCCGTCGGGTTGGTCTCCATCACATCGTTCAGATGCCGATGGTCCAGGTGGTTGTCGAGCCACACCTTGAACGCGGACAGGTCTCCGTAGTCCCGGACGAAGCCCACGGGCAGCAGATCCGCATCGTCGGCTGCGAGTTCGAGCTCGATCACATAGTTGTGGCCGTGCAGCCGGGCACACTGGTGCTCGGCGGGGAGCCCGGCGAGCTGGTGACTGGCCGAGAATTCAAATTTCTTCGTGATGCGAAAGGTCATCGATCCGGGTCCCGTTCTTCCTTCTGTGCGCGCGCTGTTGCTCACACGCCGCGTGTGTCGTCCCACAACAAGGTGTGCAGTCGGGTCGTCAGGTTCCAGCCCCGCTCCACCACCGCGTCGGCCAACTCGCCCATGTGCTTGGTGACGTCGTCGGCGGTGCGCCCGATCGGCATGATCCACACCGAGGCCAGGCCGAAGGTGTCGACCAGCTCGGCCACCTCGTCGAGATCGCGGTGGTTCTGGCAGACGAACTTGAAGGTGCTGCTCGGCAGCGCCGAGAGGTTGGTGAGCGCGTCGGGAACGATCCTGCGTCTCAGGGGGTCGCCCGAGTGCGACAGCTTCGGCGAGACGTTGAACCGGACGCCGGCGTCGACGAGTTCGGGGAGCGCGGCATGCGTGCCGTTCGTCTCGATCTCGATCTCTTTCCCGTGTGCGGTCAGCGCCGCCACCAGGGGGACGAGCCGCTCCTGCTGCCCGAGGGGCTCGCCGCCGGAGATCACGATGAGATCGGTACCGAATCCCAGCAGTTCCGCGAGGACGTCGCCGACCGGGCGGCGGTGCAGCTCCTTGCGCGGGTCGTGGGCGACCCCGCTGTCGCCGGCCCCGGTCCAGTCCCACGTGTAGGGCGTGTCGCACCACGAACACGACAGGTTGCACCCGCCGAGCCGCAGGAACGCGCATCGGCGCCCCATGGACCGACCCTCACCCTGGACGGTCGGACCGAAGATTTCGTTGACCACGAGGTCCTGCTCCATGGCGCACCGCCTCCTAGGCGTCCGAGGGACGTGCGGCCGCCGGCTTCTGCGCCTGCACGATGAACCAGTGCCGCGGCAGCCTGATGCGCCCGTCGAAGGTCGCCGCGGCGGCGTACCGCTCGAAGACCTCCTTGTCGGCGGCGGGGTCGTAGTCCTCGATGATCGGGACCTGCTGGAGGAACGTGTCCAGGTCGTCCGCCGAGTGGTAGAACTCCTCGAACCGGAACGCCTGGCTCCGCGTCACCGTGAAGCCCGCTTCGGACAGTTGACCCGCCACCTCGTCCGCCAGCGGCCGGCCGTTCCAGCTGCCGAAGTCCTGGCCGCGCCCGAACGTCTCCTTCAGCTCGCGCGCGTCCTGCTCCCCGATGCCCATGTACACCAGGGCTCCGCCGGGGCGGAGCACCCGCCCGAACTCGCCGGCGACCAGCGGGCCGCGGCGGGAGGTGACCACATCGACCGATCCGTCGGGCAGACCGGTGGCCGCCGCGTCGCACAGCTCGAAGGCGACGTGCCTCAGACCTGCCTCCTCGCGGTACCGCTCGGCGCACTCCAGCATCGAAGGGGACAGGTCGATGCCGGTCACGGCGCCGTACGCGGGGGAGGTCTGAAGCAGCCTGCGCCCGTCGGCGCAGCCGACATCGAGCAGCCGCGCCTGCGGCGTCCCCAGTGCGGCCACCAGTTCGTCGAAAGCGGCGTCGGGGCGGCCGTCGGGGAACACGTCGGTGCTCTGCGCGTCGCTGAAGTAGCCGCCGAACCGGTCGGCCACCCGGGAGTAGAACTCCGCGTCCATCGTCATAGGCCGTGCACCTTCCCGTATGCCACGGTCAGAAAGAAGTCCGGCAGGCCACGCACCAGTTGCTTCCTCACAGTCATGCGCACCACTCCTTGAGGGCCGTACCCCGAAGGTGCCGAGGCCGGTCGGCTCCCAATCTCCGACGCCGCCCTATCGGAGGGGCATCACGGCACATTCCCTGCGGGGATAGGGCGGTGATAGCGGGAGCATGCGACCGCGATGGGCGCCCCGCAGACACTCGTTCCGACAGCCGGTCGAACCGCGGAACGTTTCGGAGGGGAACTGAGATGGCCTTCAGAGGGTCTCTGGCCGCCTTGGGGGCCGTCGCCATGCTGGTCTTCGGCGCGCTGGGAGTGCAGCAGGGCGTCCTGGGCGGCGGGGCGACGCACGACGGCGTGAGTGCCGCGGCGGCCCACCACGGCGAGAGGCACGGCCACGAGTGCCTGAGGCCGACCGGCCACCAGCCTCCGAACACACCGTGGACGTGACAGCCGGGCACGCCTCGCGCCGCCGGACGGCGGCACCCCGGGTCACCTCAGGATGGCAACGATGTCAGCACGGACGGCGGCCGCGCCGCTGTGGTCGAGGAGCCGCTCGCGGACCTTGGCCGACTGCGAGTAGTACTGGAGGGCCTGCTCCACGCGGCGCAGACGGGCGTTGACCCTGCCGAGGTCGTGCAGGACATAGCCCTCCCCGACCAGGTCCCCACCGGCTTCGACCATGTCGAGGACCTCAAGCAGGGTGCGTTCTGCCTCCTCGTACTGGCCCTGGTGCATCAGCATCTGGCCCAGTCGGCGCAGCGCGAGCGCCTGGCCCCGGTCGAAGCCCACCGAGCGGCAGATCCCGAGCGCCTCGTCGAGGTACGCGCGGGTCCGTGTGAAGTCGGCCCGCCTCATCGTGATGTGCGCCATCTCGCCCAGTACGTAGGCGCGGCCGACGACATCGCCCGCCCGCACGAAGTCGTGCTGGGCGCTCTCGTAGAGGGCGAGCGCCCGGTCGTCCTCGCCGTGGTGCTGCTCGATCCGCGCCAGATCGCGCAGGCACAGCGCATGACCGGTCGGCTCCCCCACCCGCTCGAACATCTCCAGGGCGGTACTGAGGTAGGGGCCCGCCGCCTCGGGCTCGCCCCGGTGCAGGTGCAGGGTCCCCAGGGAGGCGAGCACCGCCGCCTGGCCCCGCTCGTTGCCCGCCTCCTGCACCGCGGTCAGCGCCACCTGGTGGGTGCGGTCCCAGAGCTCGGGATAGCCACGGGCCTCGAAGAGCGTCACCAGGGTGGTGGCCAGCTCCCAGCACAGCTCGTCGAGCCCGGACCTGGCCGCCAGCTCGACCGCGTGCAACAGATTGGTCTGCTCGCTCTCCAGCCACCCGAGCGGATCGCGCAGGCACTGCCTGACCTGGTCCTCCGGCGGGTGCCACCGCTCGCCGCGGCCCGGGACGAGGGTGTAGGCGCCGCCGTAGATCTCCTTGTGTGCGCGCTCCACCAGCGCCAACCAGCCGCCGACCATGCGCCGTACCGCCGCGGCGCGCTCCTCCTCGGAGATCTCCGTCGGCAACCGTTCCTGCGCATACGTCCTCACGATCTGCGAGAGCCCGCAGCGGAACTCCCCGCCCCTCATGGCGGTGACGTCGAGGAGCCGCATGTCGATGAGCGGTTCCAGCAGGTCGGCGGGGTGCGGCGTGCGGTCGTCGAGGAGGGCGGCGCCCAGCCAGCTCGGGATCTCCGTCCCCTCGGCCAGGCTCATCAGGCACAGCAGACGGCGGTCGGCCGCGTTCAGGCCGTCATAGCTGAGTGAGAGGCTGGCCCGGATCGACAGCTCGCCGTACGCCAGCTCGTCCAGCCTGCTCTGCTCGTTCTCCAGCCGGTACCACAGCGAGGTCAGCGACCAGTGCGGGCGCGCGGCCAGCCGCGCGCCGACGATCCGCAGCGCGAGCGGCAGCCCGCCCACCAGCCGGGTGAGGGCCCGCGCCGCCTCCCGTTCGCTCTCCACGCGGTGCTCGCCGATGATCCGTCCCAGGAGCTGGGCGGCTCCTTCCTGGCTCAGCGGCTCCACATCGAAGCGGCGGGTGCCGGGCAGCGCCGTGAGCCGGCCGCGGCTGGTGACCAGCACGCAGCTGCTGCCGCTGCCGGGCAGCAGGGGCATCACCTGCGACTCGTTCAGCGCGTCGTCGAGCAGCACCAGGATCCTGCGGTCGGCCAGCAGGCTGCGGTACATCTCAGCGCGCTCGTCGAGCGAGTCGGGTACGGCCTGTCCCGGGATGCCGAGCGCCCGGAGGAACCGCCCCAACGCCTCGGCGGGGACCACCGGCTGTCCGCTCAGCCCGCGCAGGTCGCAGTAGAGCTGCCCGTCCGGGAAGTACTCCGCCGCGACCCGGTGCGCCACGTGCCTGGCCAGCGTGCTCTTGCCGACGCCCGGCCGCCCGAGCAGCACGGCCACGTTCGGTCCCCCGCCGTCCTGCCGTACGGTGACGGCGTCGCGGACGGCCGCGACGACCGAACCGTCGGCGACGAAATCGCCGACGTCCGTGGGGAGCTGCCTCGGGACGGCGACAGGCGCCGGCTCCGCGCCGCCGTTCTGCCCCGCCTCGGGAGGCGGCGACGCGCTGGCGGGGTACGGTTCTGCCGGTTCGTCCACCGCGCGGTCGGCATTGCCGGTCAGAATCGCCTGCGCCAGGTCGCGCAGCTCCCTCCCCGGGTCGAGGCCCAGTTCCTCGGTGAAGATCAGTCGACCCTGGTGGTAGGTGTCCATCGCCTCCGCCTGCCGGCCCGAGCGGTACAGCGCCGTCATGAGGTGCCCGCGCAGCCGCTCGCGCAGCGGGTGGTGGGCGACGAGCTGCTGCAACTCGCCGATCAGGCGCTCGTGGCGGCCCAGTTCGAGCTCCAGCCGCACGCATGTCTCCACGGCCTCGATGCGGGCCTCGTCCAGCTGCACCGCCGTGCCGGCCAGGACCTCGCTCGGGGTGCCCGCAAGGCACCGGCCCCGCCACAGGCCCGTCGCCGCACGCAGCGCGCTCACCGCTGACGCCTTCAGGCCCTCACCGGCCAGGTCCTGTGCCTGCGCCACCAGGCGGCGGAAGGCGCCGACGTCGGTCGCGTCCTCGGGCGCCCTCAGGACGTACCCGTGGGAGCGGGTCTCGATGGTGGCGTCGACTCCCCCGTCCGACAACGCCTTGCGGAGCCTGGAGACGCATATCTGCACCTGGGTGCGTGCCGTCTTCGGCGGGTCGTGGGCCCAGATGGCGTCCACCAGGTAGGCGGTCTCCACGACCCGGTTGAGTTGGAGCACCAGGGCCCCGAGGACGACCTCCTGCCGCCCCGGCGCCACGTTCACGACCCCCTGCTTCCCGCTCACCTCCAGCGGCCCGAGCACCCGGAAGGGGGCCGCCGCCTCCCCGCTGTCGTCGTAACCTGCCGACGCTGCCATGCGCATTCCATTTCTTTGGTACAGCCAGGCTTGGTCTGACGCACGCGCGGAGGCAGTGCTGTCCGTGCTGACCTGACTTCTCGGTCACAACCGTTGGCTGACGCGGCTGCTTCCGGGTCAGCACACCGTTTCTGCGTCGCGGCGCAGAGGTTGCCGATGTCTTTCGCTCAGCACATGTCCTCTGTGGTGGGGGTTGGTCGAGTGACGCGGGGCGGGGCACGTGGAAGCGAAGGGGGAGGGGGCGTTGCCCGACAGGTGGTGCGGGACCGCCGAGGCGTCGTCGCTCTCGCGGGCTCGGGGCAGGACTTCGCCGGACGCTCCTGGCAAGGCACTGGTCGCGGCCACCGCCCAGGCGCCGGTCGGCGCGTGGGCTCGGCACAGGCTGCCGCCGCGCTCCGCCCGCGCCGGTCCGGCCGGTTCCTCCCCCGTGGAGGTCCGCGACAGCCGGACCCTGGCACCGGTGACAACCCGCCACCGAACGAGACACGGCCCCTACCGTGGCCGCCGCTTCACGCCCCACGCCTCCACGTACCACGTCTCGGCCGTCCGGCTGCTGCCGTCCACGCCCACGACACGAAAGAACAGCCCGCCATTGCCCCGACCTTCCCCGGACTCGCCGCCTCCCCCTGCTTCCGCACGCGACTCGACCGCCTCACCGCTCACCACACAGTTTAAGGCCGCTCCCCGCACAGCCAGTTGGCGGTCGCGCGGTGAACAATGGATGAACTACGGGAACGAAACGTTCCGTTTGAGCGGTACGAGACGACCACCGGGCGGAGCGCGTACGGCGGCGGCCGGTCAGGCGGCAGGAAGCGCGGCCGCTCAGCGCGGGCGGTGTCCCCGCGGTGGGCGCATCATGGACGAATGAACTCCGTGACGCGCGCGCTGAGCGCGGGGCGGCGGCTGGGGCGGCAGGCCGCCGAGGCCTTGTTCGAGAACCCCGCGGCCCTCGGGACCCTGCTGCTCGCCGGGCTGACCGTGTTCTGGGCAGTGCTCGGCACCGTGTACGGCATCGTGAGCTCGCTGGTGGCGATGGGCGTCACGGCGGGGCTCGCGGTCCGCTACGCCCGCCGCTGACCGGGGCAGGGCGGCGAGGGGCCAGACCCGCACGCCTACGGCGTTCACCTGCGGTGGCCGAGGCGGTCTTCCCCCGGACGGGTCTACGCGCGCAGAGTATCCCCACGCCCTCCGCACGCGCGGCGCGCCCAGGCCGCCGCGCGTGCGGCGGCGGCCCGTACCCGCAGGATCGCCCGCCCCGCCCCACACGGAGGTCGACCGATGCTCAGAGCCCGCACGTCCCGACTGGCCGCCGCCGCGCTGGCCTCGCTCGGCATGCTCGCCACGGGCGCGCTCGCCGAGGCACAGGCCGCGCCGGTGGCCGCCTCGGCCGCGCCGCGCGCCGCCGCGCACCGCGTCCTGTTCGACAACACGGAGGCCGAGACGGCGGGCAACGCCGACTGGGTCGTCTCCACCAGCCAGCCCGACCCGCTCGGCGAGGATCCCTCGCCGTCCGCGGAGACGGACTGGACCGGCGCGCTCTCCTCGTGGGGCGTCGCGCTCCAGCGGACGGGCGACTACACGCTCGACACCCTGCCGTCCGGCAGCTCCATCACCTACGGCGGCTCCGGCGCGCTCGACCTGAAGAACTTCGACACGTTCGTGCTGCCCGAGCCGAACATCCGGTTCACGGCCGCCGAGAAGACCGCGATCATGAAGTTCGTGCAAGGCGGCGGCGGCCTCTTCCTCGTCTCCGACCACACCGGCAGCGACCGCAACAACGACGGCTACGACTCGCCGAAGGTCATCAACGACCTGATGACGGACAACGGCGTCGACGACACCGACCCCTTCGGCTTCTCCGTCGACTCGGTCGACATCTCCTCCGGCACCCCGCGCGCCATCAGCGACAGCGCGAACCCGGTACTGAACGGCGCCTTCGGCAAGGTCACCGGGTCCACCATCGCGGACGGCACCACCTTCACCCTCGACCCGGGCGACAACCCGGACGTGAAGGGCCTGCTGTGGAAGGCGGGTGCGAACACCTCCGGCACCACCGGCGCCTTCTTCGTCACCAGCACCTTCGGCAGCGGCCGGGTGGCGGTCTGGGGCGACAGCTCACCGATCGACGACGGCACGGGCCATCCGGGCGACACCCTGTATGACGGCTGGAACGACCCGGACGGCACCAACGCGGCGCTCGCGCTCAATGCCACCGCGTGGCTCTCCGGCGAGGGCTCGGCAGGCGGCGGTGGCACGACGCCGCCCCCGGGCGGGGACTGCGACGCCCGCCAGCTGCTGGCCAACCCCGGCTTCGAGTCGGGCGCCACCGGCTGGAACGCCTCCGCCAAGGTGATCACCGACAGCGCGGACGAGGCCGCGCGGTCCGGCTCGTACAAGGCATGGCTCGACGGCTACGGCGCGGCGACGACCGACACGCTCTCCCAGACCCTCGCGCTGCCCGCGGACTGCGCCGCGCGGCTGAGCTACTGGCTGCACATCGACACCGCCGAGACCGGCAGCACCGCATACGACACGCTGAAAGTGCAGGTCGTCGGCGCCCCGGGGGCGGTGCCCGACACGGTCGGCAGCTGGTCGAACGCCGACGCCGCCAGCGGCTACCAGCAGCACACCGCCGACCTCGGCGGGTACGCCGGGCAGAGCGTGACGCTGCGCTTCACCGGGACGGAGGGGTCGAAGCTCCAGACATCCTTCGTGCTCGACGACACGGCGCTGACCGTGGGCTGATCCGCCCGGCCCCTCCCACCAGGGAACGCCTCGGACCGCGGCCGCGCGGTCCGAGGCGTTACGGTGAGGAGCGGTACGTCCCGCGATGTCCGTCGCGGCGACCACCGCCGCCGGAGGGTCCCGCGCCCCGCGGCCCGAGCGAAGGAGGCGCACCGTGCCGCTGGCGGACGCGCCGCCGAACCTGCCCGGTGTCCTCGGCGGCATCGCGCCCGTCCTCGACCACTGGGGCTATCTGGCGGTCGGCGGGCTGCTGTTCCTTGAGGACTTCGGCATCCCCGTGCCGGGCGAGACGATCCTGATCGCGTCGGCCGTGTACGCGGGGGCCGGCCGCCTCAACATGGTCGCGGTCGTGGCGATCGCCGTGGTGGCGGCCGTGCTCGGCGACAACGTCGGCTACGCGATCGGCCGCTTCGGCGGGCACCGGCTCGTGGACCGCTACGGCAAGTACGTACTGCTGACGCCCGAGCGGGTGAAGAAGGCCGAGGAGTTCTTCCAGCGGCACGGCGGCAAGATCGTCACGGTCGCCCGCTTCGTGGACGGCCTGCGCCAGGCCAACGGGATCATCGCCGGCATGACCCTGATGCCCTGGCGGCGCTTCCTGCTGTTCAACGCGCTGGGCGCGGTCCTGTGGGTGGGCGCGTGGTCGGGCGTGGGCTATGTGGCGGGGCAGCACTTGGACACGGTCTACCCGCAGATCCAGCGGTACGAGCTGGTCCTCGCGGCCGTCGTGGCCGCGGCGCTCGTCCTGCTGGTCCTGCGCCATGTGCGCCGCCGCCGCAGGGCCCGCGCGGACGCGGCCGCCCGCCCCGCCGGGCAGGCCGCCGCGTCCGACGACCCGGGCGAGGGGCCCCGCCCCCGCGAGCGCAGCCGCTGATCAGGCGGTGGCCGTGGTGACGGTGCCCGAGGCGCTCGACTTGAGCCAGTCGCTCCAGGAGAGGTTGTAGTCCGCGTAGCCGTTGTCGCCCGGTGCCTTGCCGCGCGGGGAGCCGGTGATGGTGACGGGGTCGCCCGGCTTGACGTAGTGGTAGAACCACTTGGCGTCGGCCATCGACAGGTGGACGCAGCCGTGCGAACCGTAGCTGTGGCCGGGGTACGGGTCGCCGTCCGAGTAGTGGATGTACGTGCCGGACGTCGTCAGGTGCACGTCCCACGGCAGCGTCTCGTCGTAGTAGTCGGGGGCGCCCTTGGTGCAGCTGATGCCGACGCTGCAGGAGGTCATGTGGACCTTTGCGGCCTTGTCGATGACGGCCATCGTGCCGTCCCAGGAGGGCCACTGGGGGCTGCCCGCGTCGATGGGCAGGGTGCGGACCCTGGCGCCGTTCTTGGTGACGGTCATGGTGTGGTCGGGCACGGAGACCTTCGCCTCCACGTCGTCGCCGATGGTGAAGGAGTGCCGGTAGTCGTGCACGCCCACCCGGCCGTTGCCGTTCTTGACGCCCGTCATCTGCGCGTCGACGCCGACCTTGGTGCCGCTCGCCCAGTAGTCCTGCGGGCGGAAGTCCACCCGGGTGTCGCTGAACCAGTGCCAGGCGCCGGTGACCGGCCGCGACGTCGTCACCTTGAGGTGCTTCTCGACGTCGGCGCGCGCCGACTGGGCCACCGGGTTGCTGAAGACCACGGAGATGGGCTGGGCGACGCCGACCGTGCCGCCGCGCGGGGTGATGGTGTCGAGCAGCATCGCGGGCGCGGCCGGCTTCGACGGGCTCGGCTTCGCCGACGCGCTGTTCGCCGGCTTTCCCTTGCCGTCGGACGCTCCCGAGGCGTCCGCGGCCGGATTCCCCCCGCACGCGGTCGCCCCGACCAGCAGCGCACCGGCAAGCAGTACCGCCCCGATGCCCCTTTTGCCCTGGCCTATGCCCACGCCCATTACCTCAGCTCCCGCTCGCACCACACACGTTGCCGCACGTCCGACATCTACAGGGACGACGGCCCGGACCTGGCAGTTCCCCCGCCCTGGCAAAGCGCGGACAAAGCCCGGCCCGACCTCTGAGCGTGTGCCCGGCGCCCGGCGCCGTACGCCGGGCGGGCCCGGCCGCGCCGGCGCCGGCGCGAGCCCGCCGCGGTGTTCAGCGGTCCTGGAGGCGCATCTCGAACCAGGTGCTCTTGCCGCGCGGCAGCAGGTCCACGCCCCAGCGGTCGGCGAGCTTGTCGACGAGGAACAGGCCGCGCCCGCTGACGTCCGTCGCCTGTACGGGCATCAGGCAGGGCAGGCCCCTTGAGGGGTCGCGCACCTCGATCCTGATCCACCCCCTGCGGCGCAGCATCCGCAGGCCGAAGACCCGGGCGCCGGTGTGGCGCACGGCGTTGCCGACGAGTTCCGAGACGAGCAGGACGGCGTGTTCCGCGAGGTCGGGGGAGAGCGACCACCGCCGCAGGACGACGCCGTGGGTGATGCGGCGGGCCACCGCTGCCGACTCCGGGAGGGACGCGAGGCGCACCTCCGCCTCGGTCGGGTCGCCGTACAACTCCAGCGCTTGGAGCGCCTGGTCGTCCTCGACGGCCGGCGTCCGCCGCACGGTGACCGCACCGCCAAGCCACCGCGGCTGCTCTACGTTCTCCAGGCCCGCCATGCCTCCCATCATGGCCGTCCGGACGGCGCCGCGTGGCCGTTCCGGAGGATTCCACCCCCGGAACGCGAGATTCCGCGCAATTGCATCGGCATATGCCAATGGCAGAACGGCCCCTTCGACACCCCGTCCGACCTGCTTATACGCCTGGATTTCGAGTGATGAGCGGCCCGCGAGACGGCCCGCCGTTAAGTTCCGCTTAAGGCACGCGGCGGCCGGTACGTCCGGAAGCTGAACCGGCGCGCGCGGCCACCCCGGGGCGGTACCGGGGTCACAGGGGGTTTGCGCCGGAGCATGCGCCGGGCGCACGCGGGGGGCTCGCGCGGCACCCTGCCGGGACACCGCCGCGGGCCCCCGCGCACCGCCGTCAGAGGAACTGCGCCTTGCCGGGGCCGTCCTCCACGAACGACCGCATGCCGCGCTCGCGGTCCTCCGTGGCGAACAGGCCCGCGAACCACGTACGTTCGAGCGCGAGGCCGGAGTCGAGGTCGGTTTCAAGGCCCGCGTCCACGGCCTCCTTCGCCGCGCGCAGCGCGATCGCAGGCCCCTTCGCCAGCCGTTCCGCCCACTGCTGCGCCTCGGCGTAGACGCTGCCCGCGGGGACCACCCGGTCGACCAGGCCGAGGGCGAGCGCCTCGTCGGCCCGGACCTGACGGCCCGTGAAGATCAGGTCCTTGGCCCGCGAGGGGCCGATCAGCCGGGCCAGGCGCTGGGTACCGCCCGCACCGGGAATCAGGCCGAGCAGGATCTCCGGCTGGCCGAGCTTCGCGTTGTCGGCGGCGATGCGGTAGTCGGCGCAGAGCGCCAGCTCGCAGCCGCCGCCGAGCGCGTAGCCGGTGACCGCGGCGACCACCGGCTTGGGGATCTTCGCCACCGCGGTGAAGGACTCCTGGAGGGCGCGGGAGCGCACGACCATCGCGGCGTGGTCCATGGCGCGCATCTCCTTGATGTCGGCGCCTGCCGCGAAGACCTTGTCACCGCCGTAGAGGATCACCGCGCGCACGTCCGCGCGCTCCCCCGCCTCCCGGGCGAGGTCACGGATGCGGTCCTGTACGTCTGTGTCGAGCGCGTTCATCGGGGGGCGGTCGAGCCGGATCGTGCCGACGCCGCCGGACACTTCGAGAGTTACCGTTGCCATACGAGGCAGGTTAACGCCCGCTAACGACGGCGGACCCGGCGCGCCCGCCCGCGGGGCTCCGGGTCCGCCGGGGGGCCGCCCGCGCGGGCGGCCCCCTGCCTCACTTCTTCCAGTCGGCCCAGGACATGTTCCAGCCGTTGAGGCCGTTGTCCGGCGCGACGGTCCTGTCGTGCGAGTTCTTCACGACGACCACGTCGCCGATGAGGGAGTTGTCGTAGAACCACGACGCCGGCGTGCCGTTGTGGCCGCCGCCGCGCCTGTCGTGCAGGCCGACGCAGCCGTGGCTGGTGTTCTGCGACCCGAAGACGCTCGTCGCGGCCCAGTAGTTGCCGTGGATGAACGTCCCCGACTGGGTGAGCCGCATGGCGTGCGGCACGTCCGGGATGTCGTACTCGCCGCCGAGGCCGACGGTCTGGCTGTCCATCCTGGTCACCGGGTCCTTCTCGCTGATGACCATCTCGCCCTGCCAGGTGGTGTGCCCGGGGCCGCCCGCGCTGACCGGGATCTGCCGGATCTGCTTACCGTCCCGCACGACCTTCATCGTGTGCTTGGCCGCGTCGACCGTGGAGACCTGGCTGCGGCCCACGGTGAAGCTGACCGTCTTGGCCTGCGTCCCGTACACGCCGGGCCTGCCCTGCACGCCGTCCAGGTCGAGCCTGACGGTGACCTTGGTGCCGGGCTTCCAGTAGTGCTCGGGGCGGAAGTCGAGGCGGTCGTTGCCGAACCAGTGCCCCTCGACGGGGACCGCGGGGTCCGTGGTGACCGTGACGGCCTTCTCCACGGCCTCCGGTTCTGTGATGCCGCGGGTGAAGCTGAGCGAGACGGGCATGCCGACGCCGACGGTCGACTTGTCCTCGGGCGTGTAGTAGCCGATGAAGGTGTTCTTCGGGGTGAGCGTGGTGAACGTGGTGTCCTTCGCGGACACCCGGCCCCTGGCGTCCTTCGCGGTGGCGTGCACGGCGTACCTGGTGGACGCGGCGAGGTGCCCGCTCGGCTGCCAGCTCGTGCCGTCGGCGGACAGCCTGCCCGCCACCCGCGCGCCCTTCGCGTCGCGCACCGTGACCGCGGTCAGCGTGCCGCGCTCGACGCGGACCCGCAGCGCGCCGGTCGTCGCGACGGACGTGGCGCCGTCGGACGGCGCGACCCTGACCACCGCCTGCGGGGCGTCGTCCTTCACCGTCGACGCGCCCGCGCCGGCCGGCGCCTTGCCGTCGTCGCCGCCGTCCTTGCCCGTACCGCCGCCCCCGCAGGCGGTCGCGGCGAACAACAGCGCGCCGACGACGAGGGCGAGCGGCCCTGCACCCCGCCGGGAGCGCCGTCGCGCCCGGGTCCCCGCCGCTTCGCCGGGCCGCCGCCCCGGCCGTACAGGTGGCTGCTTCACGTCGGTCGTCTCCCCTCGCACGGCCTGGCCCCCGCCACGGCCCGCACTCCCGCACGTGTCGAACGCACGCGCCTGGCGATAGATAATCACACCGAATACGGCGCCGCGTTCACCTGATTGTCACCGTTCGGTCCCAACCGGGGACCGCCCGGCGCGTCCCCGACGACGCCCCGACCACGCCCCGACGACCCCCCGACGACCCCCCGACGACAAGGACGTATTCCCCCACTCAGATGGCCGAACCCTGCTTCCAGGCAGGCCAGTCCAGGTTCCAGCCGCTGAGTCCGTTGTCCGGCGCGACGGTGCGGTCCGCGGAGTTCACGACCTCCACGACGTCGCCGATGAGTGTGCGGTCGAAGAACCAGCCCGCGGGGGTGGAGGAACTGCCGCCCTTGACGTCCCGCAGCCCGACGCATCCGTGGCTGGTGTTGCGGGACCCGAACGTCTCGGCGGGGGCCCAGTAGTTGCCGTGCAGGAAGGTGCCCGAGGTGGTCAGGCGTACGGCGTGGGGCACGTCCTTGATGTCGTACTCGCCGCCGAAGCCGACCGTGGAGCCGTTCATCCGGGTCACGTCGTACATCTCGGAGACGACCATCTTGCCGTTGTACGTGGTGCGGTTCGGGGCGCCCGCGGTGACCGGGAGGGTGGCGAGGAGCCGGCCGTCCTCGCCGCGCACGCGCATCGTGTGCGCCGCGGCGTCCACGGTGGAGACCTGGGAGCGGCCCACGGTGAAGCCGACCGTCTTGTGCTGGATGCCGTACACGCCAGGCGCCGCCTGGACGTCCCTGAGGTTCATCGCGACGGTGACCCCGGTGCCGGGCCGCCAGTAGTGCTCGGGGCGGAAGTCGAGCCGCCGGTCGCCGAACCAGTGGCCGGCGACCTCGACGGCGGGCCGCGCGGTGACGGTGATGGCACGCTGCACGGCCGCGCGGTCCCTGACGGGCCGGTTGAAGTCGATGGAGACGATCATGCCCGTGCCCACGGTGGCACGGTTCTCCGGGGTGAAGTAGCCGATGAAGCGGTGCGCGGGGACCTCGGTGGTGAAAGTGGTGTGCCGGGCCGCGCGGCGGCCCCCGTCGTCGACGGTGACCGCGTCGACGCCGTACTTGGCGGCGAGCGCGGGGTGGGCGCCGGGCAGCGGCGTCCAGGTGCGCCCGTCGCCCGAGAGCCGGCCGGGCAGGTCGACGGGGTCGGCGGCCTCGATCTGCCGGACCGCGACGCGTTCGAGCCGGCCCTCGGGGACGGTGACGCTGATGCGGTCGCCCCGGCCGACGCCCTTGGCGCCGTCGCGCGGTGTGACGCGGATGGAGTCGGCGGAGGCCGCACGGGGCGCTCCGTCCTTGCCCGCCGTGCCGGCGGGGCCGCCGTCGCAGCCCACGGTGCCCGTGAGGAGCGCGGCGGCGGCGAGGGCGAGGGCGGCGGCGCGGGCTGCGGCCCGCTGCGATAGCTGTCTCACGTCCCGCCCAACGACGGCCGGGCCCCGGGGGAAACGTGGGGCGGCGCAGGGCCACCCGGCCGCACGTGAGGGCGGGGCCGCTGAGGGGAAGAACACGGGGGACGACGAGCACGACAGGGGGCGGCCCGCGCGGGGCCGCCGCGCGGGCCCCCAGGGGCCGACGAGCCGCGGGAGGCCGGCAGGTGGCGAGCGCAGCCGAGCAGGACGAGTGGACCCGGGCGGCCGGGCGGGCCGGCGCGCCCGCGGCGGCGGCCGGGCGCCGCCCGCACCGGTACGGCGACCCGCGGTCGGTGCTGCCCGGCGGCCCCGAGCCGCTGGGCGCCCGGGTGGGCACGGGCCCCGGCGGCGCCGCGGGCACCGGCTTCGCCCTGTGGGCGGGCGGCGCGGAGGCGGTGGAGGTCTGCCTCTTCGAGGGCGAGGGGCCCGGCGCGCAGGAGACGCGGTACGCGCTGACGGAGCGCACCGAGGGCGTCTGGCACGGCTTCCTGCCGGGCGTGGGGGCGGGTGCGCGCTACGGCTTCCGGGTGCACGGCAGGTGGGACCCGTGGACGGGCGCCAGGTGGAACCCGGCGAAGCTGCTGCTCGACCCGTACGCGCGAGCCGTCGACGGCGAGTTCCGGCTGCCGCCCGAGGTGTACGGGCACGTGCGGGACTGGCCGCAGCGGCAGGTCGCCGACACGGTGCGCGACGAGCGGGACTCCGCGCCCTTCGTGCCGAAGGGCGTGGTGGTCGCGGACGGCGTGCCCGAGGCGGCGGACGGGTGGCTGCGGCCCGGCACGCCGTGGGCCGACACCGTGCTGTACGAACTGCACGTGAAGGGCTTCACCAGGCGCCACCCCGGGGTGCCCGAGGAGCTGCGCGGCACCTACGCGGGCCTCGCGCACCAGGCGGCGGTCGAGCACCTGCGGGAGCTCGGGGTGACGGCGGTGGAGCTGCTGCCGGTGCAGCAGTTCGCCCACGAGGACCATCTGCTGCGGCGCGGCCTGACCAACCACTGGGGCTACAACCCGATCGGCTGGTTCGCCCCGCACGCCGGATACGCGGCCTGCGGCACCCGCGGCGAGCAGGTCGGCGAGTTCCGCCGGATGGTGCGCGCGCTGCACGCGGCGGGCATCGAGGTGATCCTCGACGTGGTCTACAACCACACGGCGGAGGGCGGCGAGCTGGGGCCGACACTGTCGCTGCGCGGCGTCGACAACCGCGCGCACTACCGGCTCCAGCAGGACGCCCGCCGCTACACCGACGTCACGGGCTGCGGCAACACCCTGGACGCGGCGCGACCAGCGGCGCTGCGGCTGATCGCGGACTCGCTGCGGTACTGGGTGACCGAGATGGGCGTGGACGGCTTCCGCTTCGACCTCGCGGCCACCCTCGCCAGGTCGGCCGGCGGCGGGGTGGACATGGCGGGACCGTTCCTCGCGGTGCTCGCGCAGGACCCGGTGCTGCGGCGCGTGAAGCTGATCGCGGAGCCGTGGGACGTGGGGCCCGGCGGCTACCAGGTGGGCGCGTTCCCGCCGCCGTGGTCGGAGTGGAACGACCGCTACCGCGACGCGGTGCGGGACTTCTGGCGGGGCGCCGCGCCCGACGTGCGGGAGCTCGGCACCCGGGTCTCCGGGTCGAGCGACCTGTACGAGCGGGAAGGGCGCGCCCCGTACGCCTCGGTCAACTTCGTGACGGCGCACGACGGTTTCACGCTGCGCGACCTCGTCTCGTACGAGCGCAAGCACAACGAGGCCAACGGCGAGGGCAACAGGGACGGCACGGACGACAACAGGTCCTGGAACTGCGGCGCGGAGGGCGAGAGCGACGACCCGCGGGTGGCGGCGCTGCGCCGCCGCCAGCTGCGCAACCTGCTCGCCACGCTGCTGCTCTCGGCGGGCGTGCCGATGCTGGTCGCGGGCGACGAGATGGGGCGCACCCAGGGCGGCAACAACAACGCGTACTGCCAGGACAACGAGACCGGCTGGGTGGACTGGTCGCTGCTCGGCGACCCCGGCTGGGCCGCGCTGCGGGCGCTGGCGGCGCGGCTGCTGCGGCTGCGCGCGGCCCATCCGGTGCTGCGGAGGCGGGAGTTCTTCTCGGGGCGGCCCCGCGTCTCCGGCGGGCCGCCCGACCTTGCGTGGTTCAGGCCGGACAGCGCGGAGATGACGCAGGACGACTGGCACGGGCCCGCGTGCACGCTGGTGTTCTTCCTCTCCGGGGACGGCGCCCCGGGCCGGGGCGCGCCGGACGACGGGTTCCTCGCGGTCCTGCACGCGGGCCACGAGCCCGTGGACGTCCTGCTGCCGGGGCCACCGTGGGCCGAGGGGTACGAGCTGGTGCTCGACACCTCGCGGGAGGACCAGGGGGACGAGCCGGGCACCCGCCACCCGGGAGGTGCCCCCCTCGCGGTGCCGCCCCGCTCCCTCCTGCTGCTGCGGGCCCCGGGCACGGGCACGGCCCCGCGCAACGGTGCGGGCGGGCAGGGAAGTTGAGCGGGCCGGTGCGACGGGGGCCCGCCACCCGCGGGTCCTTACGGCCCATCGGGCCGGGCGCCACGGCCGCGGAGACGCCGTGCCGGGGGCGGGCGAAGGGGGCCGGCGGGCCCCGGCGGAAGGCATCCTCCCGGCGCGTCTCGACGAACGCGGTATGGCCTCTCTCGGCGCACGTCTCCCCCGCCGCGCGGCCTGGTCGAGGGCCTGCGACGTCGATGGCGGCGACCCGGTCGCACAGCCGCTGGCCCGATCGGCTGACGCGGGCCCCGGTCGGCGGATCCGCCCCGGCCCCGCGGGACACGGTGCGCGGTGGCGCGGGGCCGCCCTGATCCGGCGGAAAACCGCGTGAATGATGCCGGCGCGGGCCCGTAGTGTCGGCCGGATGTCCAAGAATCTGTCAGCCGCCGGTGAACGGTCGGCCGTGAGATCGCTGCTGCGGCTGTGGCCGTACGTCCGACCGGTGCGTGCGCGGCTCGGCGGGGCCGCCGTGGTGGCCATAGCGGCGTCCTGCATCGGCCTGGTCTTCCCGCTGGTGCTCAAGTGGATGGTCGACGGCCCGGTCAGGGACGGGGACTCGGCGGGGATCTGGCGCGGGGCGCTGTACCTGCTGCTGCTCGGGGTGGCGGAGGCCGGCCTCTTCGGCCTGCGGCGCTGGCTGGTGGCGCGCCGGCTCGCCGGGGTGGAGGCGGCGATGCGTGCCGACCTGTACCGGCACCTCCAGCGGCTGCCGGTCGCGTTCCACGACCGGTGGCCCTCGGGGCAGCTGCTGTCGCGGGGGACGACCGATCTGATGCTGGTGCGTCAGTTCCTGGCGTTCCCGCTGACGTTCCTGCTGGTCAACGGCACCACGATCCTGGTCGGTTGTGTGATCCTGCTGGTGCAGGACTGGTCGCTCGGCCTAGTGCTGCTGATCCCCGTGCTGCCGTTGATGATCGTGTGCTCGCTGTTCGAGACGCGGTACGCGCTGGTGGCGCGGCGCGCCCAGGACCAGGTGGGCGACGTGACCACGGCGGTCGAGGAGGGCGTGCTCGGCATCCGGATCGTGAAGGGCTTCGGCCGCCACCGCAGCCAGGCCCAGGCGTTCCGGGAGCTCGCCGCGAGGGTGCGGGTCACGGAACTGGCGAAGGGGCGGCTGCTCGCACGGCTGTGGGCCGTGATCACGGTCGTCCCCGAACTGGCCATCGCGGCGGCGCTGGTCCTCGGCACGGTGCAGGTCGCGGACGACGGCCTCTCCGCGGGCACCCTGGTCGCCTTCCTCTCGACAGCGCTCGCGCTGCGCTGGCCGGTGGAGTCGATCGGCTTCATGCTCGCGATGAGCCAGGAGGCCGCCACCGCGACGGAGCGCTTCTTCGAGCCGATGGACGCGGCGGAGGAGGCGGACGCGCCCGCCCCCGGGCCCGCTCAGGACGCCGGCGCCGTCCCGGGCGTCCCAGGCGTCCCGGGTGCGCCGGGTGCGGGCGCCCGGCCGGGCGGGCTGCGCTTCGAAGGCGTGGTCTTCCGCTATCCCGACGCCCCGGCGGACGCCGCCCCCGTGCTCGACGGGGTCGACCTTGAGGTGCGCGGCGGCGAGACCATGGCGCTCGTCGGCGCGACGGGCTCGGGCAAGACGACACTGACCGCGCTCGTGCCGCGCCTGCACGAGGTCACGGCGGGCCGCATCACGCTGGACGGCGAGGACATCGCGCTGATGCCGCGCGAGCGGCTGCGGCGGCTGGTGTCGGTGGCGTTCGAGGAGCCCACTCTCTTTTCGGCGAGCGCCGCGGAGAACGTCCTGATGGGCATGAACGAAGAAGACACGGCAGACACGGCAGACACGGAAGGAACAGAGGGAACGGAGGGAACGGAGGGAACAGCGGGCACGGAAGGCGATCTGGACCGGGCACTCGACATCGCGCAGGCCGGTTTCGTGCACGCGCTGCCGCAGGGCGCTGACACCCAGGTCGGCGAGCAGGGCCTGAGCCTGTCGGGCGGCCAGCGCCAGCGCCTCGCGCTGGCCAGGGCGGTGGTCGGCAGGCCACGCTACCTGGTGCTCGACGATCCGCTCTCGGCGCTCGACGTGCACACCGAGGCGCTGGTGGAGGCCGCCCTGCGGCGGGTGCTGAGCGGCACGACCGCGCTGGTGGTGGCGCACCGCCCCTCGACGGTCCTGCTCGCCGACCGGGTGGCCCTGCTGTCGGGCGGCCGGATCACCGCGGTCGGCACCCACCAGCAACTCCTGCGCGAGAACGCGGAATACGCCTGGCTGATGGGGGGCGCGCAGGACCCGGCAGCGCACGACACGGCAGCGCAAGGCCCGGCAGCGCAAGGCCCGGCAGCGCAAGGCCCGGCAGCGCAGGACCCGGCAGCGCACGATCCGGCCACGGGCGCGGCGCCCGCGATGCCGGCCCAGCAGGCGGAGGCGGCGGCCGGGTCCGGGGCGGACGCGACCGCAGACGAGCGGGTCCTCTCGGACCAGGAGGGGGCACGATGAGCACGCCGACGACGACCGAGGTGCCAGGCGGCAGCCGGCCCGAGGGCGCGGGCCCCGCGGCCGCCGCGGCGGCCGCGGGGCAGGCGGACCCGTTCGACCGGGACGCGCTGCCCGCGCCGCCCGGCGCGACCCGCGCCCTGCTCGGCTCGCTGCTGCGCCCGCTGCGCCGCGGGGTCGCGCTCACCGTCGTCCTGCTGCTGGTCCAGCAGGCCGCGGCGCAGGCGGGCCCGCTGCTCGTCGCGTACGCCATCGACCACGCGGTGCCCGCGCTGCGGCACGGGCGGTACGGACCGCTCGTCGCGGTCGGCGTCGGATACGCGCTGAGCGCGGTGCTCGCGGGCTGGTTCCAGCACGGGTTCATCCAGTCGTCGACGCGGGTGAGCCAGGCGGGCCTGTTCGACCTGCGGGACCGGATCTTCCGGCACGCGCAGGCGCTGAGCGTGGACTTCCACGAGCGCTACACGTCGGGCCGGCTGATCTCCCGCTCGACCACGGACGTCGAGTCGCTGCGCGAGCTGCTGGGCGACGGCCTCCAGGAACTGGTCGCCGTCATCCTGTCGTTCGTGTACATCGCGGGCACACTGCTCTGGCTCGACCCGGGCATCGGCGGGCTCGCCGTGCTGTCCTTCGTGCCGCTCTCCCTCATGGTGCGCCTCTACCGGCGGCGCGTGGGGCGGGTGTACGGCCGCAGGTCCACCGCGATCGCAGCGGTGATCGTGAAGTTCGCGGAGACACTGAACGGCATCAGGCCCGTGCGCGCCTTCCGCCGCGAGGCCGTCAACGACGCGGAGTTCGCGGGTCTCAACCGGCGCCACGAGCGCAGCAACGGCGACGCGCTGCTGGAGATGGCGCGGTACGTGATCGGTTCGCGGCTGATCGCCAACACCGCGATCGCGGGCATGGTGCTGTGGGGCGCGTACCGGGTGGCGGGCGGCACGCTCGAACTCGGCGTGCTCGCCGCCGCCGTGCTCTACCTGCGGCGGCTGTACGACCCGATCGACCGGCTCGGGATGTTCCTCAACTCCTACCAGTCGGCGGTGGCTTCACTGGAGAAGATCGCGGGGCTGCTCGCGCAGGAGCCCGGGGTTCCCGAGGCGGCCGGGCCGCGCCCGCTGCCGCCGCGCGGCACCGGTGTGCCGGGCCGTGAGGTCGTCTTCGAGGGGGTGGGCTTCGGCTACCGGACGGGCGGCGAGGTGCTGCGCCCGTTCTCGCTGCGGATCCCCGCGGGCCAGACCGTCGCCGTCGTGGGCGCGACCGGCGCGGGCAAGTCGACGCTGGCGAAGCTGCTCGCCCGGTTCTACGACCCGACGTCGGGCCGTGTCCTGCTCGACGGCGTGGACCTGCGCGACCTGGACACGCCCGAGCTGCGGCGCGGTGTGGTGATGGTGACACAGGAGGCGTTCCTCTTCTCGGGGACGATCGCGGAGAACATCGCGATCGGCCGCCCCGACGCGTCGCGGGCCGAGGTCGAGGAGGCGGCGCGGGCGATCGGGGCACACGACTTCGTCGCGGGCCTGCCCGACGGCTATGACACGGACGTGCGCAAGCGCGGCGGCCGGATCTCGGCGGGGCAGCGGCAGTTGGTGGCGTTCGCGCGTGCCCTGCTCGCCGACCCCGCGGTGCTGATCCTGGACGAGGCGACGAGCTCGCTCGACATCCCCGGCGAGCGCGCCGTGCAGCGGGCGATGGACACGGTGCTGCGCGGCAGGACCGCGGTGGTGATCGCGCACCGGCTCTCCACGGTGGAGATCGCCGACCGGGTGCTCGTGATGGAGGACGGCAGCATCGTCGAGGACGGCTCCCCGGCCGAACTGACCGCCGGCACAGGGCGCTTCGCCGGCCTGCACCGGGCATGGCAGGAGAGTCTGGCCTGACCCCGGGCGCGGGTCCCGCCGCGGGCCGCGCCCCACCCTGCCCGGGTGCCGCCGCGGGCCGCGCCGGCCGGTCGTCCCGCCATCCGGCGCGGCCGGATTCTTTCGGTCGCACAGGAAGGTGTGCGGGGGCGGCTCCGCGGTGTGCGGGGGCCGCGGGGCCGCGCCGCTGTGTCCGGGTTGCGCACCGTTTCCCCCGGGGACGCACGGGGGCTGTAACAGCGCCGCAACACCCCGCTCCCGTCCGGGCGTTCGAACACGACCGTCGCTTTCCGGTCAACAAATTGACGCGCTCCTGACAACAACATCACTCCCCTGCGAGTCTTCCTGCGTTCGGCAAAAGTTCTTCATGCCCACGCCAAGAACTCCGCCGGACGACGGGCGCCGACCCCGCGTCCGCAACCCCCCTCGCACAAGGAGACAGCGTGAGATCCACGCCCAAACGCCGCGCCGTGACCACCGGTGCCGCCGTCGCCGCGGCCGCCCTCCTCGCCGCCGCCCTCCAGACCGGTACCGCCTCCGCGGGCGCGTCGAGCGTCCAGGGCACCGCGCCCGCCGCGCTGGTCGCGGCCGGCCAGGACGCCAGGCCCGGCGCCCTGCCCCGCGAGCTCACTCCCTCGCTGCACGCCAGGCTGATAGCCGAGGCCGAGAACGGCACCGCCGCACAGGCGCGGCAGCTCGGGCTCGGCCCGCAGGAGAAGCTGGTGGTCAAGGACGTCGTCCAGGACGCGGACGGCACCACGCACACCCGCTACGAGCGCACCTACCAGGGGCTGCCCGTCCTCGGCGGCGACATGGTCGTGGCGACCTCGTCGGCCGGCGCCACGAAGTCCGTCGACAAGGCGTCCAAGGCGTCCCTCACGGGGGTCTCCACCACCGCGGACGTGGCGCCCGCCGCCGCGAGCAGGCAGGCGCTGAGCGCCGCCGCTGCCGCCGGCTCCGCCCAGAGCGCGCCGGACGCCGCGCCCCGCAAGGTCGTGTGGATGGCCCAGGGCGCGCCCCGCCTCGCGTACGAGACGGTCGTCGGCGGCTTCCAGGAGGACGGCACGCCCAACCAGCTGCACGTCGTCACCGACGCCGCCACCGGCGAGAAGATCTTCCAGTGGCAGGGCATCGAGACCGGTGTGGGCAACACCGAGTACAGCGGCCAGGTCACGGTCAACTCCGTGAAGTCCGGCTCTGCTTACCAGCTGACGGACACTCCGCGCGGCGGGCACAACACGTACAACCTCAACCGCGCGACCAGCGGCAGGGGCACCCTCTTCTCGGGCCCCGACGACGTGTGGGGCAACGGCGTCGGCACCAACACCGAGACGCCCGCCGCGGACGCCGCCTACGGCGCCGGGCTGACCTGGGACTACTACAAGGACGTGCACGGCCGCACCGGCATCAAGGGCAACGGTGTCGCCGCGTACTCCCGGGTCCACTACAGCAGCGGCTACGTCAACGCCTTCTGGGACGACTCCTGCTTCTGCATGACCTACGGCGACGGCGCGGGCAACAAGGCGCCGCTGACCGCGATCGACGTGGCCGGGCACGAGATGTCCCACGGCGTCACCGCCGCCACCGCGGGCCTGGTCTACTCGGGCGAGTCCGGCGGCCTCAACGAGGCCACCTCGGACATCTTCGGCACCGCCGTCGAGTGGTACGCCAACAACACCACGGACCCGGGCGACTACCTGATCGGCGAGAAGATCGACATCAACGGCGACGGCTCGCCGCTGCGCTACATGGACCAGCCGAGCAAGGACGGCGCCTCCGCCGACTACTGGTCCTCCAGCACCGGCAGGCTCGACGTGCACTACTCGTCCGGTGTCGCCAACCACTTCTTCTACCTGCTGTCCGAGGGCAGCGGCGCGAAGACCGTGGGCGGCGTGAAGTACAACTCGCCGACGTCGGACGGCAAGCCGGTGACCGGCATCGGCCGCGACAAGGCCGAGCAGATCTGGTTCCGCGCGCTCAGCACCAAGTTCACCAGCAACACCAACTACGCGGCGGCCCGCACGGGCACCCTCGCCGCAGCCGCCGACCTGTACGGCAACGGGTCGGCCGAGTACACCGCGGTGGCCAACGCCTGGGCCGCCGTCAACGTGGGCGCCCGCCCGTAGGCCCCTCCTCCCCGGTACCCGCGGGGAGCGCGCCACCGGAGCCGACCGGGTCCACCCGACCCGGTCGGCTCCGCCGTGCGCGGACGCGCCGCCGGCGCTGGTTACCCTGGGCGGTGTCCGTGGCCCGCGACCGGGCCAGGCCCCCTCACCTCCTGGAGTCGGTCCGTGCGTTCGTGGCGTCGTTGTCTGGATCTCGCGGGGGTGCGGTCCGCCGGGCTGCGCGCCGACTACACCGCCGCCGCGCGCTATCTGCGGCGGCGGGAGCCCGCCCTGTACGGCGTGGTGCGCCTCCAGGCCCCGGCCGGCTTCCTGCCGCACGCGCTGACCGGCGCCTCCATGCTCGGCTTCACCGACGACGTCTGCGACAACGGCTCCCCCGCGGACCGCGTGCGGCAGCTCGACGCCTGGACGGGCCATGTGACCAGGGCCCTCGACACGGGCGACTCGCACCACCCGCTGCTGCGGGCGTTCGTGCACTCGGCGGGCGAGGCGGGCCTGCCGAGGCACTGGTTCGACACCTATCTGGAGGGCACCAGGATCGACCTGGAGTTCCCCGGCTTCGCCGACGAGGCCGCGTACCAGCGCTACATCGACACGCTGACCTGGCCGGGGATCATGCTGAGCACCGGCCTGACCCCGAACCTGGTGCCGGACGACGACTTCGCCGCGTCCTGCCGGCTCGTCGCGGACGCCTGCCAGCGCACGGACCTGCTGACCGATCTGACCTCGGACGTCGCCGAGGGCCGCTTCGCCCTGCCGCGCACGGACCTGGAGCGGTTCGGCGTCAGCCGCGCCGACCTGGAGCAGGGCCGCGCGACACCCGCCGTGCGCGAGCTGGTGCTCGCCACCGCGGACAGGGCCCGCACGACGCTGCTCGCGGCGGGCCGGGTCGTCGCCGAGGTCCCTGCCGACTACCGCCCGCTGGTCCGGGTCCTGCTCGGCCTCTACCACCACCGCCTCGACGTCGTCGGCGCGATGGGCGCCGACGTCGTCCGCCGCCCGGTCCGGGACAACCCGGCCGACTGCCTCCGCCTGGTGGCCCAGGCCCGCAGGGAGCCCCTGGCGCTCTCCGCCTGAACACCGCGTGGCCCGCCGCCCGTCCCGTAGGCGAGGTACGGGCGGACGGCAGGCCACGGCTCGTGCGACGCCGACTAGTTGGGGTTCTCCGCGTTGGTGAGCGTCTCCCAGGCGACGAACAGGTCGTTCGAGCCCGCCGGACGCTGCGACTCGGTCAGGGCCTGCGTGTTGGTCATCGCGATGCCCTTGCGGGTGTGCAGGGCGTTGAAGCCGACCTCGGTGATCGGGCCGAGGCCGAGCGTGAGGCTCTTGCCCGGGCACAGGTCGGAGGGCTTGGACGCGGCCTTCGTCTCGAACTTCGCCTGGAAGCCGAGCGCCTGCCGCAGCCGCTCCCCGACCTGCGGGTAGAGGTCCTGGCCCTGGATGCGGGCCGTCTCGTAGACATGGCCGATGTTGGAGATGCCGTAGCCGGTGTGCGTGAAGTCGCGGCAGGTCTCCTGCGTGACACCGGCCATCGACGCGTTGTACGTCGACTGGCCCTGCCAGTAGGAGACGATCTTGTCGCGGGTGTCGAGGTTCTGGCTCGGCACCGTCTTCGGCAGGTCGCCGTCCGACGGCAGGTAGACGTAGGCGGCGGTCCTGGTCAGGTACTTGGAGATCGCGGTGTCGTAGTCCGTCGTGTCGTCGAGGTAGACGGAGATGCTCACCGCCGCCTCCATCATCGTCAGCTCCCAGTTCCCGTTGGAGTTGGAGCCCTTGATGAGGTTCGGCAGGTAGACGTTGCGCAGCATGGTGTCGAACCGGCCCTCGCCCGGCCAGTTGCCGTACACGTGCTTGATGATCTCCGCGGCCTTGGGCCAGGAGGCTCCCGCCCAGCCGGTCTGGAGCGGGGCGTTGGAGTTGGTGTGCTGCTGGATGGTCGCCGACCAGGCGTCCATCAGCTGGATCGCCTTCTGCGCGTAGCGGTCGTCGCGGGTGATGTACCAGGTGAGCGCGTCGGTGTAGGCGGCGATCGCGTCCTGGCGCTCGTCGGTGCAGCCGTTGTTGGGGTTGGAGTACGAGCCGCACTCCACGTTCGCGCGCGGTTTCGGCGTGCGGTTGAGGTCGGCGTACCGGCTCGCCGCCATCTGGTCGTAGGCGGACTTCCAGGGCTGGGCCCCCGCCTGCACCTTGCTCCGCACGAAGTCCAGCTGTGCGGTGTTCAGGTTGACGCCGGGGTGGACGAAGGCCGCGGGCGCGGCGGCCACGGCCGGCGCCCCCGCGGGGTGGGCCGCGCCCGTGGTGGTGGCCGAGGCGGGCGCCATGCAGAGGGCCGCGGTGACACCGGCGAGCGCGGTGCCGAGGCCGATGAGGCGCGAGGTCTTTCCGGTGCGCATGTGGGGATGCCTTCCGGTGCGGGGATGCCGCAACTCCGCCCGGCAGGCGACCAGTCGTTCATCCACATGAACGCCGGGTGAAGTTGTGAACGTGTTGGCAGGGAAGGTAGAGCCGCCGCACAGCACGCGTCAAGGTCCGTACCTTTACTGGTCCGTTGGGGCCCCGAGCCGCTGAGCCACGCACCCCTGCCCGCACTCCGGGCACCCGCTGCGGCGGCACACGACAGCGGTGCGCCCCGGGGCCCGGGCCCCGGGGCGCACCGCGCCCGCCGACGCGCCCCGCGCTACCGCAGCAGCACGCCCGCGTGCTCGCCCGCCGCCTCCGCGGGCAGGGCGACCAGGCCGAGGTCGGCGCCGTTGGCCAGCAGCGGGTGCGCGGGCAGCACCCGCACCGTGTAGCCGAACGGGCCCGTGCGGTCCAGCGCGAGCGGCCCCTCGAAGACCCAGCGGCCCTCGCCGTCGGCACCGCCCGCGGGCTTCAGCGGGAACGCCTGCGCGTCCGCGAGGGCGTCGTCGGAGCCGACCCGTCCGGCGACCGCCTGCACCTCGACGTCCTCGGGCCGCAGTTCTCCGAGGCCCACGCCCACCCGCAGCGACAGCGTGGCGCCCAGCTCGGCCGAGCCGCCGGCCGCGCCGGCCGAGGCGGCCTCCACATGGTCGACCGAGACATACGGCCACAGCGTGCGCACCCGGTACTTCCACGCCGCCAGCTCGGCCGCCGCCTCCGGGTCGAGCCGCCGGTGCGCCAGCGCGGCCGGCACGTACAGCCGCTCCACGTACTCCCGCACCATCCGGCCCGCGAGCACCTTCGGCCCCAGGGTGACCAGGGTGCGGCGGACCATTTCGATCCACCGGCCCGGCAGGCCCGCGCCGTCGCCGCCGCGGTCGTAGAAGCGCGGCGCGATCCGGTTCTCGATCAGCTCGTAGAGCGCGTTGGCCTCCAGCTCGTCGCGCCGGTTCTCGTCCGCCGCCGCCGACCCGTCGGCGGTGGGGATCGCCCAGCCGAAGTCCGGCTCGTACCACTCGTCCCACCAGCCGTCCAGGACCGAGAGGTTGAGGCAGCCGTTCAGCGCGGCCTTCATGCCGCTCGTGCCGCACGCCTCCAGCGGGCGGAGCGGGTTGTTCAGCCAGACGTCGCAGCCCGGGTAGAGCTTCTGCGCCATGCCCATGCCGTAGTCGGGCAGGAACACGATCCGCTCCCGCACCCGCGGGTCGTCCGCGAAGTGCACCAGCTCCTGGATGAGCCGCTTGCCGCCGTCGTCCGCCGGGTGCGCCTTGCCCGCCACCACGATCTGCACCGGGCGCTCGGGGTCGAGCAGCAGCCGCGTCAGCCGCTCGCGGTCCCGCAGCATCAGCGTCAGCCGCTTGTACGAGGGCACCCGGCGGGCGAAGCCGATGGTCAGCACGTCAGGGTCGAGCACGGAGTCGATCCAGCCGAGCTCCGCCGCGGCCGCGCCGCGCTGCCGCCACGAGGCGCGCAGCCTGCCGCGCACCTCCTCGACGAGCTGCCCGCGCAACGCCCGCCGCACCCGCCACACGTCCTCGTCCGGGATCTCCCCGACGGCGTCCCACCGGCCGGAGCCGCCGACGCTCAGCGCCTGCTCGGCCCGCTCGGCGCCGATCTTCCCGGCCCCCAGTGCGGCCACCTCGGGGGCCACCCAGGTCGGCGCGTGGACACCGTTGGTCACACTGGTGATCGGCACCTCGTCGGCGTCGAAGCCCGGCCAGAGGGCGGCGAACATCTCCCGGCTCACGGCGCCGTGCAGGGTGGACACGCCGTTGGCCCGTCCGGCGAGCCGCAGCCCCATCACGGCCATGTTGAACAGGTGGGGGTCGCCGCCCTGGTAGGTCTCTAGACCGAGGCCGAGTACCCGCTCCACGTCGACCCCCGGCAGTTCGCCGTCCTCGCCGAAGTGGCGCTCGACGAGGCCGCGGTCGAAGCGGTCGATGCCCGCGGGCACCGGGGTGTGGGTGGTGAAGACCGTGCCCGCGCGGACCGCTTCGAGCGCCGCCTCGAAGCCGGTGCCCCCGGCGTCCGCCGCGATCAGCTCGCGGATGCGTTCGAGGCCGAGGAAGCCCGCGTGGCCCTCGTTGGTGTGGAAGACCTCGGGCTCGGGGTGCCCGGTCAGCCTGCAGTACGCGCGCACGGCCCGCACCCCGCCGATGCCGAGCAGCATCTCCTGGAGCAGCCGGTGCTCGCTGCCGCCGCCGTAGAGCCGGTCGGTCACCTCGCGCTCGGTGGGCCCGTTCTCCTCGACGTCCGAGTCGAGCAGCAGCAGCGGCACCCGGCCGACCTGCGCCTGCCAGACGCGGGCGCGCAGCACCCGGCCGGCCGGCAGCGCGAGCTCCACCAGGACGGGCGTCCCGTCCGGCGCGCGCAGCCAGGTCAGCGGCAGCTCGTGCGGGTCGAGGACCGGGTAGGTCTCCTGCTGCCAGCCGTCGCGGGACAGGGACTGGCGGAAGTAGCCGTGCCGGTAGAGCAGCCCGACACCGATCAGCGGCGCGCCCAGGTCGCTCGCCGCCTTCAGGTGGTCGCCCGCGAGGATGCCGAGGCCGCCCGAGTACTGCGGCAGGGCCGCGGTGATGCCGAACTCGGGCGAGAAGTACGCGACGGCGGCGGGCAGCTCGCCGCCCGGCCCACCCGCCGCCTCGTCCGCGGGCCCGGTGAGACCCGCGTCCCGCCGCTGGTACCAGCGCTCGCCGTTCAGGTAGGCGTCGAGGTCGGCGGCGGCCGCGTCCAGTCCGGCGAGGAAGTCCCGGTCCGCGGCGAGTTCGGCGAGCCGCCCGGCGGAGACGGCCCCGAGCAGCCGCACCGGGTCGTGGCCCGCCGCGCGCCACCCCTCGGGGTCCACGGCCTCGAACAGTTCGCGGGTCGGCGTGTGCCAGGACCAGCGCAGGTTGCGGGCCAGGTCGTTCAGCGGGCCGAGGGGCTCGGGAAGTACCGGGCGGACGGTGAACCGACGGATTGCCTTCACGTGCTCCACCTTCGCAAGGGACATACGTATCGGAGGGGACGCGCCGCGCCGGGCGTCCCGCCGTGGTGAGACGTTAGCCGGACCCTGCCCCCGACAACCACGGCGCATTCGCGCGCGTCGCGGCGGTTTCCGCGCCGTACCTACGGCGTACCCCGCGAGGATCCGCCGTGTTGTGCCGGGGCACGCGCCGGATGGGGCAGCATGCGGGGTGCGCGGCCCGGACTCGCGCGCGGCGGCCGCTCGGTGGAGGATTGGGTGACCGCTTCGGTGCGGGGAGTTAACACTCCGCCGGATTGGCGGGCCCGTCCGCATGGAAGGCTCCTCCGTACGCGCGGTCCGCACGGGCTGTTCGGGTGAACGCGCACGAGAACGGCCCTGCTCGCACCGTGTCCGCACTCGATCAAGCAGCTAAAAAGAACAGCAAAAGCCGTACAAAATCTGATCGCCCGCCGTAGTCGCCCGCACCGGGCACCGCCCGGCAGCACCGCCTGCACCACACCCGCACCACGCGCACTGCCCGCCACGCCCGCCCGCCCAGCCTCCAGGTGATTCGGTGAAACTGATCGGTCGCATCCCCGTCCTCGACGTCGCTCCCCTCGTCGACTGCGGCAGACGCCCCGCCAAGGCGGTGAGCGGTGAAACCTTCCAGGTCACCGCCACCGTCTTCCGCGAGGGCCATGACGCGGTGGCGGCCAACGTGGTCCTCACCGACCCGGCGGGCCGCCCGGGGCCCTTCACGCCCATGCGCGAGCTGGCGCCCGGCACGGACCGGTGGGGCGCGGAGGTCACCCCGACGGAGGAAGGCGCCTGGACGTACACGGTGGAGGCGTGGAGCGACCCGGTCACCACCTGGCGGCACACGGCGTCGATCAAGATCCCGGCGGGCATCGACACGGACCTGGTGCTCGCGGAGGGCGCCGCGCTGTACGAGCGGGCGGCCGAGGGCGTGCCGAAGCGCGAGGGCCGCGAGTCGGTGCTCGCCGCGGTGGACGCGCTGCGCGACGCCGCACGCCCGGCGGCGGCGCGGCTCGCGGCGGCGCTGACGCCCGAGGTGGACGAGGCGCTGGCGAAGCACCCGCTGCGCGACCTGGTCTCCGCGTCGAAGCCGCTGCCGCTGAAGGTCGAGCGCAGGCGCGCGCTGTTCGGGTCGTGGTACGAGATGTTCCCGCGGTCCGAGGGCGCGCAGGTCAGGCCCGGCGAGCCGCCGGTGAGCGGGACCTTCGCGACGGCGGCGGAGCGGCTGCCCGCGATCGCCGCGATGGGCTTCGACGTGGTGTACCTGCCGCCCATCCACCCCATCGGCACCACCTTCCGCAAGGGCCCCAACAACACCCTGTCGGCCGGCCCCGAGGACGTCGGGGTGCCGTGGGCGATCGGCTCCGCCGAGGGCGGACACGACGCGGTCCACCCGGACCTCGGCACCATCGAGGACTTCGACCGGTTCGTCGAGACCGCCCGCGACCTGCGCATGGAGGTCGCGCTCGACTTCGCCCTCCAGTGCTCGCCCGACCACCCGTGGGTCAAGAAGAAGCCGGAGTGGTTCCACCACAGGCCGGACGGCTCGATCGCGTACGCGGAGAACCCGCCGAAGAAGTACCAGGACATCTACCCGATCGCGTTCGACGCGGACATGCGAGGACTCGTGCGGGAAACCGTGCGGGTGCTGCGGTACTGGATGGAGCACGGGGTACGCGTCTTCCGGGTCGACAACCCGCACACCAAGCCCGTGGTCTTCTGGGAGAAGGTCATCCGTACCGTGAACCGGACCGATCCGGACGTGGTCTTCCTCGCCGAGGCGTTCACCCGCCCGGCGATGATGCGCACCCTGGCGGCGATCGGCTTCCAGCAGTCCTACACCTACTTCACCTGGCGCAACAGCAAGCAGGAGCTGACGGACTACCTCACCGAGCTGTCGCGCGAGACCGCCGCGTACATGCGCCCGAATTTCTTCGTCAACACGCCCGACATCCTGCACGCGTACCTTCAGGAGGGCGGCCGGCCGGCGTTCGAGGTGCGCGCGGTGCTCGCGGCGACGATGTCCCCGTCCTGGGGTGTGTACGCGGGGTACGAGCTGTGCGAGAACACCCCGGTGCGCCCCGGCAGCGAGGAGTACATGGACTCCGAGAAGTACCAGCTGCGCCCCAGGGACTGGGAGGCGGCCGAGCGGGAGGGCCGCACGATCGCACCACTGATCACCACGCTCAACCGGCTGCGGCGCAGGCATCCGGCGCTCCAGCAGCTGCGGGACATCCACTTCCACCACGCCGACAACGACTCCGTCCTGGTGTACAGCAAGCGGGCGGGTTCGAACATCGTTCTGGTGGTCGCCAACCTCGACCCGCACCACACCCAGGAGGCCACGGTCTCGTTGGACATGCCGCGGCTCGGCCTCGAATGGCACGAGACCGTTCCGGTGCGCGACGAGCTCACCGGCGACACCTATCACTGGGGCAGGGCCAACTATGTGCGCCTGGAGCCGGGCGTCACGCCCGCGCACATCGTCGCCCTGCGACCGTCCCCGCCGATCGGAGGGTCACCCACATCATGATCGTCAATGAGCCCGTCCACGACACCTTCGAGGACACTCCCGCGAAGGACCGCAACCCCGACTGGTTCAAACGCGCCGTCTTCTACGAGGTCCTGGTGCGTTCGTTCCAGGACAGCAACGGCGACGGCATCGGTGACCTCAAGGGCCTCACCGCCAAGCTCGACTATCTGCAGTGGCTCGGCGTCGACTGCCTCTGGCTGCCGCCGTTCTTCAAGTCCCCGCTGCGCGACGGCGGGTACGACGTGGCCGACTACACGGCCGTACTGCCGGAGTTCGGCGACCTCGCCGACTTCGTGGAGTTCGTCGACGCCGCGCACCAGCGCGGCATGCGTGTGATCATCGACGTGGTCATGAACCACACGAGCGACCAGCACCCCTGGTTCCAGGAGTCGCGCGCCAACCCGGAAGGGCCGTACGGCGACTACTACGTCTGGGCAGACGACGACAAGCAGTACCCCGACGCCCGGATCATCTTCGTCGACACCGAGGCGTCCAACTGGACCTTCGACCCGGTGCGCAAGCAGTACTACTGGCACCGGTTCTTCTCCCACCAGCCGGACCTCAACTACGAGAACCCGACGGTGCAGGAGGAGATGATCTCCGCCCTGCGGTTCTGGCTCGACCTCGGTATCGACGGCTTCCGCCTCGACGCCGTGCCCTACCTGTACGCGGAGGAGGGCACCAACTGCGAGAACCTGCCGCGCACGCACGAGTTCCTCAAGCGGGTGCGCGCGGAGATCGACGCGCACTACCCGGACACCGTGCTGCTCGCCGAGGCCAACCAGTGGCCTGAGGACGTGGTCGACTACTTCGGCGACTACGCCAAGGGCGGCGACGAGTGCCACATGGCGTTCCACTTCCCGGTGATGCCGCGCATCTTCATGGCGGTGCGCCGCGAGTCGCGCTACCCCGTCTCCGAGATCCTCGCGAAGACCCCGGCGATCCCGAGCGGCTGCCAGTGGGGCATCTTCCTGCGCAACCACGACGAGCTCACGCTCGAAATGGTGACGGACGAGGAACGCGACTACATGTACGCGGAGTACGCCAAGGACCCGCGGATGCGCGCCAACATCGGCATCAGGCGGCGCCTCGCCCCGCTGCTCGACAACGACCGCAACCAGATCGAGCTGTTCACCGCGCTGCTGCTTTCGCTGCCCGGCTCGCCGATCCTCTACTACGGCGACGAGATCGGCATGGGCGACAACATCTGGCTCGGCGACCGCGACGCGGTCAGAACGCCGATGCAGTGGACGCCCGACCGCAACGCCGGCTTCTCGTCGAGCGATCCCGGCCGGCTCTACCTGCCCACGATCATGGACCCGGTCTACGGCTACCAGGTCACCAACGTCGAGGCGGCCATGGCGTCGCCCTCCTCGCTGCTGCACTGGACCCGCCGGATGATCGAGATCCGCAAGCAGAACCCGGCGTTCGGCATCGGCTCGTACACCGAACTGCCGTCGTCCAACCCGGCGGTGCTCGCCTTCCTGCGGGAGGCGCCGTCGCCCGAGGGCAACGGCGACGACCTCGTGCTGTGCGTACACAACTTCTCCCGCTTCGCGCAGCCCACCGAGCTCGACCTGCGCGAGTACAGCGGGCGCCACCCGGTCGAGCTGATCGGCGGGGTGCGCTTCCCCGCCATCGGCGAGTGGCCCTACCTGCTGACGCTCGCGGGCCACGGCTTCTACTGGTTCCGGCTGCGCAAGGACGCGGCGCCCGCGCCGCTGTCGTCGGGGCCCTCGCTCGGCGCCGGGGTCGGTGCCGCGCCGGACGCCAGGCCCGCCGCCGCGCCGGGCCCGAAGGAGGCGGTGCGCGCCGAGAGTCCGGAGGAGGCGGCTGGTCCTTCCGAGGACGGTACGCGGGTCCGCCCGCGGTCCTGAGCACCGGGTGGCCACGGCGACGCCCGGCCGGCGCGGCCCGTGCGGGACGGTTTCCCCCGTCCCGCACGGGGCACTCTCACCGACGGCCGGCTCGTGGGGCTCACGCCGCGTCCGGATACTCCGTCACGGCTCGGCTCCGTACGGATCATCCTCACCCGACACATCCCGTACAGCCGGACAGCAACCGCCGCAATCCGGGAGACTCCGCGCATCCTGTGGTGTTCCCGGGGAAAGGACGCGCTGCCATGCCGAAGGCTGCATCCGCCCGGAGTACCGCACGCGCCGTCCGGGCACACACCCCCTCGGCCGCCGCGACCGCGGTGGTCGAGTCCCTCGCCCCCCTGCTGCTCGACTGGCTGCCACGGCAGCGCTGGTTCGCGGGCAAGGGCCGCGGTCTGACGGGGCTCGTGCCCATGGCGGTCACCGAGCTGCTGCCGCCCGTCCCCTCGGGCGGCGAGGGCCCGGGGCTGCTGCACCTGCTGCTGCGCGTGGAGCAGCACGACGAGCGGGGGCCCGAGCCGACCGCCGCCGACGACTGCTACCAACTCCTGCTCGGCGTACGGACGTCACTGCCGCAGCACCTCTCCTCCGCGCTGGTCGGCCGGGCCACCGGGGGTCCGCTCGCGGGCCGCACGGTCTACGACGCGCTGCACGACCCCTACCTCGCGGGCGTGCTGATGGACCGGCTGCGCTCGGTGGACGCGGTCGGGCCGCTGCGCTTCGGCCGGGCGGGCCGCATCCCGGCCGGGCTCTCCCCCAGGCCGCTCGGCGCCGAGCAGTCCAACACGTCCCTGGTGTACGGGGACGCCTACATCCTGAAGATCCTGCGGCGGGTGGTGCCGGGCCCGCACCCGGACCTGGAGCTGCCGCGCGCGCTCGCCGCCGAGGGGTGCGAGCGGGTGCCCGCGCCGGTCGCCTGGTTCGAGGCGGAGGATCCGGCGGGCGGCGCGGAGCGGCTGACGCTCGGCATCCTCCAGCCGTATCTGCGCGGCTCGACGGACGGCTGGCAGCTGGCGCTCGCCGCGCTCGCGGACGGCCGCGACTTCGTTCCGGAGGCGCGCGACCTGGGCCGGGCCACCGCCGAGGTGCACCTGGCGCTGGCGGCGGCGCTGCCGACGGTGACGCTCGACCGGGCCCGTACGGCGGAGCTTGCCAAGGCGATGAGCCGCAGGCTCGCCGCCGCGGCGCAGGCGGTGCCCGCGCTCCAGCCGTACGCGCCGGGGCTGCGCGCCGCGTTCGAGGCGCTGCGCGCGACGGAGCGCGCGCGGCCCGCCCAGCGGGTCCACGGCGACCTGCACCTCGGCCAGATACTGCACACCCCGGACGGCCGCTGGTCCGTCATCGACTTCGAGGGCGAGCCCGCGAGACCGCTCGCCGAGCGCACCAGGCCGCAGCCGCCGGTGCGGGACGTCGCGGGGATGCTGCGCTCCTTCGACTACGCGGCGCGCTCCCACGAACCCTGGCGCGCGGACTGGGCGGCACGCTGCCGCGACGCCTACTGCGAGGGGTACGCAGAGGCCGCGGGCGGCGACCCGCGCGCCGAGCCCGAGCTGCTGCGCGCCTACGAGACGGACAAGGCCGTCTACGAGGTGCTGTACGAGGCACGGCACAGGCCAGACTGGCTGCCCGTCCCGATGGCCGCGATCGAGCGCCTCGCGGCCGGGGGCTGAGCGGCGCGCCCCCCTCGGGCGCCCCCTTCGCTCCGCTCCCCCGGCCCGCTCGCGCCGCGGGCCCGGGTCCAGCAGACTCGTCCCACGGCACCCCCGCGCACGCCACCCCCCGCGCTTCACGCCCACGCCCGTTTGACGCTCGCCGAGGAGGCAGCACCGTGACCGCCCGCCCGTCGTCCGACACCCCGTCGGAGCCAGAAGTCTCCGCCCGTTTCCGCCCCGCCAAGGCGTCGGGCTCCGTGCCGGCGGGCCCGCCGGGCAAGCAGCCGCCCGGCAGGCCCGTGCCCGCGCGCCGCACTCCGTCCGGGGACACCGGTGTCCCTTCTGGGGCCGCGGGCGGCTCCTCGCGCGGGCCCACGGGCACGCGGCCCGCGCCGCCGCTCGACGACGGCGACCGGGCGCGCCTGCTGCGCGGCGAGCACCACGATCCGCACGCGCTGCTCGGTGCCCACCCGGTGGCCGGCGGCGTGGCGGTGCGCGCGCTGCGGCCGTACGCGCGGGCGGTGGACGTCGTCGCCGACGGCTCGGTCACGGCGCTCGACGACGAAGGCGACGGGCTGTTCTCGGGTGTGCTGCCGCTGGCCGAGGTCCCCGTCTACACCCTGCGGGTGCGCTACGGGGACACCGAGGGCGACGACGTCGTCGACGTGCAGGATCCGTACCGGTTTTTGCCCGCACTCGGCGAACTCGACCTGCACCTGATCGCGGAGGGCCGGCACGAGGAGCTGTGGAAGGCGCTCGGCGCCACGGTCCTCGACCACCAGGGCGTGACCGGCACCCGCTTCACGGTGTGGGCGCCGAACGCGCGCGGGGTGCGGGTCGCCGGCGGCTTCAACTACTGGGACGGCACGGCGCTGCCGATGCGGTCGCTCGGTTCGACCGGCGTGTGGGAGCTGTTCGTCCCCGAGGTCGGCGAGGGCGACACGTACAAGTTCGACATCTGCACGCCCGAGGGGCACCACACGCTGCGCGCCGACCCGATGGCGCGGGCCGCCGAGGTGCCGCCCGCGACGGCGTCGGTGGTGACCGCGTCGCACCACGCGTGGCAGGACCAGGAGTGGCTGGCGCACCGCGCGGACCGGCCGGCGCACGCGGCGCCGTTCTCGGTGTACGAGGTGCACCTGCCGTCCTGGCGGCCCGGCCTCACCTACCGCCAGCTGGCCGAGCAACTGCCCGCGTACGTCACGGAGCTGGGCTTCACGCACGTGGAGCTGATGCCGATCGCGGAACACCCCTTCGGCGGTTCGTGGGGCTACCAGGTCACCGGCTTCTACGCGCCCACGTCGCGGATGGGCACGCCCGACGACTTCAGGTTCCTGGTGGACGCGCTGCACCGGGCGGGCATCGGTGTGCTCGTCGACTGGGTGCCCGCGCACTTCCCGAAGGACGACTGGGCGCTGGCGCACTTCGACGGGCGCCCGCTGTACGAGCCGGGCGACGCGCGCAGGGCCGAGCACCCCGACTGGGGCACGCTGACCTTCGACTACGGGCGCACCGAGGTGCGCAACTTCCTGGTGGCGAACGCCGTGTACTGGTGCGAGGAGTTCCACATCGACGGCCTGCGGGTCGACGCGGTGGCCTCGATGCTGTACCTGGACTACTCGCGCGAGGACGGGCAGTGGGCGCCCAACGAGTACGGCGGCCGGGAGAACCTGGACGCGGTGCGCTTCCTCCAGGAGATGAACGCCACGGTCTACCGGCGCTGTCCCGGTGTGGTGACGGTCGCGGAGGAGTCGACGGCCTGGGACGGAGTCACCCGCGCCACCCACCACACCGGCCCCGGCGGCTTCGGCGGCCTCGGCTTCGGCCTGAAGTGGAACATGGGGTGGATGCACGACTCGCTGGAGTACATGGCGAAGGAGCCGGTGCACCGCAAGTACCACCATGACGAGATGACGTTCTCGATGGTGTACGCGTACAGCGAGAACTACGTCCTGCCGATCTCGCACGACGAGGTCGTGCACGGCAAGGGCGCGCTGGTGTCGAAGATGCCGGGCGACTGGTGGCAGCAGCGCGCCAACCACCGCGCCTACCTGGGCTTCATGTGGGCCCATCCGGGCAAGCAACTGCTTTTCATGGGACAGGAGTTCGCGCAGGGCGCCGAGTGGTCGGAGAGTCACGGACCTGACTGGTGGCTGGTGGACTCCTCGTACACGGCGGCGGACGACCACCGGGGCGTGCGCAGCCTGGTGGCGGACCTCAACCGGGTCTACCGCGACACCCCGGCACTGTGGGAGCGGGACACCGAGCCCGAGGGGTTCGGCTGGGTCGAGGGCGGCGCGGCGGAGGACAACGTGTTCGCGTTCCTGCGGCTCGACCGCTCGGGCACACCGCTGCTCGCGGTGTCGAACTTCTCGCCCGTGGTGCGCGAGAACTACCGGCTCGGTGTGCCGGAGGCGTACGCGGGGTGGGCCGAGGTACTCAACACCGACGAGGCGCGGTACGGCGGCGGCGGTGTGCGCAACACCGAGGTGCTCAAGCCCGAGCCGGTCGCGGCGCACGGCCGCGGGGCCAGTGTGTGCCCGACGCTGCCGCCGCTGTCCACGGTGTGGTTCAGGCCCGTGTAGCAGCGGCACGGCCGCACGCGGCGGGGACACAGGCACCGGCCGGCGGCGCACTGCCGCCGGCCGGTGCCTGTGCGCGGGGCCGCAGGCTCCCGCTGCGGGGGTGTCGCCCCCGTGTGCGGGGGCGTTGCTCCCGGTGCGGTACGGGTCAGGCCAGCGCGGCGGCGAGGTGGTCGGCGACTTCGGCGGGCGACGGCATGCCGGCGATCTGGTCGGCGGCCTTGCGGGCGGCGTCCGCGTACTCCGGGCCGGCCAGCACGTCGGCCGCGGCGCGGGCGACGGACTCGGGGGTGGCTGCATCCGGCGGGACCGCGAGGCCTGTGCCCGAGGCCGCGACCCCGGCCGCCTGGAGGAACTGGTCGGCGCCCTGGGGCACGACGACGAGCGGCAGGCCGCGCGCGAGCGTGCCGAGCGTGGTGCCCGCGCCGCCGTGGGTGACGACGAGGTCGACACCGCGCAGCAGTTGGTCGAGGGGGGTGAAGCCGACGAACTCGACGCGCTCGCGGTCGATGTCGTAGTCGTCGGCCGACGCGGTGAGGCCGAGCGTGACGCGCAGGTCCACGTCGGCGGCCGACAGCGCGGCCAGGATCGGACCGAGGACGCGGGGCTCCGCGAAGTACGTGCCGAAGGAGACGAGCACCCGGCGTCGCGCGCCCTCCCGGGCCGGCTCGGGGGCGGCGGACGCGGCGCCGGGGCCGCGGTGCGGCTCCGGGCGCAGCGGGAGACGCCCCTCGGGCGCCTGCCAGTCCGGCGCCTGGAGCACGTCGGGGCAGGGGTCGAGGTACCACCGGGCCGGGGCGGGGGCGGCGCCGCGCGCGGCGAAGCGGGGCGCGGCGACCGCGGCGAGGCCGGCGGTGAACTCGTCCGGTATCGCGGGCCCGAAGGCGAGGGTGGCGAGCGGTACGCCGAGGACGGCGGCGGCGAGCGGTCCGACGACGTCACACGCCTCGGCGACGACCAGGTCGGGTGCGAAGTCCCTGGCGGCGGCGAGGGCGTCGTCGGCCGTCAGGTCGACGCGGGCGCCGGCGAAGAACTCGGCGACGGACTCGGGGGTGGGGTTGCTCGCCGCGTCGACGCCCGTCCTGCGGGCGGTCTCGGCGAAGAGCACGTCGACGGCGGGGCCCGCGGCGAGCAGGTCGATCCCCTCGGGCGCGAGGACGGGGGCGAAGGCCTCGCCGGTCAGCACGGCGACGGTGTCGCCGCGGTCGCGGAAGGCGCGGGCGAGCGGGAGCTGCGGCAGCAGATGGCCGTGTGCGGGGGTGCTGGAGAAGAGTACACGCATATTTATTAGAGTAGCGCTTCACTCAATTAGGCGGACGCGGCCCCGCCTGGCGCACCGAGCAGGGCGTAGGAGACCTGGTCGGTGAGCCACTCCTCGGCGCGCCGCCCGCTCCAGCCGAGGGCGCGCAGACGCCGCCAGGACGGAGGGCCCGCGTAGTACTCGAGGACGCGGACCGCGTCCCGCCGCGCCAGGCCGGCCCGCAGCGCGCCGAGATCCGCGAGGCGGGCGACGATGCCGTCGAGGCGTTCGCGCTGGAGGGCTTCCGCGCGCTCCACGGCGGCGGCGATGTCCGGGTCGGCCGAGGCGTTGTCGTACAGCACGGAGATGGCGCGCCCATGGCGCCGCAGCAGCGCACCGGCGCCCGCGAGGGTGAGCGCGACGACCTGCCCGCCGCTGTCGGCCGCGTCGACGGCGGCGAGCGCCCGGGTGACGGCCTCGTCGGCCGCGGCGCGCTCCATCAGCCCGACGACGAGGGCGGCCTTGCTGCCGAAGGAGGCGTAGACCGTGCCCGCCGCCACCTCGGCGGCCTCCGCGACGCGGCTGACGCTCACCCGCGGGTAGCCGTGCTCCGCGAAGAGGGACTCGGCCGCGTCCAGGATCGCGTTCCTGGTGGAGGCGGCGGCGCGCTCACGGACGGTGGAGCGGTAGGGGCGAGGTGACATGCGCCCACTGTAGGAGGGGCCGGCGGTCCGGCCGGGGCTGCGGAGCTACTCCCCCGCGGGCGGCGGCCCGGCCGCGTCGCCCTGTGCGCGGACGATGCCGAGCCACTGCGTGGCCCGTGTCAGGGCCACGTAGAGGTCGTTGGCGCCGCGCGGCGAACCGCCCCGCACGCCGTCCGGATCGACGACCACCACCCGGTCGAATTCGAGGCCCTTCGCCTGCCGGGCGGTGAGCAGCACGGCGGGGCTCGTCAGGTCGGGGGCCTCGCCGCAGGACGCCGAGGGCAGCGCGGCGGCGAGCCGGGGCAGCAGCACGGCGGGGGCGATCACCGCGAGCCTGCCGCCGTCCGCGGACTGGGCCCGCGCGCCCCGCTCGGCGGCGAGCGCGACCGCGGCCCGCACCAACTCGCCCTCGGGCACGGTCCGCACGAGCGGCTCCGCGCCGGTGGACCGTACGGAGCGCGGCGGCTCGAAGCCCGGCTCCACGGACCTGCGCACCTCGGCGGCGACCGCCATGATCTCCGCCGGGGTGCGGTAGTTGACGCCGAGCCGCTCAAGGCGCCAGCGGTCCCCCACATACGGCCCGAGGATCTCCTGCCAGGTGTCGCAGCCCGCAGCGTCACCGGTCTGGGCGGGGTCGCCGACCAGGGTCATGGACCGGCTCGGGCAGCGGCGCATCAGCAACCGCCAGGCCATCGCGGACAGTTCCTGCGCCTCGTCCACGACGATGTGCCCGAAGGCCCAGGTGCGGTCGGCGGCGGCGCGCTCGGCGGCGCTGCGGGTGTCGGCCTCCTCCTGCCGCTCGGCGAACCGCTCGGCGTCGATGATGTCGTGGGCCGTGAGGACCTCGGACTCCTCGTCCTCGAACTCGTAGGTCGTGGAGCCCGCGGAGACGTCGAGCACGCCCTGCGCGTACGCGATCTGCTCCTGACGCGCGGCCTCCTGGGCGGCGCGCTCCGCGCTGTCGTCGGCGCCGAGGAGCTCGGCCGCCTCGTCGAGCAGCGGCACGTCGGCCGGGGTCCAGGGGCCGTCCACCCGCCGCACCAGGGCCTGTTCGTGCTCGGGCAGCTGGAGCGGGTCGGCGAGGAACCCCGCCACAAGACGCTCGGGGGTGAGGGAGGGCCACAGCTCGTCGATCGCCGCGTGCACGGCGCGGCTGGTGGCGATCTCCTTGCCGAGCTGGGCGATGTCGTCGGCGCCGAGCAGGTTGGGACCACCGTACGGGTCGGCGCCGAGGCGCTCGGCGAGCCCCGCGGTCAGGGCGTCGATGACGCGGAAAGCGAAGTGCGGGCGCGCGAGGTTGTGCGGCAGCCCGGTGGCGCGGGCCGCGGCGCGCGCGTCCTCGGCGCTCGCACGGTCGAGCGGGAGGACGCCGTGATCCTCGTGGACGATCTCCAGCACGTGCTCGGGCACCGTCTGGCGGTCCCGCACGGCGCGGGCGAGGACGCCCGCCATCCCGGGCGAGCCCTTGACGGCCGCGGCCGCCGGGGTGTCCTTGCCCCTCGCCGCGACGCCGGGGAACAGCTCGCCGACCGTCGCGAGCAGCACGCCGGTCTCGCCGAGCGAGGGCAGGACCTCGCCGATGTAGCCGAGGAAGGCGGGGTTGGGCCCGACGACGAGCACCGCGCGCCTGGCGAGCTGCTCGCGGTGCGCGTACAGCAGGTAGGCGGCGCGGTGCAGGGCGACGGCCGTCTTGCCGGTGCCGGGACCGCCCTCGACGACGAGGACGCCGCGGTGCGAGGCCCTGATGACGCGGTCCTGCTCGGCCTGGATGGTCTGCACGATGTCGGCCATGCGGCCGGTGCGCGCCGCGTTGAGGGCGGCGAGCAGCACTTCGTCCGCGTCGCGGCTCTCGTGGCCCGTGCGGGTCGTGTCGCCGAGGTCCATGATCTCGTCGTGCAGGTCCGTGACGGTGCGCCCGCGGGTGCTGAGGTGCCTGCGGCGGCGCAGGCCCATCGGGGAATAGCCCGTCGCGAGATAGAACGGGCGGGCGACGGGGGCACGCCAGTCGATCAGGAGAGGTGTGCGCTCCGCGTCGTCCTCGCGCATTCCGATACGGCCGATGTGATGGCTCACGCCGTCCCGGAAATCGATGCGCCCGAAACACAGTCCGCTCTCGACGGCATTCAGCTGGGCGAGCCGCGCCGTCTCCTCCTGGACGTGCACGTCGCGCTCCAGCTTGGCCTGCCTGCCGGTCCCGACCTGCGCGACGGACTGCCGCACCGAGCCCTCCGCCCGGTCCCTGAGGGCGTCGAGGCGGGCATAGAGATCGGAGATGAATTGCTGCTCGTCCTGTACCGCGTCGGTTGACAATTCTTCCCCTGCCCTGGTATTCTCCGTAATGAACGTCCGCACTCTCACACACAATCCCTTACGGCAATAACGGTGCTGATTGAGCGCGGAAACCCCCAATATACGCAGACAATGGCCCCGCTCGTCAATTGACGAGCGGGGCCATTGTCTTTCGTCACCGCGGCTTTCGCGTCACCGTCACCACCGCCGCCCGACGATGCGGGTGTCCAGGAAGCCTTTCTCCGCGCCTTCCACGCCGAACACCCGGACGTGACCTCCCAGTTGCTGGGCCGTGCCGGGACCGGGGACGGACGGTCGAGCTACCGGGTGCTGGCCGACCTCGTCGCGGGAGCCCGCCGGGTGGTCGAACTGGGCTGCGGCGACGGACTGTTGCTTGAGCTCCTGGCGCGGGAGCGCGACCCCGCGGACCTCGCGGGCGTCGACCTGTCGCCTCAGGCGCTGGCGCTCGCACGGCGGCGGCCCGCGCTCGCCGGGGCCCGGCTGCGCGTCGGCAGGGCCCAGGAACTGCCGTTCGCCGACGGTTCGTTCGACGCGTGCGTCGCGCACATGGCGCTGATGCTGATGGCGCAGGCCGACCGGGTGGCGGCCGAGGCCGCGCGGGTGCTGGCGCCCGGCGGGCTGCTTGCCTGCGTCGTGGGCGGCGGGGGCGAGGGGGCGTACGAGGTCTTCGCGGCGCTGCTGCGGCGGGCCGTACCGCCGGAGGCCGGGCCGCTGCGCATCCCACGCCTCGGCGATCCGCGCGCCAGGACCCGCGAGGGGCTCGACGAGCTGCTCGCGCCCGCCGGGTTCGGCCCGGTCGCCTGGGCGACGCTGCGCGTCGACCTGAGCGGCCCCGCCGAGCGGGTCTGGGAGTCCATGGCGGGGATGTACGACGTGCGGCCGCTGCCGCCGGATCTGGTGACCGAGGTGCGCGGCGCCTTCCTCGCGCAGGCCGCGGCGATCACCCCGCCAGGCGGGCCCACGCCGTGCGGCATGGTCCTGCACACGGCCCACGCGCGGCTGGGCTGAGCGGCGGGGCGCCGCCCGAGCGGACGCGCAGCCGCCCCGGGGGCGCCTTTGGGACGCAGTCGTCCGGCCGGCGGGGCGGCTGCGCGTCCGCTCGGGCCGGCCGGTTCCCCGGGCCGGGGTGGGGGGATGGGGGGGGTTAGACCCCGGCCCTGGTCTGCTGCGCGGCGTCGTCACCGCGCTGGTCGGCCACCGCGGCGGCGGGGGCCGCGGCCTTGTCGAGGGCGGGCGCCGCGGCCTTGTCGCTCTCGTCCATCAGCGTGCGCTCGTCGAACGGCACGCGGCCCGCGAGGACTTCGTCGAGGCGGCCCCGGTCGAGCTCCTTCGTCCAGTTGCCGACGAGAACGGTGGCGACGGCGTTGCCCGCGAAGTTGGTCAGGGCGCGCGCCTCGCTCATGAACCGGTCGATGCCGACGATCAGGCCGACGCCGTCGACCAGTTCCGGCCGGTGCGACTGGAGGCCGCCCGCGAGGGTGGCGAGCCCCGCGCCGGTGACGCCCGCCGCGCCCTTCGACGCGACGATCATGAAGACGAGCAGCGAGATCTGCTGGCCGATCGAGAGCGGCTTGTCCATCGCCTCGGCGATGAAGATGGACGCCATGGTCAGGTAGATGGCCGTGCCGTCGAGGTTGAACGAGTAGCCGGTCGGCACGGTGATGCCCGCGACGGACTTGCTGACGCCCAGGTGCTCCATCTTCGCGATCAGCCGGGGCAGCGCGGACTCCGACGAGGACGTGGAGAGGATCAGCAGGAACTCGCGCGCCAGGTACTTCAGCAGCAGGAAGATGTTGACCTTGGCGAACACCCGCAGCACCAGGCCGAGGACGACGAAGACGAAGATCGCGCAGGTGGCGTAGAAGCCGATCATGATCACGGCGAGCGACTTGAGCGCGTCGACGCCGGTCTCGCCGACCACCGCCGCCATCGCGCCGAACGCGCCCACCGGGGCGGCCCACATGATCATGGCGAGGATGCGGAACACCAGCCGCTGGATGTGCTCGATGCCGCGGAGCACCGGCTCGCCCGCCGAGCCCATGGCCTGCAGCGCGAAGCCCGCGAGCAGCGCGATCAGCAGCGCCTGGAGCGTGGAGCCCTCGGTGAAGGCGGAGACCAGGGTGGTGGGGATGATGCTGAGCAGGAAGTCGGGCAGCGAGTCGCTCGTCCCCTTGGCCTGCGCCACGCCGGACTGGCGTACGGACTCGGTGAGGTGCAGCCCCTGTCCTGGCTCCAGGATGTTGCCGACGATCAGGCCGATGGCGAGGGCGACGGTCGACATCACCAGGAAGTAGCCGATGGCCAGACCGCCGACGGCGCCCACCTTGGCGGCCTTGCGCACGGATCCGATGCCGAGCACGATCGTGCAGAAGATGACCGGCGCGATCATCATGGTGATGAGGTCGACGAATCCGGTGCCGATGGGCTTGAGCTGGACGGCGGTTCCGGGGGCGACGAAGCCCACCAGGATGCCGAGCAGCACGGCCACCACAACGGCGATGTACAGGAAGTGGGTTCGGTCCCGCCTCGCAGCCACGTGTCCTCCTTGACTCGGGGTCTCGGCGACTATCCACCGTGCTGTGACCCCGGTCACCCTTCTGTTCATTTCGTTCATACGATTTCCGGCCAGGGGTTGTGTGGATATCGCCACCACTCCCCGGGCGCCGGGCAGGGACACTGGCGCCATGCGCTTCTTTCCCACGGCTCTCCCCAGGGCCTTCGCCGCGCCTTTCACCAGGGGCCTCCCCCGGGTCTTCCCCGTGGGACGCAGGCCGCGCAGCCTGGCCGGCCAGCTGTTCGCGATGCAGGCCGTCCTGGTGGCCGTGGTCGTCGCGTGGTGCGCCGTGTTCGCGTACGCCAACGACCGCTCCCAGGCCCGGAGCACCGCGGCGCGCGAGGTGGTGGTCGCGGCGCGCTCCCTCGCGGAGGCGCCGTCCGTGGCGGACGCCATCCGCACGCCCGACCCCTCGGCCGCGCTCCAGCCGTACGCGGAGCGGGTCAGGCGCGACACGAAGGTCGACTTCATCACGATCATGGACACGCACGGCATCCGCTGGACGCATCCCGACCCCCGGCAGATCGGCAAGCGCTTCCTCGGCACCACCGCGCCCGCGCTGCGCGGGAAGACCTTCACCGAGACGTACGCGGGCACGCTCGGCCCCTCGGTCCGTGCGGTCACGCCGGTCAGGGACGGCGGCCGCATCGTCGGCCTGGTGAGCGTGGGCATCACGGTGGAGCGGATATCCAGCCAGGTGATGCACCAGCTCAGGGTGCTCGCCCTGGTGGCGGGCGCGGCGCTGGTGCTGGGCGCGCTCGGCACGTATGTGATCAACGCGCGGCTGCGCCGCCACACGCACGGGCTGGACGCGCGGGCCCTGAGCCGGATGTACGACTACCACCAGGCCGCGCTGCACGCGGTGCGCGAGGGGTTGCTGATGCTCGACGGACGGCGCAGGATCGCGCTGATCAACGACGGCGGCCGGGAGCTGCTGGGGCTCGACGCGTCGGCGGTGGGCCGCCCGGTGGCCGAGCTGGGCCTGCCGGCACCGCTGACCGGCGCGCTGCTCGCGTCCGAGCCCCGGGTCGACGAGGTGCATCTGACGGAGGAGCGGATCGTGGTGGTCAACACCCGGCCCGTGGTGGGCGGCGAGCGCAGCGGTACGGTGGTCACCCTGCGCGATCACACCGAACTACAGGCGCTCTCGGGCGAGTTGGACTCGGAGCGGCGCTTCACCGAGGCGCTGCGCTCGCAGGCGCACGAGGCGGCGAACCGGCTGCACACGGTGGTGTCGCTGATCGAGCTGGGGCGGGTGGACCAGGCCGTCGCGTTCGCCACCTCGGAGCTGGAGCTCGCGCAGGCCCTGACCGACCAGGTGGTCACGGCGGTCGGCGAGCCGGTGCTCGCAGCGCTGCTGCTCGGCAAGGCGGCGCAGGCCAACGAGCGCGGGGTGGAGCTGGTACTCGCCCCTGACAGCAGGATGGACGACGGGGTGCTGCCGCCGACGCTGTCCACCCGCGACCTGGTGACGATCCTCGGCAACCTCGTCGACAACGCCGTGGACGCCGCGGGTTCCGGCGAGGGCCCGGCGAGGGTCACGGTGACGGCACGCGTAGAGCCCGCGCCCGCGCGGGCGGAGGAGGGCGCCGCGGAGGACGGCGCCGCGGTGGGAGAGCTGTTGTTGCGGGTGCGCGACACCGGCCCGGGAGTCGCGCCCGAGCAGGCCGACGAGGTGTTCAGGCGCGGCTGGTCGACCAACGGTCCGGGCCGGGGGCTCGGCCTCGCGCTCGTACGGCAGGCCGTGCACCGGGCGCACGGCAGCGTGGCGGTGGCCGGGGCTGAGGGCGGCGGCGCGGAGTTCACGGTGCGGCTGCCGCTGGCCGGCGCGCGGGCCGGGGCGGTGGCCCCGTGACCGGGGGCGAGCCGATCCGGGTGCTGATCGTGGAGGACGACCCGGTCGCGGCCGACGCGCACGAACTGTACGTGGGCCGGGTGCCGGGGTTCACGGCGGTGGGTGTCGCGCACAGCCGCGCCGAGGCGGTGCGGCTGCTCGACCGGCGGGCGGTCGACCTGATCCTGCTCGACCTCTATCTGCCGGACGGCCACGGGCTCCAGCTGCTGCGGGCGATGCGGGCGGGCGGCCACCAGGCCGACGTGGTGGCGGTGACCTCGGCACGGGACCTGGCGCTGGTCAGGGAGGGCGTCTCCCTCGGCGTGGTGCAGTACGTGCTGAAACCCTTCACCTTCGCGACGCTGCGCGAACGCCTCGTGCGCTACGCGGAGTTCAGGGGCGCCGCCGGGGAGGCCAGCGGCCAGGACGAGGTGGACCGCGCGCTCGGCGCCCTGCGCGCGCCGGAGCCCGCGGCGCTGCCCAAGGGGCTCAGCGCGCCCACGCTGACCGCCGTCACCACGGCGCTGCGCGCCTCGGACGCGGGTCTGACCGCGGCCGAACTCGCCGTCGAGGTCGGCATCTCCCGCATCACGGCCCGCCGCTATCTGGAGCACCTGGTCACCGCCCACCGCGCGGAGCGCAGCCCGCGCTACGGCCAGGTGGGCCGCCCGGAACTCCAGTACCGCTGGCTCCCGGCCCGCCACTGACCCGCACGCCCGCGCACCCCACGGCTCCGGGCGCGCGACGCGGGGACAGCGCGGCGGAAGACTGTCGGGGACAGGGCGGCGGCCGGGGGCAGAGGACTGCCGGGGACAGCGCGGTGGCCGGGGCAGAAGGCTGTCGGGGTCAGAAGACCGACTCGGCCTCGAACATCCGGTTCTCCGGGACGGTCTTGAGGCGGGTGACCGCCTCTGCCAGCGGGACCATCTCGATGGCGGTGCCGCGCAGCGCGGTCATCCGGCCGAACTCGCCGCGGTGCGCGGCCTCGACGGCGTGCCATCCGAAGCGGGTGGCGAGGACGCGGTCGTACGCGGTCGGGGTGCCGCCGCGCTGCACATGGCCGAGGATGACCGGCTTGGCCTCGGTGCCGAGCCGGCGTTCGAGCTCGGCGGCGAGGCGGTTGCCGATGCCGAGGAAGCGTTCGTGGCCGAACTGGTCGATCTCGCCGCGGCGGTAGTCCATGGTGCCCTCGGCCGGGTGGGCGCCCTCGGCGACGCAGATCACGGCGAACTTCTTGCCGCGCTCGAAGCGCTCCCTCACCATCTTGACCAGCTTGTCGACCTCGAAGGGCCGCTCGGGCAGGCAGATCCCGTGCGCGCCGCCCGCCATGCCGGACTCCAGCGCGATCCACCCGGCGTGCCGGCCCATGACCTCGACGACCATCACACGCTGGTGGGACTCCGCGGTGGTCTTGAGGCGGTCTATGGCCTCGGTGGCGACGCCGACCGCGGTGTCGAAGCCGAAGGTGCGGTCCGTGGAGTGGATGTCGTTGTCGATGGTCTTCGGGACGCCGACCACCGGCATGCCCGCGTCGGACAGCAGCCGCGCGGCCGTCAGCGTCCCCTCGCCGCCGATCGGGATGAGCACGTCGATGCCGTAGCGCATGGCCAGCTCCCGGCAGTTCTCCGCGGCCTCGCGCAGCCGGTCGCGCTCCAGCCGCGCGGAGCCGAGGATGGTGCCGCCGCGGGCCAGGATGCCGCTCACCGCGTTGAGGTCGAGGGGCCTGAAGTGGCCGTCGAGCAGGCCCTTGAAGCCGTCCTCGAAGCCGATCACGTCGTCGCCGTGCTCGGCCATGGCGCGGTGCACGACCGAGCGGATCACGGCGTTCAGCCCCGGGCAGTCGCCGCCCGCTGTGAGAATTCCGATACGCATGGTCGCTGTCGTCTCCTGCTCCTGCTCTGCGGCGGCCGACGCGGTGGCCGGGCCGGCCCGGTCGGTGGCCGTGTACCGATCCTGCCACGGTCCAGGGGCCCGCAGCGCACCGGCCGCACGGCGCTCAGAAGCGCTCCGGGGAGCACATCCGCGCGCCCGTGGCGACCGGGTCGCGGCCCGTACGGCCCCGGAGCGCTCTACCCATCCGCCCGGGTTACTGTCAAGAGGGCGTACGCCACCGGATCGCGGGCTCGGCGCGGGGCCGGGCGCCCCGCGGGTGGGGGTACGCGGAGAGCCATTGATGTTGACAGGCGTCAGGCGTCGGGCGTCAGGCGACGGACGACGGACGACGGAACGAGGGGAGCACGGGGTGACGCGCGGCGTGTACGTGACCGGGATCGACCGCGGGGACGGGCGGCAGGTGGTCGAGCTGGGGGTCATGGAGCTGCTGACCCGGCAGGTGGACCGGGTGGGGGTGTTCAGGCCGCTGGTGCACGACCGCCCGGACCGGATGTTCGAGCTGCTGCGCTCGCGCTACCGCCTCTCCCAGGACCCGGACACGGTCTACGGCCTCGACTACCGCACGGCGTCCGTGCTCCAGGCGGAGAGCGGCACGGACGAGCTGGTGTCCCGGCTGGTGGACGGGTTCCACCGGGTGGCCGCCGCGTACGACGTGGTGCTGGTGCTGGGCACGGACTTCGCCGCCACGCAGCTCCCCGACGAGCTGGCGCTCAACGCCCGCCTCGCCAACGAGTTCGGCACGTCCGTGATCGCCGTCGTCGGCGGCAAGGACCAGCACGCCGAGTCGGTGCGCGCGGAGGCGCGCAACGCGTTCAGGGCGTACGAGGCGCTCGGCTGCGACGTGATGACGCTGGTGGTGAACCGGGTAGCGGCCGAGGATCGCGACGCGATCGCCGCGGGACTGGGCGGGCAGCTGCCTGTCCCCTGCTACGTGCTGCCCGACCACGCGGCGCTCGCGGCGCCGACCGTCGCGCAGGTCACCGGGGCGCTCGGGGGGACGGTGCTGCTCGGCGACGACTCCGGGCTCGCCCGCGACGCGCTCGGTTTCGTCTTCGGCGGGGCGATGCTGCCCAACCTGCTGGGCGCGCTGACGCCCGGCTGCGTGGTGATCACGCCGGGGGACCGCGCGGACATCGTGGTGGGGGCGCTGGCCGCGCACTCGGCGGGCACACCGCCGATCGCCGGGGTCGTGCTGACCCTGGACGAGCGGCCCGACGACTCCGTCCTGCGGCTCGCGGAGCGGCTCGCGCCCGGCACGCCCGTGGTCTCGGTGGCCCAGGGGTCCTTCCCGACGGCCGCGCGCCTCTTCGCCCTTGAGGGCAAGCTCACCGCGGGCACGCCGCGCAAGGCGGAGACCGCGCTCGGCCTCTTCGAGCGGTACGTGGACACGGCGGACCTGGTCGAGCGGCTCTCGGTCGAGCGGGGCGCGCGCGTCACGCCGATGATGTTCGAGCACGACCTGCTGGAGCAGGCGCGCGCGGTGCGCCGCCGGGTGGTGCTGCCGGAGGGCACCGAGGAGCGGGTGCTGCGCGCGGCCGACGTGCTGCTGCGCAGGGACGTGTGCGACCTGACGCTGCTCGGCGACCCGGACACGATCCGCAAGCGGGCCGCGGACCTCGGCGCCGACCTCGGGGACGCACACCTCGTCGACCCGGCCGTCTCCGATCTGCGCAAGCGGTTCGCCGAGCGGTACGCCGAGCTGCGCGCGCACCGGGGCGTGACGGTGGAGCTGGCGTACGACGTGGTGGCGGACGTGAACTACTTCGGGACGCTGATGGTGGAGGCGGGCCTCGCGGACGGCATGGTCTCCGGGTCCGTGCACTCCACGGCGGCCACCATCCGCCCGGCGTTCGAGATCATCAAGACCCGCCCCGGCGCCTCGATCGTCTCCTCGGTCTTCTTCATGTGCCTGGCCGACCGCGTCCTGGTGTACGGGGACTGCGCGGTCAACCCGGACCCGGACGCCGAGCAGCTCGCGGACATCGCCGTGCAGGCGGCCGCGACGGCGGAGCGATTCGGCGTGGACCCGCGGATCGCGATGCTGTCGTACTCGACCGGCACGTCGGGTTCGGGCGCGGATGTCGACAAGGTTCGCGAGGCGACGCTCCGGGTACGCGAGGCGCACCCGGACCTGCGGATCGAGGGGCCGATCCAGTACGACGCGGCCGTGGAGCCGTCCGTCGCGGCGACGAAGCTGCCGGGCTCCGAGGTGGCGGGCCGGGCGACGGTGCTGGTCTTCCCCGACCTGAACACCGGCAACAACACGTACAAGGCGGTCCAGCGGTCGGCGAACGCGGTCGCGGTCGGGCCGGTCCTGCAAGGACTGCGCAAGCCCGTGAACGACCTCTCGCGGGGCGCGCTGGTCCAGGACATCGTCAACACCGTCGCGATCACCGCCATCCAGGCGCAGGCGGCGCAGGAGGAAGAGACCGTATGAGCAGGCCCGCACGCGTCCTGGTGCTGAACTCGGGCTCGTCGTCGCTGAAGTACCAGCTGATCGACATGGACTCGGGCGACCGGCTCGCGTCAGGTCTTGTGGAGCGGATCGGCGAGCGCTCCTCCCGCGTCGTGCACACCCCGCTCGCGCCGGCCGGCGGGCGCAGAGAGCGCACGGAGCGGGTCGCGGACCACGGCGAGGCGCTGCGCGCCGCCTCGGCGGAGCTGCGCGCCGACGGCCTCGGCCTCGACTCCCCCGAGGTGGCCGCGGTCGGCCACCGGGTGGTGCACGGCGGGCCCCGGTTCACCGAGCCCGCGCTCGTCGACGACGACGTACTCGCGGAGATCGAGAAGCTGGTGCCGCTCGCGCCGCTGCACAACCCGGCGAACCTGATGGGCATCCGCACCGCCCGGGAGCTGCGCCCCGACCTGCCGCAGGTCGCGGTCTTCGACACGGCGTTCCACGCGACGATGCCGGAGCACGCGTACCGCTACGCGGTCGACACGGCGACCGCGGACGCGCACCTGGTGCGCCGCTACGGCTTCCACGGCACGTCGCACGCGTATGTCTCGCGCCGCGCGGCCGAGCTGCTGGGACGCCCGCTTGAGGACACCAACGTGATCGTCCTGCACCTGGGCAACGGCGCCTCGGCCTCCGCGGTGGCGGGCGGCCGCTGCGTGGACACCTCGATGGGGCTCACCCCCCTCGAAGGGCTCGTGATGGGCACGCGCTCCGGGGACATCGACCCGGCGGTGGTGTTCCACCTGTCGCGGGTCGCCGGTATGGGCATCGACGAGATCGATGAACTTCTGAACAAGAAAAGCGGACTTGTCGGTCTCTGCGGGGACAACGACATGCGCGAGATCCGGCGCAGGATCGACGAGGGCGACCGCGCGGCGGAACTCGCCTTCGCCGTCTACACGCACCGGCTGCGGAAATACATCGGCGCCTATACGGCGGTGCTCGGCCGGGTGGACGCGGTGGTGTTCACAGCGGGGGTGGGTGAGAACGCGGCGGAGGTGCGGGAGGCTGCCGTCGCGGGCCTCGAAGGGTTCGGCCTCGCGGTGGACGCCGGCCGCAACGCCGTGCGGTCGGGCGAGCCGCGGCTCGTCTCGCCGGAGGGGGCGCGGGTCGCCGTCGCCGTGGTGCCGACCGACGAGGAGCTGGAGATCGCGCGGCAGACTTTCGCACTCGCCTCTTCCCGTGACGGCGGCCCGGAGAAAAGACACGCCTGAGCGGGGTACTGCCCATTTGTATTTTTCACCAGGCGGAATATTCCGCCGGGAAACAAACCGATAGGATCAGCCTCATGCGCCGTTCCAAAATCGTCTGCACCCTGGGCCCAGCCGTTGATTCCTACGAGCAGCTGAAGGCTCTCATCGAGGCCGGCATGAACGTGGCCCGTCTGAACATGAGCCACGGCAGCCACGAGGAGCACCAGGGCCGCTACGACCGCGTCCGCAGGGCCTCGGCCGACACCGGCCGCGCCGTGGGTGTGATGGTCGACCTCCAGGGCCCCAAGATCCGCCTGGAGACCTTCGCCGAGGGCCCCGTCGAGCTGGTGCGCGGTGACGAGTTCACCATCACCACCGAGGACGTCCCCGGCGACAAGACCATCTGCGGGACCACGTACAAAGGCCTGCCGGGCGACGTCGCCAAGGGCGACCCGGTCCTGATCAACGACGGCAACGTCGAGCTGCGGGTCGTCGAGGTGTCGGGGCCTCGGGTGAAGACCATGGTGGTCGAGGGTGGCGTCATCTCCGACCACAAGGGCATCAACCTGCCGGGCGCCGCGGTCAACGTGCCCGCGCTGTCCGACAAGGACATCGAGGACCTGCGCTTCGGCCTGCGGATGGGCTGCGACATGGTCGCGCTGTCCTTCGTGCGGGACGCGCAGGACGTGGTGGACGTCCACAAGGTCATGGACGAGGAGGGCCGCCGGGTCCCGGTCATCGCCAAGGTCGAGAAGCCGCAGGCCGTCGCCAACATGGAGGCGGTCGTCGCGGCGTTCGACAGCGTCATGGTGGCCCGCGGCGACCTGGCCGTCGAGTATCCGCTCGAAAAGGTCCCGATGGTGCAGAAGCAGCTCATCGAGCTGTGCAGGCGGAACGCGAAGCCGGTGATCGTGGCGACCCAGATGATGGAGTCGATGATCACCAACTCCCGCCCGACGCGCGCCGAGGCGTCCGACGTGGCCAACGCGATCCTGGACGGCGCGGACGCGGTCATGCTGTCGGCGGAGTCCTCGGTGGGCGCGTACCCCGTCGAGACCGTCAAGACGATGTCGAAGATCGTCACGGCCGCCGACAAGGAACTGCTCTCCAAGGGCCTCGAACCGCTGGTCGAGGGACGCAAGCCGCGCACGCAGGGCGGCTCGGTCGCCCGCGCGGCCTGCGAGATCGCGGACTTCCTCGACGGCAGGGCGCTGGTCGCGTTCACACAGTCGGGCGACACGGCGCGCCGGCTCTCCCGCTACCGCGCCTGCCAGCCGATCCTCGCCTTCACCACCGACGAGGCGACCCGCAATCAGCTCGCGCTCAGCTGGGGCGTGGAGTCCTTCGTGGTGCCGTGGGTCGGCACCACGGACGAGATGGTCGACCTGGTGGACGTGGAGCTGTCGAAGCTCCAGCGCTTCGGCGAGGGCGACACCATGGTCATCACCGCGGGCTCGCCCCCCGGGGTGCCCGGCACCACCAACATGGTCCGGGTCCACCACCTGGGCGGCACACAGCTCTGAGCCGCACGGCGGCGCCCACGGCGGGCCGCGCTCCCCCGACCGGGGGGGCGCGGCCCGCCGTCGTACGTCCGCCGCCCGCGGCCGGTCAGAGGTCGGCGAGGAACGGGACGATGTTCTCGGCGGCCGCTATCTCCGCCGTCAGCGGGTGGTCCTCGCGCACCAGGGGCAGCACCTGTTGCGCCCGGTGGAGTGCCTCGGCGACCGGGGTGTCCGGCAGGTCGGGCGTCCGCAGCGACAGCGCGCGCACCACGCCGAGCAGCTCGCAGGCGAGCACCGTGCGGTACGCGCTCACCGCCTCGGTCGTGCTGTGCGCGGCCTGCGAGGCGAAGCTCGCGTGGTCCTCCAGACCGCGGGAGATGATCGCGGTGCCCAGGGTCACGGGCGAGGCCGCGTGCCTGAGCCTGCTGAGCGCGTCGTGCGACACGTACTCCAGGATCATGATCCCCGAACTGCCCGCGGGGCCGTCCGCGAGGAACGGCGCAAGGCCCGTCAGGTCGGGCTCCACCAGGTCGCTCAGCCGCGCGCTCGACAGCTCCGCGACATGGTGCAGCGCCGCCCGCAGCCGGTCGAGGCCGAGCGCGAGGTGCGAGGTCGCGAAGTGGCCGTGGTGGTAGACGCGGCCGGTCTCGGCGTCGATGAACGGGTTCTCCGCGGCCGCGTTGATGTCGATCTCCAGCACGGCGCGCAGGGCGTCGGCCGCCTCCAGCGCGGGCCCCTGCACCTGCGGGAAGGCGCGCAGCCCGAACGGGTCCTGGAGCCTGGCGCCGTCAGCGGGCTCCGCCTCGCCCCACAGCAGCCTGCGCATCTCGGCCGCGCAGTGCACCGAGCCGGGGTGCGGGCGCTGCGCGTGCACCCGGGTGGCGAACGCCTCGGGCGAGCCGTCGAGCGCCACGTACGAGAGCGCCGCGACCACATGGCTCGCGCGCAGCAGCCTGCTCAGGTCGGACCAGGCGAGGACGGAGGTGGCGAGGGTGGCGGCGTTGCTGGAGATGAAGGCGAGCGCGTCGCCCGGACTGATCGGCACGGGGTCGAGGTGACCGCTCGCCCAGGGCCGCTCGCCCGCGAGGGTCAGCGCGATCTCGGCGAGCGCGCCGAGGTCGCCGGTGCCGATGGAGCCGCGCGCGTGGGGCGCGGGCACGGCCCCGGCGCGCAGCGCGGCGGCGAGCGCCTCCAGGATCCGCGGGTGGACTCCGCTGCCCGCCGCGGCGAGCTGGTTGAGGCGGATGAGGAGGGTGGCCCGTACGGTGTCCTCCGGGGTCCGCGGTCCCGAGGTGCCGGCGTGGCTGCGCAGCAGGCGCAGCCCGTGCTGGTCGACGGAGTCCGGGTCGACGACCTCGTGGCGGTTGGCGCCGACTCCTGTGGTCCTTCCGTAGACGGCCCGCTTGGTCTCGCTGTCCCGTGCGACCCGGTACGCCTGGAGCGCGCGTTCCAGCGCCTTCCCGTCGAGGCTGACCGCCTGGCCGCGCCGCGCGACCCGTACGACGTCCTCGGGGCGCAGCCCGCGTCCGTCGACGCGGAGGGTGCCAGAGCCCATGCCGTTCACCTCCTTGACAACTATTCATTCATGAATGAGGCTCCATGAAACTTGTTATTCAGGACCTTGGCAAGAGGGCGGGCACCGCTGCCCGCGCCGCGGATGGGACCACGTGGAACGATGCCTGATCACGACCTGACGACGCAGGCCACGGGGCCGGCCCGGGTGACCTTCGACGACGCGCCGCTCAACAGATTCCACCTGAAGATCACGGCGCTGACGTTCGGGGCCAACTTCTCCGACGGCTACCAGCTCGGCGTCATCGGGATCGCGCTGACGCTCATCACCCCGCAGATGCACCTCGGCTCCGTGTGGGAGGGCCTCCTCGGCGCGTCCGCGCTGATCGGGATCTTCGTCGGCAGCATCTGCCTGGGCTGGCTCGCCGACCGCATCGGCCGCCAGCAGCTGTACATGCTGAACTTCCTGCTGATCACGCTCGCCTCGGTCGCCCAGTTCTGGGTCCAGGGGCCCGGCCTGCTGTTCGTGCTGCGCATCCTGATCGGCATCGGGATCGGCGCGGACTACGCGATCGGCCCGACGCTCGTCGCGGAGTTCTGTCCCCGCCGCAGTCGCGGGTTCCTGCTGGCCTCGCTGACCGCGATGTGGACGGTCGGCTACATCTGCTCGTACTTCTTCGGCAACTGGCTGGTGGGGTACGGCGGCGACAGCTGGCGCTGGCTGCTGGCGAGCAGCGCCCTGCCCGCCCTCGCGGTGCTCCTGCTGCGCGTCGGCACCCCGGAGTCGCCGCGCTGGCTGGTCAGCAAGGGCAGGATCGACGAGGCGCGCTCGGTCGTCGCCCGCTACATCGGCGAGAACGTGGACTTCCAGTCCATCGTGACGCCCGTGCGCCAGGGAGCCGCGCGGGACGACGCGGTGGACGCCGCCGCGTACCGGCGGCTGTTCTCCGCGGAGCAGTGGCGCAAGACGGCCTTCGGCATCCTGTACTACAACTGCCAGGTCATCCCGTACTTCGCGATCTACACCTTCCTGCCCGTCGTCATGGCGAAGTTCCACCTCGAAGAGGGGTTCCTCGGCGACGGGCTGCTCAATGTCTTCCTGCTCCTCGGGAGCATCGCCGGGCTCTGGTTCACCGCGCGCCTCTCCCGCCGCTCCTTCGTGATCGGCTCGTTCGTGGTGATGGCCCTGGCGCTCGGCCCGCTGGGCGTGTGGCCCGGCGGGCCGGGCGTCGTGCTGTTCGTGCTGTTCCTGGTCTTCACGTTCACCATGTCGGCGGCGTCCAACCTGGACCAGGTCTATCCGCCGGAGCTGTTCTCCACCGCGCTGCGCAGCTCGGGCGTCGGCCTGCTGAACGGCGTCAGCAGGATCGGCTCGGCCGCCGGCACGTTCCTGCTTCCGATGAGCATCGACCACCTGGGCTTCTCCGTGTCGATGACGGCGCTCGCCGGCTTCCTCGTACTGGGCGCCCTGGTCTCCTTCGTCTGGGCCCCCGAGACCTCGGACGTCGTCCTGGAGTGAGGGCGGCGCGTCACGCGTCCCCGGCCCGCGCGGCCGACAGGTCGAGCGCCTCGGCCGCCGCGCCCTTGCGCCGCCCGTACCTGCCCTGCCACAGCAGCAGCGGTACGGACACGGCGAGCACCAGCACCCCCGACATCCGCCACCCCAGGGTGTCGAACGCGGTCGCGGATAGCAGCGAGGCGACGACCGAGGCGGCACCGGTGGCGCCCTCCACGACCGCCTGGAGGCGGGAGCCCCGCCCGGTGGCGTAGCTGCGTACGAGGAACGCCGTCCCCGCCAGATAGGTGAAGTTCCACCCCGCTCCCGCGCAGACCATCGCCGCCATCATGGCCGCTGCGCCGTCGCCCGACGCCCCGGCGAGCCCGCCGGACACCGTGATCCCGATGCCCGTGAGCGCCGTGTGCCAGGGGCCGATCCTGCGCATCAGCTCCCCACCGAGCAGCGCGGGGGCGAACATGCCGACCAGGTGCCACTGGATCAGCGCGGCCCCGAACCCGGCCGGGTGGTGGGCGTGGGCGTTGGCGAGCGGGCCGATCGCCATGACGAGCGTCATCAGGGCGCCCGACAGCGGCAGCAGGACCAAGGCGGCCGTGAGGTTGGGGTTGCCGCGGCTCTCGGCGAAGGTCGCGGGACCCCGCGAGGCCCCGCCGTCCACGGCGGGGTCCCTGCGGGGCTCGCGGGAGATCGTCAGGGCGAGCGGGACCGCGGTGAGGCCGAGCACCGCGACGAGCGCGTACGAACCGGTGAACTCGACCGGGAACGCGCGCGAGGCGGCCAGCGCGGCGAACGGCCCGAGGAAGGCCGCGACCAGGCCGCCGTACATCACGGCCGACAGCGCGCGCTCCTTGCGGCCCGCAGGGGCGAGGTCCGCCGCCAGGTAGCGGATGTACCCGCCGGTGGAGCGGTACGCCCCCAGCAGGGAGGTGGCCGCGCACAGCAGCCAGAACGCGTCCGCGTACACGGCGGCCGTCGCGAGCAGCCCGCCGGCCACGGCGCAGCCGCCGCCGAGCGCCATCACCGCGCGGTAGCCGATGCGGGCGGTCAGCAGTCCCGCCGCCACCGACGCCACCAGGCCGAAGCCGGTGATCAGGGTGAGCGGCAGCGTCGCGAGGAGCGGGGTGGGTGCCAGGCGGAGCCCGGCGAGCGAGGTGAGGGTCAGGTCGACGCTGACCGCGCCGTAGTAGATCGTCTGCGACGCGACCAGCCGGAGCAGGTCGGCGGCAGGGTGGGCGGAGGCCGGTGGCCTGGGGGACATGCGGGGCTCTCCTGGGACGGGCGGACGGGCGTCTCCCACCCTGCTCGGTCCGCCGCTCCCCCACGAGTGGCCGGAATGCCAGTGTTCGCTAGCATCCCGCCATGACCGTCCTGCCCGCCGCGGCTCCGCCGCACCGCATCGCCGTCCTCCTCCTCGACCCGGTCCTTCCCCTGGACACGGGCATCCCGCTCCAGGTCTTCGGCCGGGCCTCGCTCCCCGCGTACGAGGTGACCACCGCGTCCCTCGGGGGACGGCCGGTGCGGGCGCCCGGCGGCCTCACGGTGTCGCCCGGGGGCGGCCTCGGCGTGCTGGCCGACGCCGACACCGTGATGGTGCCGGGATACGCGCGCCACGACGCGCCGCTCGACCCCGCGGTGCTCGACGCGCTGCGCGCCGCGGACGGCCGCGGGGCGCGGATGGTCTCGATCTGCAGCGGGGCGTTCGCCCTCGCCCAGGCGGGCGTCCTCGACGGCAGGCGGGCCACCACGCACTGGGCGAGCTGCGCGAAACTCGCCGAGCGCTACCCGCGGGTGACGGTCGACCCCGATGTGCTCTACGTCGACGAGGGCCGCGTGCTCACCTCGGCGGGCGTGGCCGCGGGCATCGATCTGTGCCTGCACATCCTGCGCCGCGACCACGGCTCCGCCGTGGCCAACACCGTGGCCAGGCGCATCGTCGCCGCGCCCCGGCGGGAGGGCGAGCAGCGCCAGTTCATCGAGTACGCGGACGCGCCGTGCGGCGAGGACGTGCTGTCGGCGACCCGCGCGTGGATGCTGGCACAGCTGCACGAGCCGCTGACGGTGGCGCGGATGGCGGCGCACGCGCGGATGTCGGAGCGCGGCTTCACGCGGCACTTCACGGCACAGACGGGGCTGCCGCCGCTGCGCTGGCTGCACGCACAGCGCGTCGACCGTGCCAAGCAGCTGCTGGAGTCGACGGACCTGCCGGTGGACGAGGTCGCGGCGCGCTCCGGGCTCGGCTCCGCGGCGAACCTCCGCGTCCACTTCAAGCGGGCCACCCGGCTGGCGCCGCTCGCGTACCGCAAGGCGTTCGGCGCGGCGGGGTGAGCGGGGCGGCGGCGGGTGAGCGCGGCGCATACGCGGGCGGCCCGCTGCCCCGGAAGGGGGCGCGGGCCGCCCGCGCGAGGCCGGCGTGGCCGGTCAGCCGATGGTGTTGTGGAGGCCCTTCGTGCTGAGCGTGCCGCCGAACTGGCCCGCCTGGTCGACCTTGGCGTTGGTGAAGAACACCGAGGGGATCTGGATGGGCGGCGGGAAGTCCGGGCTGAAGGTGATCGGCAGCAGGCCGAGCAGATTGCCCGAGAGCTTCTCGGTGTACATCGTGACCGGCCCGTCGATGGTCGACGTGCTGCCGGGCGCCGTGGTGATCTGCGTGTGGGTGGCGATGTTCCCGTTCGCGTCCCGGTTGTCGACCGTCTGGTGCAGGTCCTTGATGTCGATCGAGTCCGCCGTGAACTTCATGACGCGCTTCGTGGTCCCCGAGGCGGTCTTGATGTCCACGAGCCCGCGGTAACAGAGCCCGTTCAGGCCCAGGTTGCTGCTCGTCAGGTGCCAGGCGTCGGTCGCCATCGAGGGCGCGTCGGCGTCCTGCGAGGGCGGTTTGAGGATCGGCAGCAGGTTGTCGCAGGGCCCGTCGTCGCAGGATCCTGAGTCGGCCTCTGCCGAGTCCTTCGTGGCCGGCTGGGTGTCGCTGAAGGGGATGCCCTTCTGCTTCAGCAGGTCCCTGATCGCCTGGGTCCTGGTCTCGGCCGTCCCCGCCTTCGCCTTGGAGAGGCCGCCGACAGTGCCCTTCACGGCCTTGGAGCCGGACGCGTCCTTCTTCGGCGCGTCGCCGTCCTCGCCCGGGGCGGTGCCGCCTCCGGAGTCCCCGGAGTCGTCGGATGCCTTCGCGTCGCCCGCGTCCTTGCCCGAGCCACCGAGGAGCGACCCGGTGGGCGCGGCGCCCTTGTCCTGCGCCGTGGACGTGTCCGCCGTGGATCCCGGCGCCTTGGCGCCCGTCGCCCCGGACGCGTCGGCGCTCGGGGTCGCTTCGGGCGTCGGCGAGTCGGACGGGGAGGCGGAGGAAGAGCCGCCGCCGAGCAGGCCGCCGAGCGCCGAGCCGAGTCCGCCGAGGAGCCCGCCGCCGCTGCCGTTCCCGCTGCCGCCGCCCGGCGCGGACGAGGACTGCGAGGGCTCGGGCGCCTTCCGCGTGGCGGATGCCGAGGGATCGGCGGAGGTGGACGGCTCAGGGTCGGCCGACGAGCCGGCCTTGCCGGTGCCGGTGCCGCCGCCGTCGCGGTGCGCCGTGGCACCCGTGGACGCGGAGGGGCCGGGCGTGGCGGACGCCGAGGGCGAGCCGGAGGGCGAGGCCGTGCCGGACGCCTCGGAGTCGTCGGAACGGCTCACGCACGGGTTCGGGTTGGCCGTCTTGCCCGTGCTGTCGTCGGCGAGCGCGAGCCGCGGCGTCAGGCCCATGCCGACGAAGACGGCGGTGGGCATGGCGGCGAGCATCATCGCCTTGCCCGCCGGCACGTGGAACTTGGTCAGCAGCGACTTCCGGGGCGCCGCGTGGCGCGCCGCGTGCCGCGGGCCCGTGGCTCTCCTGAACTCCTCGGCGTCTCCCGGCAGGGCCTGAGCCCCCGTCTGGTCATCCCGCACTGTGCCTCCCGCCCCTGCCCCTCGCGGGGCCGTCGTGCGTTCCGGCGCTGTCGTCCACCCCCGCGCGGGGGCCCGGGAACAGGGAGTCGGCCCCGGTCGGACCGGCGGTCCTGAACATGTCCCCGTGGGTCTCGCCGTCCCCGCGTTCCTCGGGCGCGGGGGCCCGGGTCGCGGGTCGCTCCGCGGGCCTGCCGGGCGCCCAGGAGACGGACAGGCAGCCGCCGACGAGGGCCAGCAGGAAGCCGACGAAGAACCCGCCCAGGTTGGAGACGGGGATGGAGACCAGCGCGAGCAGGATCGCGGCGACGCCTGCGAACACCCGGACGATGGAGTGGAACCACATCGTCAGCCCGAGCGTGAACAGCAGGACGCCGATGATCAGCGAGCCGGCGCCCGCGGTCGTCGCCAGGGCGAGGGTGAGATTACCGATGTGGAGATGGGCGTAGGGAAAGTAGCCGATCGGCAGTCCGCTGAGGAGGGTGAGAAGACCCGCCCAGAAGGGCCTCTTGCCGCGCCAGGCGCGGAACCTCAGCCTCCAGTACCTGAACCCGCCGTCGCGCTCCGGGGTCACAAGGGTGTCCGCGGTCTCGGCGCTCATGGAAAACAGCTCCCTGGAACCGGCATGGCCTTGCGGCATGCCATGAGATGGAGGGGTGGCGGGCGGGACGCGCGGCCCGCGCGGGACTCCCGCCCCGTGCGCCGCCCGCCCCGCCCGTCGGCAGGTGCCCCGGGCCTCCGGTCCGGATCACGCCGGGTCAGGAACCGGCCCGGCCCGGACGAGAGACCCTAGGGCCTCTCGTGTGGGTCATGCCGGGCTCGCGTGTCCCGGCACCGCGTCTCGTGGCGTTGTCGGCGGTCGCCATGGCTCCGCCATGACTCCCTCCTCCGCCTCGCGATCCGCGGCGCCGGACCCCGCTCCCAGATCCGCCCTGATCCGGACGGAAGACCCTAGTAGCACCCCTTGTCACCCGATGCCAGCGCCATGTGCAGCCCGCTGAGGTTGAACGTGCCGGCGGTGGTGGCCCAGGCGGTCTGCTTCACACCCGTCAGGACCGCGCTGTCCGCGTCCTGCGCGAACGAGTCGCCCGCGACCCTGTCCCGGTCGCCGGGGGCCACCCCGGCGTACTTGCCGTCGTTCGTCGACCCGGCCGACTGGCCGATGTTGATGTTGTTGAACGTCGCGCTGGTGGTGCTCAGGTCGTCCAGGTCGATGTACAGGTTGGTCGCCGTGACCGGGTTCCCCGCGTCCTTGCCGGCGCTCAGCGTCATGGTGACGTCGCCGAACCCGGGGATCGGCGTGACCACCGACTGGCAGAGGTTCGTGATCTTCGCCGACTTGAAGCCGTTGACCGCGACCGGGTGGCTGGCCTTCTTGCCGTTCTCGGACGCCCCGTAGTCGACGGCGGCGTACTGGGTGAAGCCCGTGCCGTCGAGCCGGTCGGCCTTGACCTTGAAATCCTGCCCCGAGACGCTGAAGGACGCGGCGAGCGCCCCCTGCGACAGGGCCACGCCGATCGCTGCGGTCGCGGCCACGCTCGGCACCATGACCACGGCGAAGCGCTTCCATCTGGTCCCACCACGCACTGGGGACTCCATGTGTTTCCTCCTTCTCGGACGTACATCGCCACGCGGACGTGGGGACCGCCATGGGATGGGGAGAAGTGCTACGTCCCCGGGAAGGAGAGCGCCCGCTGTGTCGTACGCGAGCCGCGCCGATCCACCGGTCGATCACCCCCGAGCGACAACCACTGGCCGCGCTGGCGCGCAACCTACGGACAGGCCCCGCCTGTCGGGGCGGGTTCCCCCCTGTCCGGGAGCCGGCGGCCAGGGGCCTGCCGACCCGCTCGGTGGGGACCCAACCGGCCCCTGGACACGACTGGCCGCCGCGTCCGGTGCGGTGTTGGACCGAGCGTCGATGATGCTGGTGCATTACGCGCCACGACACAAGGGTCTCGTTACCAGCGGGTAACGAACAGGTCGCCGGGACCCTACGGAGTGGAGCCGACCGGACACGCTCCGTGCCGCCTGCCGAGGGGACGACCGCCCGGATACTCCGTCAAAAAGGGGCAGATCGGAATGCTCGATTTACTGCGAGTAACAGCGGCACCATAGGTCAAGTCTTGGCAAAGAAGGGTGGTGGCCGTCGCCATGTCGCCAAATCCGCACCAGCAAAGCGGAATAGGGCTTTCCGGAGGCCACACCACCGCCACATCCGCCACACCGGTCCGTCAACTGCCGTCCCGTCACAGGCGCCTCGACGGCCGAAACCGTCACACGCCTCCACGGGACGCCCGTCGCGCGTCCCGTGGAGGCGGGACCGGCCGCTCAGAACAGCACGCGGGCGAGCGCCGCGCGCGCGGACGCCACCCTGGGGTCGTCGGAGCCGACGACCTCGAACAGGTCGAGCAGCCGCAGCCGCGCCTTCTCCCGGTCGTCGCCCGCTGTGCGGCGCACCGCGTCGACCAGCCGGGCGAAGGCGTCCTCGACATGCCCGCCGGCCAGGTCGAGATCGGCCACCGCGAGCTGGGCCTCCACGTCGGCGGGCTTGTCCGCCGCGTCCTGCCTGGCCCGCTGCGGGTCGAGGCCGCCGACCCGGCGCAGCAGCTCGGCCTGGGCGAGGCCGAGCTTGGCCTCGGTGTTGCCCGGGTCTTCGGAGAGCACATTGCGGTACGCCTGCACCGCGCCGGGGAAGTCACCGGCGTCGAGCGCCTGCACGGCCGCCTCGAGCAGCGCGTCGTACGGCCCGGGCGGCGGCGCGGCGGCCTCCGCCTGCTGCGGGGCCGCCTCGCCGTCCACGGCGATGCCGGTGAGGCCGAAGCGCTCCTCGCCGACCTGGATGAGCTGGTCGAGCGTCTGGCGGATCTGCGCCTCGGGCGCGGCGCCCTGGAACAGCGGGAGCGCCTGGCCCGCGACCACCGCGAAGACGGCGGGGATGCCCTGGATGCCGAACTGCTGCATCAGCGTCTGGTTGGCGTCCACGTCGATCTTGGCCAGCACGAAGCGGCCGTTGTACTCGTGCGCGAGCCGTTCGAGCACCGGGCTGAGCTGCTTGCAGGGCTCGCACCACTCGGCCCAGAAGTCGATGACGACGGGCGCCTCGGCCGAGCGCTGGAGCACGTCACGCTCGAATCCCGCCTCATCGACGTCGATCACCAGCGCGGACGGCGGCACGGCGGCGCCCCCGCCCTGCCGTGCGGTCTCGGCGCGCGCCTGCTCCGCCTTGGCCTTGGCCTCGTTGGCGGCCTTCACAGCGGCGAGGTCGACGACGCCGCTCATGGACATGTTCCTAGGCTGCATGAGTACATCCTCCCCCTTCCGCGCGCTGTTCAGAAACGTGCCCGCTCCGGCACGGACCGCCGGGCGGCGCGCCCCCACGGCGCTCCGCCCGTCCCGCTGTGGCGCCCGGTCCCCACCAGGCGCCGGTGGCTGTCGCTCGGACTCCCGGCAGGAGTCTTTCGCTACGACTCGTAGCGTAACTGGCCCGGGCCGGTCGCGGGGCGGATCGTCACATGACCTGGCTCACAACGGCCGGTAGGGTCGCCGCATGTCTACCCGTCCAGGCCCCGGAGGTATGCACCAGGGGCGCACCGGCCGCCCCCGCAGCCCCGAGGCGGACGCGGCGATCCTCGCGGCCACCCGGCAGGCGCTCGTGGAGGTGGGCTGGTCGAGGCTGACGATGGGCGACGTGGCGGCCCGCGCGGGCGTCGCCAAGACGACGCTCTACCGGCGCTGGCCCGGCCGCAACGAACTGGTCGTGGACGCGGTCGCCGTCCTCTTCGACGAGCTGGAACTGCCCGACCTCGGCACCCTGTCGGCGGATGTGGAGTCCGTCGTACGGCAGTTCGGCGCGCTGCTCGACCGGCCGGAGGCCAAGACGGCGCTGATGGCCGTGATCGCCGAGGCCACCAGGGACGAGGAGTTGCGCCGCCGGATCAGGACCACGATCGTGGACCGGCAGAAGCGGCTGGTGACGGCGGGGCGACGGCGCGCGGAGGAACGCGGCGAGCTGCCCCCGCCGCCCGGCCCCGAGGCGGCGGCCCGCGACACGGACCTCGTCTTCGACGTGGTGGCGGGCGCCGTGGTGCACCGCACCCTGGTCAGCGCGGAGCCGGTGGACGCCGACTGGGCCCACCGGCTCACCCAGCTGATCCTCACCGGGCTGACGGCCCAGCGGGCGCCGGGGGCCGGGGCCTGAGGCCGCGGGTCCCCCGGCGGCTCACCTCGCGAGCCGCGCCAGCAGCGAGGAGGCCGCGGCGATGCCGGCCGCCGCGGCCGGTGCCAGGCCCCCGTAGTCGAGGGCGAGGTGGGACGGGGTGCCGAGCAGCAGTCCGCGCAGGGCGTCCACCTGGTAGCTCAGCGGGTCGACCCGGCTGATCACCTGGAGCCGGCCCGGCATGATCGACAGCGGGTAGAGCGCGCTCGAACCGAAGAACAGCGGCATCGCGATGGCCTGTCCGATGCCCATCAGCCCGCGCCGCAGCCGTCTGCGCGTCAGCCGCTGGATGCCGGCGAGGACCTCGGCGAGCGGCTCGTGGAGCTGGTCCGTGCCCATGGTGCCGACTTCAGATCGCGAGGGGAGCTGACGTCCAGGGCGCGGCGCGGCCCCGAGGTCAGGGGTCGGCAGAAGGAGCCGGGGGACGGCAAAGAGACTTCTTCGGGGCCAGAAAAGGCCGGGCCCCGAAGAAGCGGACGGGCCCGCGGCGGGAAGCTGACGGGCCCGCGGCGTATGGGAGCGGACGCCCGCGGGGCCGCGGGCCGCCCGGCCGCGCGGGTCAGAAGCCCGGAGGTTCCGTGTACGTGCCCCACTCCTCGCGCAGGGCGCCGCAGATCTCGCCGAGCGTGGCCTCGGCCCGTACGGCGTCGAGCATGGAGGGGATCATGTTGGCGCCGCCGCGCGCGGCGTCGAGCAGCGCGCCGAGCGCCGCGCCGACCTTCGCGTCGTCCCGCGAGGACCTGCGCTCCGCGAGCACCTTCACCTGGTCGCGCTCGACCTCGTGGCTGACCCGCAAAATCTCCAGGTCGCCGGTGACGGACCCGGTGTGGGCGTTGACGCCGACGACCCGCTTGTCGCCCTTCTCCAGCGCGCTCTGGTAGCGAAAGGCGGACTCGGCGATCTCGCCGGTGAACCAGCCGTCCTCGATGCCGCGCAGGATGCCCGAGGTCATCGGGCCGACGGGGTGCCTCCCGTCGGGGTGGGCGCGCCTGCCGCGTTCGAGGATCTGCTCGAAGATCTTCTCCGCCTCGGCCTCGATCCTGTCGGTCAGCTGCTCCACGAACCAGGAGCCGCCGAGCGGGTCGGCCACGTTGGCGACGCCGGTCTCCTCCATCAGCACCTGCTGGGTGCGCAGGGCGATCTCCGCGGCCTGCTCGCTGGGGAGCGCGAGGGTCTCGTCGAGGGCGTTGGTGTGCAGCGAGTTGGTGCCGCCGAGCACCGCGGCGAGCGCCTCGACCGCGGTGCGCACCACGTTGTTGTACGGCTGCTGCGCGGTCAGCGAGACACCCGCGGTCTGCGTGTGGAAGCGCAGCCACTGCGCCTTGTCGGTCTTCGCGCCGTACTCGTCGCGCAGGTGGCGCGCCCAGATCCGGCGGGCCGCGCGGAACTTGGCGATCTCCTCGAAGAAGTCGACGTGCGCGTCGAAGAAGAAGGAGAGGCCGGGCGCGAAGACGTCCACGTCGAGGCCGCGCGCGATGCCGAGCTCCACGTACCCGAAGCCGTCGGCCAGCGTGTAGGCCAGCTCCTGCGCGGCCGTCGCACCGGCCTCGCGGATGTGGTAGCCGGAGACGGAGAGCGGCTTGTACGCGGGGATCCCCGCGGCGCAGTGCTCCATCAGGTCGCCGATGAGGCGCAGGTGCGGCTCCGGCCGGAACAGCCACTCCTTCTGGGCGATGTACTCCTTGAAGATGTCCGTCTGGAGCGTGCCGTTGAGCACGGCGGGGTCGACGCCCTGGCGCTCGGCCGCGACGAGGTACATGCAGAAGACCGGGACGGCGGGGCCGCTGATCGTCATCGAGGTGGTGACGTCGCCGAGCGGGATGCCGTCGAAGAGGACCTCCATGTCGGCGGCCGAGTCGATCGCGACGCCGCAGTGGCCGACCTCGCCGAGGGAGCGCGGGTCGTCGGAGTCGCGGCCCATCAGCGTCGGCATGTCGAACGCGACGGAGAGTCCGCCGCCCCCGTTGGCGAGGATGGTCTTGTAGCGCTCGTTGGTCTGGCGCGCGTTGCCGAAGCCGGCGAACTGGCGGATGGTCCAGGTGCGGCCGCGGTAGCCGGTGGGGTACAGGCCGCGGGTGAAGGGGTACTCACCGGGCCAGCCGATCCGCTCGAAGCCGTCATAGGTGTCGCCGGGCCGGGGCCCGTACACCGGCTCCACCTCGTCCCCGGACAGCGTGGAGAAGTCCGCGTCACGCTTGCGGGCCCTGTCGTACCGGGCCTGCCAGCGGCTGCGGCCCTCGTCGATCGCGTCAGCGTCCATACGGTCGAATTTACTAGGACGTCCAACTATCCGTCCATGGAGAACCGCGCCGGGATGGCGCGGAACCGGGGCCCGCCGGGGACGGCGGACGGCCCGGCGGACCGGGAGAGTGCGCGGGACGCCCCCGAACCGCCCGCCCCTCAGACCTTCGCGGCGACCGGCGCGGGGTCGGCGACCTTGGCCTCAAGCTCACGCGAGACCCGGCGCTCGACGAAGAACGCGGCCGTGGGGATCGTCCCCGCGAGCAGCACCCAGAGCTGGCGCATCACCGGGTACCTGGCCTTGGAGCCGAGGTCGAAGGCGAAGACGAGGTAGACGATGTAGAGCCAGCCGTGCGCGATGCCGACGATCTCCACGAAGGCCGCGGCCCCGTTGATGTCGAGCACGTACTTGGCGATGACCCCGAGGGTGAGCAGGATGAGCAGCACACCGGTGACGTACGCCATCACCCGGTAGCGGGTCAGCACGCTTCGTTTCATGCCCCAGAGCTTAGGCGCGCGATCCGGGCGGTCTTCGCGCGGGTCACCACTCGTCGCCCCGCCGCGCGGTGGGCCTGCGCTCCTCGAAGTCCTCGGCCGCGAGGCGCAGCGGGCGCAGCATGGCGAAGATCTCCGCGCACTCCTCCGCGTCGTAGACGCCGAGCCCGAAGTCCATCTCCATGAGGTCGCGGGTGGCGGCCTCCACGACCTCGCGTCCCGCGTCGGTGATGGAGGCGAGGGTGCCGCGGCCGTCGTTGGGGTTGGGGCGCTTGGCGACGAAGCCGGCCCGCACCAGCCGGTCGACGGTGTTGGTGACGGAGGTGGGGTGGACCATCAGCCGTTCGCCGATCTTCGACATCGGCAGCTCGCCCGCTCTGGAGAAGGTGAGCAGGACGAGCGCCTCGTAGCGCGCGAAGGTCAGCCCGTACGGCTTGACGACGGCGTCGACCTCGGCGAGGAGGATCTGCTGTGCCCGCATGATGGACGTGATGGCGCTCATCGAGGGGACGGGTCCCCAGCGCTGCTGCCAGAGGTCGTCCGCGCGGGCGATCGGGTCGAAGGGGAGGCTCAACGGCTTCGGCACAGGTCCGAGCCTACCGAGGGATGATATGCCCGGTCGCCGCGCGGCATCCCCGCCCCTCCCCCGCCGGGACCCCGGGCCCTCCGGACGCCGGACAGGGACGTGCCGCGCGTGGCGCACACCCGTACGCAATGAGGCCCATGTCACGATATGCCCCATGCCCGGCAGCCCCCGCACCGCCGCACGCACCCGCCTCCTCGCGCCCGCCCTCGCCCTCGCCCTCGCGGCGGCCGCGACGGCCTGCTCGGACGACGGGTCCGGCGGACAGGCGCGCGCCTCGGCCGTGGGCGGTGAGTCGGCGCCCTTCGCGGCCTCCCCCTACTGGGTCGACCCGGAGAGCGACGCCGCCCGGCAGGTCCGCGACTGGGAGGCGCACGGGCGGGCCGCCGACGCGAAGGCGCTGAAGCGGATCGCCGAGCGGCCGGTCGCCGACTGGCCCGCGGGCGACGACCCGGGGCCCGAGATCCGGCGCGCGGTGCGGGCGGCCGCGCCGCACCGGCGGACCGTCCTGCTCGTCGCGTACAACATCCCCCACCGCGACTGCGGCAGGTACTCGGCGGGCGGCGCCGCCTCGGCGCGTGCGTACACGGACTGGATCGACTCCTTCGCCCGCGCCGTGGGCGACGCGCCCGCGCTGGTCGTGCTCGAACCCGACGCGCTGCCGCACCTGGCGGACGGCTGCACGCCGCCGGAGTACCAGGACGAGCGGTACGGGCTGCTCTCCGCGGCGGTGGCGCGCCTGGGGCGCCAGCCGCACACCCGGGTCTATCTGGACGCGGGCAATCCGGCCTGGGTCACCGACACGGCGCGGATGGCCGGCGCGCTGCGGCGGGCGGGCGTCGCGGCGGCGGACGGCTTCTCCCTCAACGTGTCCAACTTCCAGCGCGACGACGCCGTCAAGCGCTACGGCGACCGGCTCTCGGGGGAACTCGGCGGGGCGCACTTCGTGATGGACACCAGCCGCAACGGCGCGGGCCCGCTGCCTGGCGGCCGCGCCGAGGCGTGGTGCAACCCGCCGGGCCGCGCGCTCGGCAAGGCGCCGGGCACCGACACGGGCGACGCGCGGCTCGACGCCTATCTGTGGATCAAGCGGCCTGGCGACTCGGACGGCACCTGCAGGGGCGGCCCGCCCGCCGGGTCCTGGTGGCCGGAGTACGCGCTCGGCCTGGCCCGCAGGGCGGCGGGCTGAGCCCGGGGCGCCGCGTCCCGGGCCCGCCGGGCTACGGCGCCCGCCTCAGCGCTCCCCCGCGCCCTGCGGCACATGGATCCACCTGGCCTGCGACGGCACGCCCCGCGTGTCGGTGACGAACAGCATGTACCAGCCGGGCGGCACCAGCGTGCGGTCCCCGGGCACCCGCACGGTCACCGCGTGCGCGGTCCGCGTCATGGCGAGGTCGATGGAGCGCTGCTCGACGTCGGTGGTGTGGGTGACCGCACTCGGCCGCATGAGGCGCGCCTTGACCAGGGAGCCCGGCTTCGCGGCGCGGAAGGTCGCCCTGCCGTCGGCGTCCGGCTCGCGCGGGCCCGCGCCGAGCACCGGCCGGTCCGCCTCCTTGCCGCCCTGGAGGTACGGCGGGGTGTAGATCTCGACGCGCTGCTCGAAGGTGCCGAGCTTGGTGTTGTCGGCGTTCCCGTACAGCGGGTCGGAGCCGAAGGTCACCACCCGGCCGTCCGGCAGCAGCAGCGCCTCCGAGTGGTAGTCGCGGCCGACGGTCGGGTCGGCGGCGGGGCGGAAGCTGTCGGACGTGGCGTCGTAGAACTGGGCCTTGAGGATGTCGCTCGCGCCGCGCCCCCGGTAGTCGGAGGAGCCGCCGGTGGTGAAGACGCTGTCGTCGGGGAGCAGCACGCTGCTGAGGTAGCGGGTGCCCTGCGGCAGCCGCGGTCCCTCGCGAAAGCGCGGGTCGTCCTGCTTCAGGTCGACGATGCCGGTGCGCGCCGTGGACTTGGCGGACTCGCCGACCCCGCCGCCGCCGAGCAGCATCACCTTCTGGTCCTGGGCGGGCGGCAGCATCAGCGAGGCCGACGTCTCCGTCGTGTCCGGGTCGGTGAGGCCGCCGACCTTGGTGAAGGTGTTGGTCCGCAGGTCCCACAGGCCGGGCTGCCTCCCCTTGTCCGCGGGTCCGTAGCCGGCGTTGGACCCCGAGTAGAACAGCTTGCCGCCCTTGGTGAGGAACAGCGCGGGGTACGTGGGGAAGTAGCGGGTGGGCCCCTTGGTCCAGGTCTTGGAGTGCGGGTCGTAGATCTCGTTGTCGCCGGTCTGCACGGCGCCGACGTCGTCGAGGCCGGAGACCGCGAGGACCCGGCCGTCGTCGAGGCCCACCAGGGTCGGGTACCAGCGGGCGTTCTTCATCGACTGGACCGGTACGTACCGCTCCTGGTCGGGGTCGAACTCGTACGCCTCCCTGATGCCCTGGAAGTCCTGCTTCTCGGTGGTGAGTTTGGCGGCGAGGCCGTAGAGGTTGTCGGCGTCCTTGCCCTTGAGGCCCTCGATCTCGTACTGCGCGGCCTGGGTCGTCAGGCCCTGCGGGCCCTTCTGGACGGCCTCGACGAAGACCCGCGCCTCCCCGGCCGTGATCTTCGTCTTCCACGGCAGCATCCGGCCGCCCTCGGCGTACGAGATCCGGAAGGAGCGCTTCGCCTTCGGCACGGTGACGGTCTGCGTGGTGGCGTACTCGACGCCGGAGGGCGACATCAGGCGGGTGCCCTTGGGGAAGGTGCGGGCGCGGTCGGGGCTCTCGTTCTTGATGCGCATGGCGCCGCCGGCCTTCTTGACCTTGCCGTCGAGCACCTCGTAGCGCGCGGTGCCGCCGGCGACGAGCAGCCGGCCGTCGGGCAGCGCGGCATGGCCGGAGCAGAACAGGTCGCTGGGCGTCGGGATCTTCTTGAACGTGCTCTTGACCGGATCCCACAGGATCGTGTCGAAGGTGCCCTTGTCGAAGTGCTTCTGGTTGTTCCCCGAGCCCGCGACGATCAGCACCTTGCCGGTGTGCAGGAGCGCCGCGTGGATGGCGTTGACCCGGTACTTGTCCGGCACGTCCAGCATCTGCCAGGAGCCGTAGCGCGCCTTGTAGCCGGGCTGCGAGATCTTGTACTGGTGGTACTGGTGGCCGGCGAAGGAGAGGGCCGCCGGGGCGTTCAGGCCGGCGAGCACCACCAGGGCGCCGCCGCCGACGAGCGACTTCTTGAGGTTGCGCGGCCTGAGTCCTCCGGGCCGTCCGGACCGCTTGGCCATGGGTCAGTTGCCTCCTGTCGGGCTCGGGGTGGGTGCGGGCGCGGCGCCGGGGCCGCCCGCCGCGTCGGCCGCGGGGAGCGTGGCGGCGGCGGTCAGGGTCGTACGCGGCGGAGCCGCGTGGAAGGTGGTGGCGCCGCTCGGCGCCAGGGGCTGTTCCGGCTCCGCCCGCGCGGCGCCCGCCGCGGCGGCGCGGCGCGGCAGGAGCCGGGCGAGGCGGGCCGCGATCCGCTCCCGCCTGTCGGTCCACAGCCAGATGGCGACCGGCGCGAGGGAGACCGCGAGCGCGAGGAAGGCCCAGGTGCGCATCGCGGCGTGGGTGTGGCCGAGGACGGCGGACGCGACGAGCGAGGAGGCGAGCACCGCGGCCCAGAACAGGTGCAGCCGGAACGTCGCGGGCCGGTCGGGGCTGGCCTCGCCGCCCTTGGGCGTGACCACGAACCGGCCCCGGGTGCGCAGCACGGCGGAGACCAGCGAGCGCAGGTAGACCGGGGCGGAGAGCGCGGACACCGCCATCCCGGCGAGGCCTCCGGAGCCCTCGGGCTCGTGGGGCGAGACGTTGTGGCGCCGGTTCCACAGGTAGAGGCCGACCTGGAGGGCCGCCGCGTCGCTGTAGAGCATCAGCCACACCTCGGACGAGACCTGGGTGCCGGACGCGCCGAGCCAGAGGAACAGCACCGAGCTGAGGATGCCGAGGAACCAGTTGACCGCGGTCATCGGGTAGTAGACGAGCATCAGCGTGTAGCTGAGCAGCCGACCGGGCGGCATCCGGAAGAGTGCCTTCCAGTACTGCCTGAGCAGCGTCTCGTACGTCCCCCGCGACCAGCGCAGCTGCTGGGTGAAGAAGTCCGTCCAGGACGCCGGGCCCTCGCCGACGGCGAGCACGTCGGGGGTGTAGACGGACCGCCAGAACCTGCCGGTCGCCGGGTTGCGCCTGCGGTGGATCTCGAACCCGGTGGCCATGTCCTCGGTGATCGAGTCGTACAGACCGCCGGCCTGCCGCAGCGCGCTGATCCGTACGACGTTGTTGGTGCCGACGAACATGGGCGCGTGGTAGCGGTTGCCCGCGCGCTGGATCAGCGCGTGGAAGAGGTACTGCTGGGACTCGGCGGCCTTGGTGACGGGCGAGTCGTAGTTGCCGTAGACCTGGGGGCCGACCACGAAGGCCACGTCGGGGTCGCGGAAGTAGCCGAGCATCCGCTCAAGGAAGCCGGGCACCGGCACGTGGTCGGTGTCGACGCTGGCGAAGAACTCGTAGGCGTCGCCGTGCATCGCGAGCCAGGCGTTGTAGTTGCCGTGCTTGGTGCGCGCCCGGTGCACGCCCTTGGGGCGGTTCCACTCCGGCACGCCCCTGCGGCTGAAGTGGCGCACGCCGAGCTCCGCGCAGAGCAGCCTGGCCGCGTCGTCGTCGCCCTCGTCGAGCAGCCACACGTCGAGCGGCCCTTCGTGCCGCAGCCGTACGGCGCCCTCCAGCGTGGCCCGCACCATCGCGAGCGGCTCCTTGCCGGGGACGTACGTGGTGAGGAAGGCGACCCGGGTGCCGGGCTCGGGGGTGACGGGCACCGGGTCGCGCGCGGTCAGCGTGGCGTGCGCGATCGAGGCGACGTTGACGAGCATGAAGAAGGCGATGCAGCCGATCGACACGAGCATCACGTGGTCGAAGGCGATCAGCCAGCGGTCGCCGCCGTCCCGCTCGGTGCGGTGGCTCGGCCAGACCAGGTAGCACAGCAGCACCGCGGAGAGCAGCGGCGCGAGCGTCATCAGCAAGGCGGCCCGCACCCGCCGTGGCTCCTGGGCCAGCAGGCCCCGGTAGCCGACGCGGTAGGCGCCGGACGGCCCCGGGTCCTGGAGGGGGCCCGCGAGCGCACTGTGGGAGTCGTAGTCGTAGCCCTGCGGCCGCACGTGTGTCCTCCAGCCGACGAACGAGGTGACATCCCCACAAAAAGGGACATCACCTGGCATGTCGACTGGAGTCGTCCGAGTGGGGAGCTTTCCGCTCCCCGTTCCTTCGTACGGCTGCCACCCGGCGCGGCCGGCCGGGCCGGGTCAGGCGCAGGGCCTGGCGGGCCCGCGCCGGGTCAGGCGCCGGCGCCGCCCGCGCGCAGATGGCGCTCCACGGTCTCCACCTTGGCGGTCAGACCGTCCGTCACACCCTCGCGGATGTCGGCCTTGAGGACGAGCGAGACCCGCGAGCAGCGCGCCTCGACGGCCGCGACCGCCCGCTTGACCACGTCCATCACCTCGTCCCACTCCCCCTCCACGGAGGTGAACATGGCGTCCGTGCGGTTCGGCAGCCCGGACTCGCGGACCACCCGGACGGCGTCGGCGACGTACTCGCCGACGTCCTCGCCGACGCCGAGCGGCGACACGGAGAAAGCGACGATCACGCGTTGACCGTCCCCTCGCGGCGGGCCCGCGCGGCGATGACCATGTCCTCGGAGGCGCGCTTGAGCTTGCGCTCGGCGAAGAAGCCGCCGGTGGGCAGCACGGAGAGGATGAAGTAGAGCGCGGCCGTGGGCAGCTTCCAGCGGGCGCAGCGCCAGGCGTCGAGCCAGAACAGCACGTAGAGGATGAACAGGATCCCGTGGATCATGCCCATCGCGGGCACCGCGTTGAAGTCGCTGGTCCGCTTGAGCACGGAGCAGACGAGCAGCAGCAGGAAGGACACCGCCTCGGGCGCCGAGACGAGGCGGAGTCGGTGGAGCGCGGATGCGGTCTTGATGTCCACGGAGGCTTCGCTTTCGGTCGGGTGTCGTTTGTGAACGCGCGCACAAACCGGCTCCATTGTGGCAGCAGCGGCGCCCCGGGCCCGTGTCAGGGTCTGCCGGGCGGCTCCCGCGGCGCGGGACGTGCTGTTCGCGGGCGGCGGCGCCCGCTACCTTCGGTCCGTGGCTCAGTTCCGACTCCAGGGAAGCAAGATGCTCGCCGTCGATCTGGCGGGCGACGCGGTGAAGGCGAAGAACGGCTCGATGGTCGCCTACGACGGCCGGATGTCCTTCAAGAAGATGACCGGAGGGGGTGAGGGCCTGCGCGGGATGGTGACGCGCAGGATCACCGGCGAGTCGATGACGGTGATGGAGGTGCGCGGCCAGGGCACCTGCTTCTTCGCGGACCGCGCGAGCGAGATCAACCTCGTCGCGCTGCGCGGCGACAAGCTGTACGTCGAGGCGTCGAACCTGCTGTGCACGGACGCGGGGCTGCGCACGGGCACCACGTTCACCGGGCTGCGCGGGGCGAGCGGCGGCAACGGCCTGTTCACCACCACGGTCGAGGGCACGGGACAGGCGGCGATCATGTCGGACGGCCCCGCGGTGGTGCTGCGGGTCGCGCCGCAGTACCCGCTGTCGGTCGACCCGGGGGCGTACGTCGCCCACCAGGGCGACCTGCGGCAGAACTTCCAGTCGGGCGTCTCATACCGGACGTTCATGGGTGAGGGCTCGGGCGAGTCGTTCCAGATCAGGTTCGAGGGCGAGGGGCTCGTCTACGTGCAGCCGAGCGAGCGCGACACGATCGGGGGCGACCTCTAGCCATGCCGTTCCGCGAGATCAACGACAAGCTGGTGGAGGCGGTCCTCCGGCCGGGGCAGCGGATGTTCAGCCAGCGCGGCGCGATGGTCGCCTACCGGGGCGACGTGAGCTTCACCCCGAACATCCAGGGCGGCCAGGGCGGTGTGATGTCCATGATCGGCCGCAGGGTGGCGAACGAGGCGGCGCCGCTGATGACGGTCGAGGGCAGCGGGACCGTGCTGTTCGGCCACGGCGGGCACCACATCCAGGTGGTGAACCTCAGCGGGGACACGCTCTACGTCGAGGCGGACCGGCTGCTCGCGTTCGACGGGTCGCTGGAGCAGGGGACGATGTTCATGGGGTCGCAAGGCGGGGTGATGGGGATGGTGCGCGGCCAGATGACCGGGCAGGGCCTGTTCACCACCACGCTGCGCGGGCACGGCGCGGTCGCCGTGATGGCGCACGGCGGGGTGGTGGAGCTGCCGATCGCGCCGGGGCGCGAGGTGCACGTCGACCCGCAGGCGTATGTGGCGCACTACGGTGACGTGCGCAACAAGCTCTCGGCCGCGCTCGGGTGGCGGGAGATGGTGGGCCGCGGCTCGGGCGAGGCGTTCCAGCTGGAGCTGAGCGGCAGCGGCGCGGTGTTCGTCCAGGCGTCGGAGGAGAAGCTGTGAGCGGGCCCGTGGTCTTCGACCCGACGACGCTGCCGGGCAACGACAACGTCGACAAGTACACCTTCTGTGTGGAACTCCGGGACGACCAGTGGTTCCTCCAGAAGGGCAAGATGATCGCCTACTACGGGCAGATCTCCTTCGACGGCGTCGGGCACGGGCGCTTCGAGGGGCTGATGCGGACGAGCTTCCACTCGCCGCTGCACGTGGCGGACTGGGTGGTGGCGCAGGGCAGCGGCAAGATGCTGCTCGCCGACCGGGCCTTCGACGTCAACTCCTACGACCTGGACGACGGCAATCTGACGATCCGGTCGGGAAACCTGCTGGCCTACCAGCCGTCCCTGGCCTTGAAGCAGTCGATCGTGCCGGGGTTCCTGACGCTGATCGGGACGGGAAAGTTCGTCGCCGTGTCCAACGGCCCCGTGGTCTTCATGGAGCCGCCGCTGCGGGTCGACCCGCAGGCCCTGGTCGGCTGGGCCGACTGCCCCTCCCCCTGCCACCACTACGACTTCGGCTATCTGCGGGGGCTCATCGGCGGGGTGCGGGCGATGACGGGCATCGGGGGCGCGTCGGGCGAGGAGCACCAGTTCGAGTTCGCCGGTGCGGGTACTGTACTGGTCCAGTCCACGGAGACCCTGCTGGCCGAGCGGCCGACGGGCGCGGTGCCCGAGGAGGCGGGGGCCCCGGGCGGCGGGCCCCGGGGCGGGGCGGCGCAGGGGCCGCCCCGGCTGGGCGGGCAGCTGGGAGATCTCCAGCGGCGCTTCGGCCTCTGACGGCACTCCGGGGGTAGGTACGAGGAGGGTGCCGGCCCGGCCGAACTATTCGTAGAAAATTCAACTTCTTAGGTAGAATGTCGTTATGGAGACCGAGACGCAGACCGCCGGGCCGGGGACGGACGCCCCCTGGCTGACCGAGGCGGAGCAGTGCGCATGGCGCACACACCTGGACGTCAACCGGCTGCTGACGTACCAGATGGAGAGGGACCTGCAGCCGTTCGGCCTGACCATGAACGACTACGAGATCCTGGTGAACCTCTCGGAGGCCGAGGACCGCAGGCTGCGGATGACCGACCTCGCGGCGGCCACCCTCCAGTCCAAGAGCCGCCTCTCCCACCAGGTCACCCGCATGGAGAGCGCGGGCCTCGTCAAGCGGGAGCACTGCGAGTCGGACCGCCGCGGACTGTTCGCGGTCCTCACCGACCACGGCATGGAGACCATGCGCACGGTCGCCCCGCACCATGTCGCCTCCGTGCGCAGGCATTTCATCGACATGCTGACACCGGAGCAGCTCGCACAGCTGCGGGCCTCCCTGACCCCGGTCGCCGACCAGCTGCGCAGGCGACGCGGCAAGAACTGAGGCGTCAGACCGGGCGCCTGGGGACTTTCCACCCCCCGGCGGCGGGCGGCAGCCGGAGGGTGAAAAGCGCCCCGCCGCCCGGCGCCGCGGCGGCCGTGAGGGTGCCGCCGTGCCCGGCAGCCACGTCCCTGGCGATCGCGAGGCCGAGCCCCGCCCCTCCGTCGTCCCGGCCGCGCGCCTCGTCCAGCCGTACGAACCGCTCGAAGATCCGCTCGCGGTCCCGCGGCGCCACCCCGGCGCCGTCGTCGGCGACGGCCAGGAACGGGCCTTCCGCCGTCCGCCCGACGGACACCTCGACGCGCGAACGGCCGTGGCGCTGGGCGTTGTCCAGGAGGTTGCCGAGGACACGGGCCAGCTGGGCCCGCGACCCGGTGGCCTCCACGGGCGGCCCGCAGGACCCGCGCGGTACGACCGGCAGCCGGTCCGCCGGGCGCTGGGCGACCTCCTCGCGCACCAGGGCCGCCAGGTCCACCCGGCCGTCCCCCGGGCGCTCCCCCGCGTCGAGCCGGGCGAGCAGCAGCAGGTCAGCGGCGAGCCGCTGGAGGCGCGTCACGTCCGCCACCGCGCCCGCCACGTCGAGCAGGTGCGGGTGCGCGGCGCCGACCTCAAGCTGGGTGCGGAGCGAGGCGATGGGGCTGCGCAGCTCGTGCGAGGCGTCGGCGACGAACCTGCGCTGTCGCTCGACGGCCGCCTCAAGGGCCGCCAGGGTCTCGTTGGTGGTGCGGGCCAGGTCCGCGACCTCGTCGTGGGTGGCGGGCTGCGGCACCCGGCGCGCCAGGTTCTCCGACGCTGTGATCGCCGCCATCTCGCGCCGGATGCCCTCGACCGGGCCCAGGGCCCGCCGGGCGACGAGCCAGGTCGAGCCCCCCACCACGAGCAGCAGCACCGGCAGGCCCGCGAGCAGGGTGGCCGCGGCCGTGGCGACGGCGGACTCGCGCGCGGCGAGCGACGCGCCGGCGTGGACGCGCACGGTCCTGCCCGCGCGGTCGGTGACCTCGACGCTCGCGAAACGCATGTCGGCGCTCTCCCCGTCGACGGTGGCACGGCCGGAGCCGTGGTCGATGTCGTCGTCGATACGGCCGGGGGCGGGCGGAGCGCCGCCGTCGTCGCTGTCACTGGCGTCATCACTGTCGTTGCTGTCGTTGCTGTCGTTGCTGTCGTTGCTGTCGCTGGTACGGCTGGTGCCGCTGGTGCTGCTGGTGTCCCGGTCACCGGTGGCGCGGGGGCCCGCGGGCCGTGCCGCCGCGGGCGGGCGGGGGCGCACCGCGTCGACGCCCGTGCCGCTGATCCGCTCCAGGTCCTCGGAGGCGGCCAGCAGCCGCCCGTCCTCGGCGACCACCTGCACCGGCCGGTCCTCGTCGTCCGGCAGGTCGAGACGGGAGTACGGGGTGACGTCGGGGACGCGGGAGGCGACGGCGAGCGCCACCGTGCGCGCGGTGTCGTCGGCCCGGCGCTCCGCCTGGTCCGTCAGGTCGGCGCGCAGCGACAGCAGGACGGCGAGCCCCGCCGCGACCAGCGCGGCCGCGACGACCGCGGTGGTGCCGAGCGCCGCCCGGGCCCTGACCGTGGCGAGGCGGCGCCGCACCGCGGAGGTACGGCGCCTCACGTCCCTGCCATCCGGTAGCCGGCGCCGCGCACCGTCTCGATGCGGTCGGCGCCCAGCTTGCGGCGCAGCGCGCTCACATAGACCTCGACGATGTTGGGGTCGCCCTCGTAGGCGAAGTCCCAGACGTGCTCAAGGATCTCGGGCTTCCCGACCACCTGGCCCGCCCGCACGGCGAGCTGTTCGAGCACGGCGAACTCCTTGGCCGTCAGCGCCACCTCCTCGTCGCCCCTGTGCACCCGGCGGGCGGCGGTGTCCACGGTGAGCGGGCCGATCCGCAGGACGGGCGAGGCGCCTGCGGCGGACCTGCGCCGCAGCAGCGCCCTGATCCGGGCGACGAGGACGACGTACGAGAACGGCTTGGTGAGGTAGTCGTCGGCCCCGGTGTCGAGGCCCTCGGCCTCGTCGTACTCGCCGTCCTTCGCGGTGAGCATCAGGATCGGCACGTCGTGGCCCGCGGCGCGCAGGGCGGCGCAGACGCGGTAGCCGTTGAGTCCTGGCAGCATGATGTCGAGCACCACGAGGTCGTATACGCCCTCTGCGGCACGGCCCAGCCCTTCCCGCCCGTCGTGCACCACGTCCACGGCGAAGCCCTCGGCGGCCAGTCCCCCGGCGAGCGACAGGGCGAGCCGCCGCTCGTCCTCCACGATCAGCAACCGCATGCGACCAGCCTCGCAGACCGCGCCTGAAGAACGCTTCAGGTCGCTTCAGCCTGCCTTCAGCACGCCCAGGGCACGGTGGATCCGTCCCGTGCACGACATCTCACGGAGGAGAGCAGGCATGAAGCGCAATCTGGTGGTAGCGGCCCTGGCGGCGGCGGTCGTGGCAGGCGGCGGCACGTACAGCGCGATGGCGCTGACCGGCAGCGGCGGCGGCACCGCGCACCCCGCGGCGGGTGCTCCCCGAGCGGGCGACCGGCCGGCCGGCGGTGTGCCCGCCGCGGCCGGGGGTCCGCGCGAGGCCGACGACGCGGCGCGGGCGGCGCTGCGGACGCACCCCGGCACGGTGGTCTCCGTGGAGCGCGAGGACGGAGGCCTGTGGGAGGTCGAACTGCGCACGGCGGGCCGGGGCGAGGCGCGCGAACTCGACCTCGACGCGGCAACCGGGGCCGTGCGCACCGACGAGCGCGACCCGGGCGACGACGGCGAAGGCCTGGCCGCCCTGGCGGACGCCCGCCTCACGGCCGCGGACGCGGCGCGCGCGGCCCGGTCCTCGGTACCGGGCACGGTGACCTCCGTCGAGCTCGACGACCACCGCGCCCACACCTGGGAGGCCACCGTGCGCTCGGCGGACGGCCGCGTCCACGACCTTGGGATCGACACCCGTTCGGGCGCCGCGACCATCCGCCACACGGCCCCCACGGCCGACGACTGAGGCCGCCGGCCTCGCGCACGCGGTGGGGCGGCGGGGTCAGGCCCCGTGGCGCGGGGCCTGCTCGGGCCCCGTCACGCCGGCGACCAGGTCGTCCGCCGCGGCGTACGGGTCGAGTGCGCCCGCGGCCACCCGGGCGGCCAGGGCTTCGAGGCGTACGTCGCCGCGCAGGTCGGCGATGCGCTCGCGCAGCGCCGTGACCGCGATGGTCTCGACCTCGCGGGCGGCCCTGCGGGCCCTGCGGGCCGTCAGCTCGCCGTGCTCGTCCATCCAGGCGCGGTGCTTCTCCAGCGCCTCGACCACCTCGTCGGTGCCCTCGCCCCGCGCCGCCACCGTCTTGACGATGGGCGGCCGCCAGTCGCCGGGGGCGCGGGCCTCGCCGAGGCCCAGCATGTGGCCCAGCTCGCGGGCCGTGGCGTCGGCGCCGTCCCTGTCGGCCTTGTTGACCACGTAGACGTCGCCGATCTCCAGGATCCCGGCCTTCGCCGCCTGGATGCCGTCGCCCATGCCGGGCGCGAGCAGCACCACCGACGTGTCGGCCTGCGAGGCGATCTCCACCTCGGACTGGCCGACACCGACCGTCTCGACCAGGATCACGTCGCACCCCGCCGCGTCCAGCACCCGGATCGCCTGGGGCGCGGCCCAGGCCAGCCCGCCGAGATGGCCGCGGGTGGCCATCGAGCGGATGTAGACGCCCGGGTCGGAGGCGTGGTCCGCCATCCGGACCCGGTCGCCGAGGAGGGCGCCGCCGGAGAACGGCGACGACGGGTCGACCGCGAGCACCCCCACCCGCCTGCCCGCCCTGCGGTAGGCGGAGACCAGCGCGGACGTGGAGGTCGACTTGCCGACACCGGGCGAGCCCGTGAGCCCCACCACGTACGCCCCGCCGGTCAGCGGCGCGAGCGCCGCCATCACCTCGCGCAGCTGCGGCGACGCCCCCTCGACCAGGGAGATCAGCCGCGCCACGGCGCGCGGCCTGCCCTCACGCGCCTGCGCCACGAGCTCGGGGACGTCCACCACAGCGCTGCTCCTCCTCGGTCCTGCCCGGTCCTGCCCCGTCCCGCCCGGTACGGGCCGTCCTGCCCGGTGCTCCTGCCCGGTGCTCCTGCCCGGTGCTCCTGCCCGGTTCGGGCCGCCCGCGGGCGGTCCGTGCGCCACCGGCCGCCCGGTCGGCGGGCCGGCCCGCCGACCGGGCTACTTGGCCACGCGGACGATCAGGGCGTCGCCCTGCCCGCCCCCGCCGCACAGCGCCGCCGCGCCCGTCCCGCCGCCGCGCCGCTTGAGCTCCAGGGCGAGGTGGAGCACCAGCCGCGCGCCCGACATGCCGATCGGGTGGCCGAGGGCGATCGCGCCGCCGTTCACGTTCACCAGGTCGGGCGAGACGCCCAGGTCCTTCATGGACTGTACGGCGACCGCGGCGAACGCCTCGTTGATCTCGATCAGGTCGAGGTCGCCCACCGTGAGCCCCTCCTTGCCGAGCGCGTGCTCGATGGCGTGGGACGGCTGGGACTGGAGGGAGTTGTCGGGGCCCGCCACGTTTCCGTGGGCGCCGATCTCGGCGAGCCACGCGAGCCCGAGCTCCTCCGCCTTGGCCCGGCTCATGACGACGACCGCCGCGGCCCCGTCGGAGATCTGCGAGGAGGAGCCCGCGGTGATCGTGCCCCGGGGGTCGAAGGCCGGGCGGAGCCTCGCGAGGCCCTCGGCGGTGGTGTCCGGGCGGATCCCCTCGTCCTCGGCGAACAGCACCGGGTCCCCCTTGCGCTGCGGGATCTCCACCGGGACGATCTCCGCCTCGAACGCGCCGTTCTTCCTGGCGGCGGCGGCCCGCTGGTGGGAGCGGGCGGCGAACTCGTCCTGCGGGGCGCGCTCGATGCCGAGGCGCGCGTTGTGCCTCTCCGTGGAGGCGCCCATGGCGATGTCCTCGTACGCGTCGGTGAGGCCGTCGTACGCCATCGAGTCGAGGACCTCGATCGAGCCGTACTTGTACCCGGCGCGTGACTTCGGCAGCAGGTGCGGCGCGTTCGTCATGGACTCCTGGCCGCCCGCTACGACGACGTCGAACTCGCCCGCGCGGATCAGCTGGTCCGCGAGGGCGATCGCGTCGAGCCCGGAGAGGCAGACCTTGTTGACCGTCAGCGCGGGGACGGTCATCGGGATGCCCGCCTTGACCGCCGCCTGCCGCGCGGGGAGCTGCCCGGCGCCCGCCTGGAGCACCTGGCCCATGATCACGTACTCCACCTGCTCGGGCCCGACGCCCGCCCGCTCCAGTGCGGCCCTGATCGCGAAGCCGCCGAGGTCCGTCGCGGAGAACGGCGCGAGGGAGCCGAGGAGGCGGCCCATGGGGGTGCGCGCGCCCGCGACGATCACGGAGGAGGAGGTGTGCGAACCGGACATGAGGTGGGCCCCTTTGCATACGCGGCTGTGTGCGACGGTGCGTGCGTGTACCCGGCGGACCGCGGGCCGCGCCGTCCTGCGGCCGCGCCGCACCCGCAGGGACGCTGCCGTGAACGACGGTTAACTTCCAATGTACCGGCGGGTACGGACATCGGTCACCGGCCGTTCCGTGTGACGGCGCGCACGTTGCGTGACCGCCACGCCCGCGCTGGACTGGGTGCCATGCTGACGCGTATCGATCACATCGGAATCGCCTGTCACGACCTTGACACAACCGTCGCGTTCTACCGCTCGACGTACGGCTTCGAGGTCTGCCACACGGAGGTCAACGAGGAGCAGGGCGTGCGCGAGGCCATGCTGCGGGTCAACGGCACGTCGGACGGCGGCGCCACCTACCTGCAGCTGCTCGAACCGGTGCGGGAGGACTCCGCCGTCGGCAAATGGCTGGCCAGGAACGGCGAGGGCGTGCACCACATCGCCTTCGGCACCCCGGACGTGGACGGCGACGCCGCCGCGATCGGCGAAAAGGGCGTCCGGGTGCTCTACGAGGAGCCCCGTACGGGCACGATGGGCTCACGAATCACCTTTCTTCACCCCAAGGACTGCCACGGAGTCCTCACAGAACTGGTCACCTCCTCCCCTGAGCACTGACTGCGGGCTTCCCGGGCCCGGTAGAGTGGGCGGACCGGGGCCGGGCCGGGGCGGCGCACCCTCCGATGATCTGACACCATTCCCCCGGGGGGCCGTTCGCCGAGGACGGCACTCGCTCAGCAGAGTTGCGACCAGGGGACGGATGGGACCGCGCAGTGCGGGGCTACGAACGCCAGGAGAGCCACCGGGCTGACGACCAGCTCTCGCGGATCGAAGCCGAGATGGACCGGCTGCGGACCGCGCGGGACAAGGCCGTCCAGCACGCCGAGGACCTCGGGTACCAGGTCGAGGTATTGCGCGCGAAGCTCCACGAAGCGCGCCGCAACCTCGCCATGAGGCCTTCCTCCTACGACGGCGCCGATCTGGGCTACCAGGCGGAACAGATGCTCCGCAACGCCCAGATGCAGGCGGACCAGCTGCGCTCGGACGCCGAGCGCGAGCTGCGGGAGGCGCGCGCCCAGACGCAGCGCATCCTCCAGGAACACGCGGAGCAGCAGTCCCGCCTCCAGGCCGAGCTGCACGCCGAGGCCGTGCAGCGGCGCCAGCGCCTCGACCAGGAGCTCGCCGAGCGGCGGCAGACCGTCGAGTCGCACGTCAACGAGAACGTCGCCTGGGCCGAGCAGCTGCGGGCCCGTACCGAGTCACAGGCCAGGCGGCTCATGGACGAGTCGCGCGCCGAGGCCGAGCGCACCCTGTCCGCGGCCCGCGCGGAGGCGGCCAGGGTCGCCGAGGAGGCGCGCCAGCGCCTGGGCGCAGAGGCGGAGACCGCGAGGAGCGAGGCCGAGGCGCTGCTGCTGCGGGCCCGCAGGGACGCGGAGCGGCTGCTGAACGCGGCGTCCACCCAGGCCCAGGAGGCGACGAGCCACGCCGAGCAGCTGCGCACGAGCGCGGCGGCCGAGTCGGACCAGGCGCGCCAGCAGGCCACGGAGCTGAGCAGGGCCGCGGAAGCGCGGATGCAGGAGGCGGAGGAGCGGCTGCGCGAGGCCCGCGCCGAGGCCGACCGGGTCGTCGCCGAGGCCAAGGAGGCCGCCGTCAAGCGGCTGGCCGGGGCCGAATCGCAGAACGAGCAGCGCACCCGCACGGCGAAGGCCGAGATCGCCCGGCTGGTCGGCGAGGCCACCGAGGAGGCCGAGGCCGCCAAGGCCGAGGCCGGGCAGGTGCTCGCGGACGCGCGGGCCGAGGCCGAGAAGCTGGTGGCCGAGGCCGCGGAGAAGGCGCGCGCGGCGGCGGCCGAGGACACGGCCGCCCAGCTGGCGAAGGCGGCGCGCACCGCCGACGAGGTGCTGACCAAGGCGTCCGACGACGCCAAGGACACCCGGCGCAAGGCGGGCGAGGAGGCCGAGCGCATCCGCCGGGAGGCGGAGACCGAGGCGGACCGGCTGCGCGCGGAGGCGGCCGAGCAGGCCGACCAGCTCAAGGGCGCGGCCAAGGACGACACCAAGGAGTACCGCGCCAAGACGGTCGAGCTCCAGGAGGAGGCACGCAGGCTGCGCGGCGAGGCCGAGCAGCTGCGCTCCGAGGCGGTCGCCGAGGGCGAACAGATCCGCGGCGAGGCCCGCAGGGAGGCCGTCCAGCAGATCGAGGAGGCCGCGAAGTCTGCCGAGGAACTGCTGACGAAGGCCAGGACCGACGCCGACGAGCTGCGCTCGGCCGCGGGCGCCGAGAGCGAGCGGGTGCGCACCGAGGCCATCGAGCGCGCCACGACGCTGCGCCGGCAGGCCGAGGAGACGCTGGAGCGCACCAGGGCAGAGGCCGAGCGGCTGCGCACCGAGGGCGAGGAGCAGGCGGAGGCCGTCAGGACGGCAGCCGAGGAGGCCGCCGCCCGGCTGCGGGAGGAGACAGAGCGCGGCATCGAGGCCCGCAAGTCGGAGGCCGCCGCCGAGCTGACGCGCCTTCACGAGGAGGCCGCCCAGCGCCTTGAGGCCGCCGAGACGGCGCTCGCCGAGGCGCGCGCCGAGGGCGAGCGGCTGCGCCGCGAGGCCGCCGAGGAGGCGGACCGCAAGCGCACGGAGACCGCGGAGCGCGTCAGGTCGCTGCTCGGACAGGCCGAGCAGGAGGCCGAACGGCTGCGCACCGAGGCCGCGTCGGACGCGTCCGCGTCCCGCGCCGAGGCGGAGAACGCGGCCGTGCGGCTGCGCACCGAGGCCGTCACCGAGGCCGAGCGGCTCAGGACGGAGGCGCAGGAGAGCGCCGACCGGATCAGGAGCGAGGCCGCGGCGGCGGCCGAGCGGGTGGGCGCGGAGGCCGCGGAGGCGCTGTCCGCCGCGCAGGAGGAGGCGGCGCGCCGCCGCCGCGAGGCCGAGGAGCTCCTCGCCGCCGCGCGCGGCGAGGCCGAGCAGGAGCGCGAGCGCGCGCGGGAGCAGAGCGAGGAACTCCTCGCCGCGGCCCGCAAGCGGGTCGAGGAGGCGCAGGCCGAGGCCAGGCGGCTGGCCGAGGAGGCCGACCGCAGTGCGACGGAGGCCGTCGCCGCCGCCGAGCAGACGGCCCGCGAGGTGCGGGAGTCCGTCGCGGGCCTGCACCACCAGGCCGAGCAGGAGATCGCGGGGCTGCGCTCCGCCGCGGAGCACGCCGCCGAGCGCACGCGCACCGAGGCGCAGGAGGAGGCCGACCGGGTACGGGCGGACGCCTACGCCGAGCGCGAGCGCGCCTCCGAGGACGCGGCCAGGCTGCGCACCCGTGCGCAGGAGGAGACCGACGCGGCGCAGCAGCTCGCCGAGCAGACCGTCACCGAGGCGGCCGCGGAGGCCGACCGGCTGCGCGGCGAGGCGACGGCGCACGCGCAGCGGCTGCGCACCGAGGCGGCCGACGCCCGCGCGGCGGCCGAGCAGGACGCGTCCCGCACCCGCGCCGAGGCGCGCGACGACGCGAACCGCATGCGGACCGAGGCCGGCGCGCAGGTCGACCGGCTCGTCGCGGAGGCCACCGAGGAGACGGAGCGGATGCGCGCGGAGGCGGCCGAGACGGTCGGCTCCGCGCGGCAGGCCGCCGAGCGGATGCGCGCGGAGGCCGAGCAGGCGCGCGCCGAGGGCCGCGCGGAGGCCGAGCGGCTGCGTGCCGAGGCGCAGGAGGAGGCCGACCGGCTGCTCGACGAGGCGCGCAAGGACGCGGCGAAGCGGCGTTCCGACGCGGCGGAGCAGGCCGACCAGCTGATGAACAAGGCCCAGGAGGAGGCGCTGCGCACCGCCACCGAGGCCGAGGCGAGCGCGGACACGATGGTCGGCGCGGCCCGCACGGAGGCCGAGCGGATCACCGCGGAGGCGACGGTCGAGGGCAACGCGATCGTGGAGCGCGCCCGTGCCGACGCGGACGAGCTGCTGGTGGGAGCGCGCGGCGACGCGTCCGCGCTGCGGGAGCGCGCCGAGGAGGCGCGGGCCCGGGTCGACGCCGAGATCGAGGAGCTGCACGAGCGCGCGAGGCGGGAAACCTCGGAGCAGCTGAAGACGGTCGGTGAGCGGGTGGATACTCTGATGAAGGCGGCGACCGAACAGCGCGCCGAGGCCGAGCAGAAGGCCAAGGAACTGCTGGCGGACGCCAACGCGGAGGCGAGCACGGTCAGGATCGCCGCGGTGAAGAAGGCCGAGGGTCTGCTCAAGGAAGCCGAGCAGAAGAAGGCCGAGCTCATCCGGGAGGCCGAGCAGCTGCGGGCCGACGCCCGAAGGGACGCCGAGCAGATGGTCTCGGAGGGCAAGCGCGAGCTCGATGTGCTGGCGCGCAGACACTCGGACATCCAGGCCGAGATCTCGCGGGTGCAGGACGTGCTCGAAGCGCTGTCGCTGGCCCCGGGCGCCTCCGGCAAGGACAGCCCCGTCAAGGCGGGGGCCGCCGCGGGGCCGACGCGTTCGAATGGTAAGCCGTCGGACGGGTAGTCAGGACCGAACCACTCTAAAGGCTGGACATTCTGCATACCAAAGCCGCATCGGCGCGTTGACACGCCGCACGGGCCCCTAGGATTCCCTCTATCACCTCACCGGTCTCTTCGACAGGAACCCCATGAGCGACACTTCCTCTCCCTTCGGCTTCGAGCTCGTGCGGCGTGGTTACGACCGCGGTCAGGTGGACGACCGCATTACCAAACTCGTCGCCGACCGGGACAGCGCGCTGTCCCGGATCACGTCTCTGGAAAAGCGCATCGAGGAGCTGCACCTCGAAACGCAGAACGCCCAGGCACAGGTCACGGACGCCGAGCCGTCGTACGCCGGCCTCGGTGCCCGGGTCGAGAAGATCCTCCGCCTCGCCGAGGAGGAGGCGAAGGACCTGCGGGAAGAGGCCCGCCGGGCCGCCGAGCAGCACCGCGAGCTCGCCGAGTCGGCGGCCCAGCAGGTGCGCAACGACGCGGAGGCCTTCGCCTCCGAGCGCAAGGCGAAGGCGGAGGACGAGGCCTCCCGCATCGTCGACAAGGCGAAGGGTGACGCGTCCACGCTGCGCGCCGAGGCGCAGAAGGACGCGCAGTCCAAGCGCGACGAGGCGGACGCGCTGTTCGAGGAGACCCGCGCCAAGGCCGCCCAGGCCGCGGCCGACTTCGAGACGAACCTCGCCAAGCGCCGTGAGCAGTCCGAGCGCGACCTGGCGTCCCGTCAGGCGAAGGCGGAGAAGCGCCTCGCGGAGATCGAGCACCGCGCCGAGCAGCTGCGCCTCGAGGCGGAGAAGCTGCGTACGGACGCGGAGCGCAGGGCGCGTCAGACGGTCGAGACGGCGCAGCGCCAGTCCGAGGACATCGTCGCGGACGCGAACGCGAAGGCCGACCGTATCCGCAGCGACTCCGAGCGCGAGCTGGCGGCCCTCACCAACCGCCGCGACTCGATCAACGCCCAGCTGACCAACGTCCGCGAGATGCTGGCCTCGCTGACGGGTGCCGCGGTCGCCGCCGCGGGCGCGCCCGCCGAGGACGAGCCGATCTCCCGAGGGGTCCCGGCGCAGCAGTCGCGCTGACCCGCGGCCCACGGGTGACGCCGGGGCGTCGACCCGGCGTCACCCTGGCCGCGGACCGGGTCGTTCGGTAACGGTTGTGTCAGCCCCCCGCCACTGGAGTGGCGGGGGGCTTTCCGCGCGCCTAGGTTGGGCCGCATGATCGAGGTCGAGGGGCTCACCAAACGCTATGGCCGCAAACTGGCGGTCGATCATCTCTCCTTCCAGGTACGGCCCGGCGTGGTGACGGGCTTTCTCGGCCCCAACGGCGCCGGGAAGTCGACCACCATGCGCATGATGCTCGACCTCGACAACCCGACGAGCGGCTCGGTGCGCATCGACGGCAGGACGTACCACGAGCTGCCCGACCCGCTGAAGGAGATCGGCGCCCTCCTTGAGGCGAAGGCGATGCACGGCGGGCGGACCGCGTACAACAACCTGCTTGCGCTGGCGCAGAGCAACCGCATTCCGCGCCGCCGGGTCGACGAGGTCCTCGACATGGTGGGTCTGACGGCGGTCGCGAAGCGCAAGTCGAAGGGGTTCTCGCTCGGCATGGGCCAGCGGCTCGGCATCGCGGCCGCGCTCCTCGGGGACCCGCGCATCCTGATGTTCGACGAGCCGGTCAACGGGCTCGACCCCGAGGGCATCCACTGGATCCGCAATCTGATGAAGGCGCTCGCCGCCGAGGGCCGCACGGTGTTCGTGTCGAGCCACCTGATGAGCGAGATGGCCCTGACTGCGGACCACCTCATCGTCATCGGGCAGGGCAGGCTGCTGGCGAACACGTCGATGGCGGAGTTCATCCACGAGAACTCGCGCAGCTTCGCCCGGGTGCGCACCCCGCAGCCCGAGCGGCTGCGGGACGCGCTGAGCGGCGGCGGCTACCAGGTCACCGAGGTCGAGGGCGGAACCTTCGAGATCGACGGCGCCGAGACGGAGGCGCTCGGCGACCTCGCGGCCGCGCACGGCATCACGCTGCACGAGCTGAGCGCGCAGCGCGCTTCCCTGGAGGAGGCGTTCATGCAGATGACGGCGGAGTCGGTGGAGTACCACGCGCACGCGGGCCCCGGGGACCCGGCCGCCGCGCCGGGCGGGGTGCCGCAGGGCGCGGGCTGGGGCCAGGGCGCGGGCTGGGACGCCGGGCAGCAGCCGCAGGGGGCGGGTCCGCAGCAGCCGGGGGCTCCTGGCGGCTGGGGACAGGGCTGGGACCAGGGCCGGGATCGGCGCGACCGCAACAAGGGAGTCTGAACGATGTCTTCGGTACCGGCCGTCCTCCAGTCCGAGTGGACGAAGATCCGGACGGTCTCGTCCACCACGTGGACGCTGGCCCTCGCGTTCCTCGCCACCGCGGGCATCGGCGCCGTGGCGGCCTCCCTGATCAACCCGGGCAGGAACTTCGACCCGACGCTGATCAGCTTCTCCGGGATGTCGCTCGGACAGCTGGCGATGGTGGTCTTCGGGGTGCTCGTCGTGGGCTCCGAGTACAGCTCGGGCATGATCCGCACCTCGCTCGCGGCCGTGCCGCGCCGCGCCACCTTCCTGTACGGCAAGATCTTCGTGGCGGGGCTGCTGGCGCTCGTGGTGGGCCTTGTCACCGGCTTCATCACGTTCTTCCTCGGCCAGGCGCTGCTCGGCGACGCCGGTACGGACCTGGGGGCGCCCGGCGTGCTGCGCGCGGTGGTCGGCAGCGGCCTGTACATGTGCCTGATCGCGGTCTTCTCGATGGGCGTCACCGCGATGCTGCGCAGCTCGATGCTGTCGCTCGGCATCCTGATGCCGTTCTTCTTCCTGGTGTCGAGCATCCTCGCGGCGGTGCCGAAGGCGAAGGACGTCGCCCGGTACTTCCCCGATCAGGCGGGCTCGAAGATCCTCCAGGTGGTGCCGGACGCGTCGGGCGGCAGCGACGTCCCGTACGGGCCGTGGGCCGGCTTCGGGATCATGGCGGCGTGGGTGGTGGCGGCGCTGATCGGCGGCTATCTGGTGCTGCGCAGGCGCGACGCCTGACCGCCGCGGGCGTGCCACGCGGCGCCCGCGGCCCGGCCCGCGCGGTAGGGCCCCGCCTCCGCGGCTTCGCCCGTACGGGGCCGGTGCGGATATCCTCGCCCTCCAGAGGCCGCGTACGGGCCGCGCAAGGGACGAACCATCGATGAGCTGGGGCTGGAGATGATCGAGGCGGTCCGCCTGACCAAGCGTTTCGGCGCCAGGACCGCGGTGGACGGGCTCTCGTTCCAGGTGCGCCCCGGCGTCGTCACGGGCTTCCTCGGCCCCAACGGCTCCGGCAAGTCGACCACCATGCGCATGATCGTCGGTCTCGACCGGCCGACGAGCGGCACCGTCACGGTGGACGGGCGACCGTTCCGGCAGACGCCCAACGCGGCCCGTGCGGTCGGGGCGCTGCTGGACGCGAAGGCGGTGCACGGCGGCCGCAGCGCCCGCAGCCACCTCCTCTCGCTCGCGCAGCTCTCCGGCATCCCGGCCTCGCGGGTCGAGGAGGTGCTCGGCGTCGTGGGGCTGCGGGACGTGGCGGGCAAACGGACGCGGGGTTTCTCGCTCGGCATGGGGCAGCGGCTCGGCATCGCGGCCGCGCTCCTCGGCGACCCGCGCGTGCTGCTGTTCGACGAGCCGGTCAACGGCCTCGACCCCGAGGGCATCTACTGGGTGCGCACGCTGATGAAGCGGCTGGCCGCCGAGGGCCGCACGGTGCTGGTCTCCTCGCACCTGATGAGCGAGATGGCGGTGACCGCCGACCATCTCCTCGTCATCGGCAGGGGACGGCTGCTCGCCGACATGAGCGTGCGCGCGTTCATCGCGCGCAACTCCGCCGACTTCGCGCGGGTACGGGTCGCGGACGGCGAGCCGGCGGCCCGGGAGCGGCTCGCGGCCCTGATCGGCGGCGCGGGCGGCGAGACGCTCCCGGAGCCGGACGGCGCGCTGCGCGTGACGGGCCTGCCGCTCCCCCGCGTCAGCGACCTCGCGCACGAGGCCGGCGTGCGGCTGTGGGAGCTGTCCCCGCACCACGCGTCGCTGGAGGAGGCGTACATGCGGATGACGCAGCCGATGGTCGACCACCGCTCCACCGACGACGAGCTTGCGGGCTTCGCCGGGGAGGAGCCGGGGTGGGAGCCGCCGACCGTGCCGGAGGTGCCGCAGCGCGGCTGGTACGCGCCGAAGCCGCCCGCGCCCGCCGCCGAGCGGCACGGCGGCGGGACCACGGGGGCCGCAGGCGCCGCCAAGGCCACCGAGGAGGGCGACGCCCGATGACCGCCCCTTACCCCTCGCACCCGGAGCAGGACAGGGCGCCGCTGCCGCAGGACGGCTATGTCTCGCCGGTCCCCGAGCGCAGGGCGCACCTGGGCGACGCGGTCGTCGCCGAGTGGACCAAGATCCGGTCGCTGCGGTCCACGATGTGGTCGCTCGGCGGGATGGTCCTGCTGGTGCTCGGCACCGGGGTGCTGGTCGCGTGGGGCGTGGCCGCGACGTCGGGGCCGCGCACCGAGGAGCTGCGGCCCGGCGGCACGGCCGTCTCCTTCGGTCTTTTCGGGGTGCTGCTCGGCGGGATGTGCGTGATCACGCTGGGCGTCATGACGTTCTCCGGGGAGTTCAGCACGGGTCTGATCCGCACCACGCTGACGGCGTGCCCGAGCCGGGCGCGGGTCCTCGCGGCCAAGGCCGCGGTGTACTTCACGCTGGTCTTCACCCTGATGCTGGCGCTGACGCTCGTGGTGGGCGTGCTCCAGTTGGTGATCCTCGACGCGGTGAGCCCGTCGACCGGGCAGTGGGTCTCGGCGACGGTGGGTGTGAGCTTGTACATGGCGCTGCTGGGTGTGCTGTCGCAGGCGCTCGGCGTGCTGGTGAAGCACGGGGCCGGCGCGATCACGGCGATGCTCGGGGTGGTGCTGCTGCCGCTGGTGATGGCCATGTTCCTGTCGTCTTCGCTGCCCGGGGTGAGCGGCGCGCTGCTGAGGTATTCGATCCCGAGCCAGCTGGCGTCCTTCTATCCGGGCCTCGGCAGCTTCGGCGACGGCGGGGGCCCGACCGGCTGGGTGTCGCTGTGGATCCTGCTGGGGGTGACCGCGCTGGGGCTCGCGGGGGCGTACGCGGCGCTCGACCGGCGCGACACCTGACGGAAGCGCGCCCCGCGGCTCAGTGGCGCGGGTCTCAGTAGCGCGGGGCGTTGCGGGAGCGCTGGATCCTGGCGCCGCGCCGGTCCTTCGCGTTCCAGCACGCCTGGTGCCAGTGGCGCCTGTCGTCCACCCCGCCGAACTCGGGCCAGGCGACGACGTGCGGCACGTGGGAGGGGATCTCCTGGTCGCAGCCGGGGCAGCGGTAGCGCTTGCCCGCGGCGCTGGCGCCCGCGACGTGCCGTACCGACCACTCCTCGCCCTGCCAGGACTCGGTGCGCTGGAAGCCCCCGTAGCGGGTGCCGGTCTCGCCGGCGTCGCGGCCGAAGGGCTTCTCACCGCCGCGGGGGCGGTTGCGACGTGGGGACATGACACACCTCACGGGGCAGACGGCAGGGCTGCCTCTCAGCGTACGGCCCGTGCCGGGCCGGCCCGTGCCGCGGTGCCGGCCCGGCGGTCCCCCCAACGGCGGGCAATAGCCGGACAATCGCAAGATCTTGGTCGAGGGCCGTGCCTTTGGCACGTGTCAGGCGTTATTGCCGGAAGGGGAGCCGCGTCGGCCGCGAGGAGGCAGAAGGCGATGCGTGTGCGGAATGCGACGCGTACGGGAGCACGGGTGGGGACGTTCGTGCTGGCAGCGCAGTTTCCGGGACAGGGGCAGGGCGAGGCGCTGCACCGCGCGGTGCGCACCGCGCAGGCCGTGGAGCGCGCGGGACTCGATGAAGTATGGCTCGCCGAGCACCACTTCGTGCCGTACGGGGTGTGCCCGTCCGCGGTCACCCTGGCGGGTCTGCTGCTCGGAAGGACCGAGCGCGTGCGGGTGGGTACGGCGGTCAGCGTGTTGCCGAACACGCATCCGGTGACGCTCGGGGAGCAGACCGCGCTGCTGCACATACTCTCCGAGGGCCGGTTCTCCCTCGGCGTGGGCCGGGGCGGGCCCTGGGTCGACCTGGAGGTCTTCGGCGCGGGCCTCGCCGCCTTCGAGCAGGACTTCCCCGAGTCGCTCGACCTGCTGCTGCGGTGGCTGCGGGAGCCGCGGGTGGCCGCGCTCGGGCCGCGGTACGCCTTCCGCGAGGTGCCCGTGGTGCCGCGCCCCGACGAACTGCTCGACGTGCCGGGGCCCGAGGTCGTGGTCGCCTGCACCTCGCCGGGCACGGTGCGGCTCGCCGCCGAGCGCGGGCTGCCGATGCTGCTCGGGATGCACGCGGGCGACGAGGAGAAGGCGGAGATGGTCGCGCTGTGGAGCGCGACCGCGCGCGCCGCGGGCCACGACCCCGAGGGCGCGCACGTGTCGGTGGGGGTCGCGCAGCTTGCGGACGACCGCGGGGAGGCAGCGGAGACCCTGATGAAGGCGATGCCGGGCTGGCTGCGCCAGGGACTCGGCGCGCACACCACGGTGGACGGCAGGGCCCGTTCGATGCGCGACCCGGTCGCGTACACCGAACTGCTGTGTTCGCTGCACCCGGTGGGTCCGCCGCGGCTCGCGGCGGACCGCCTGGCGGCGACGGCCGAGCGTACGGGCATCGGCCGCTTCGCGCTCCTCGTCGAGGGTTCCGGGGACCTGGCGGCCACGGAGGAGAACGTACGGCGCCTGGGGGCGGAGGTGCTGCCGCAGCTGGCGTAGCGCGCCCGGCGTGGCCGAAACGCGCGGGTCGCCGCCGTCTCCAGGACCCGGGCGCGGGGCGTGCGGCGCCCGCGCCGCACGCGCCGGGGCGCCGCCGGGCCGTGCCGTCCCGCACCGGTCACCCCCTCCGGTGCGGGACGGCAGGGCCGCCGTCAGCAGTCCCGGAGCTCGGGCGACTGGTTGAGCAGCTGGGCGCGCACCGAGGTGAAGCGGGCCAGCCGCTCGTCGGATGCGGCGCCGAGCGGGAAGACGGCCACGCGGTGGCAGTTCTGGAAGGCGAGGCGCACGCCGAAATGGCGCTGGAGCGCGCCGCGTATCGCGTCGCTCGCGAGGGCGCGCAGCAGCTGGCCACGGGCGTGTTCGTCCGGCGGGGGCGTCTGGTTGTCGGCGAACGGGCCGCCGTCGACCTTCAGCTGGGCCACCAGGGAGCTGATCATCTCCCATGCGTAGGGCAGGGAGGTCCGGACGCAGTCGACGAATTCCGCTTCGTCGACCTCGCCTCGCTCGGCCTGCTCCAAGAGTGCCGGTGAGACGTCGAGCGACATGGGTTCTCCTCTCGCGACCCCGCGACCGGGGCCGTACGGGCAGGGAAGGGGAGGGATGGCGACGCAGCGTGCACGCGCGACAACCTCTCGCTTACACGTTAGGCGCGCGGCCTGGTCTCCACCAGGCAGACGGGAGCACAACCGGCCACCGTCGAACGGGGCTTGTGGGGCGAATCGCGTAGCGGGACGCCAGTCGAGTAGCGTTGCCGACCATGCGTCTCGTCATCGCCCGCTGCTCCGTGGACTACGCGGGCAGGCTCACCGCCCATCTGCCCTCCGCCCCCCGTCTCATCCTGGTCAAGGCGGACGGCAGTGTGTCCATCCACGCCGACGACCGTGCGTACAAGCCCCTCAACTGGATGTCACCGCCCTGCACCCTCAAGGAGGACGACGGCGCCTGGACCGTCGTGAACAAGGCAGGCGAGAAACTGATCATCACCATGGAGGAGGTCCTGCACGACTCCTCGCACGAGCTGGGCGTCGACCCCGGGCTGATCAAGGACGGTGTCGAGGCGCACCTCCAGGAGCTGCTCGCGGACCGCATCGAGACCCTGGGCCAGGGTTACACCCTCATCCGCCGCGAGTACCCGACGGCGATCGGCCCCGTGGACATCCTCTGCCGGGACTCGGACGGCGGCACGGTCGCCGTCGAGATCAAGCGGCGCGGCGAGATCGACGGGGTCGAGCAGTTGACCCGCTACCTCGATCTGCTGAACCGCGATCCCCATCTCGCCCCGGTCAAGGGCGTGTTCGCGGCCCAGGAGATCAAGCCACAGGCGCGGGTGCTGGCGACGGACCGGGGCATCGGCTGCGTGGTGCTCGACTACGACGCGCTGCGGGGCATCGAGGACGACAAGCTGCGCCTCTTCTGACGGTCCCCGCCCGCTGACACGGACGCGCCCCCTGCGTGTGCCGGGGGCCGCGCCCGTGTGTGCGGGTGGCCGTACGGCCGTCAGTCCGCCGGCTGCGACGGGGTGACCGAGGCCGACTGGGCGGCCGGGCCGCCACCGCTGCCGCTGCCGTCGCCGGTCGGCGAGGAGGGGTCGGAGGACGGCGGCGGGCTCGTCGGGTCCCCGCTCGACGGCGGATCGGTCGGGTCGCCGCTCGACGGCGGGTCGGTCGGCGTGGTCGAACCGCCGCCGCTCCCGCCGGAGCCTCCCGAGCCGCCCGTGTCACCGCCGGAGCCACCGGAGCCGCCCGTGCCGCCGGACCCGCCGGACCCGCCCGACCCGCCGGAGCCGCCCGAGCTCCCCGAGCCGCCACTGCCGCCCGACGACGAGCCGC